>JALEIR010000033.1 GCA_022769665.1 Lachnospiraceae bacterium | reverse complement strand
TTGTCCGGCAAGCATCATGTGGAGATAACGGTAAAGGATTACGGAACCATTTCCGTAGAGCTGGATGCCGATGCGGCGCCCATTTCCGTGACAAACTTTGTCAAGCTGGCGGAGGAGGGCTTTTATGATGGGCTGACTTTTCATCGTATTATTGACGGTTTTATGATTCAGGGCGGTGACCCGTTGGGAACCGGAATGGGCAGTTCCGATGAGACAATCAAGGGAGAGTTTTCCGCCAACGGTGTGGAAAATAATCTGTCCCATACCAGAGGTGCTATTTCCATGGCCCGGGCCCAGAATTATGACAGCGCAAGCTCCCAGTTTTTTATTGTGCATGAGGACAGTACTTTCCTGGATGGGCAGTATGCCTGCTTTGGATATGTAACAGAGGGAATTGAGGTTGTGGATGCCATTTGTGAAGCAGTGCCCGTTACGGATAATAACGGTACTGTGGAGAAGGCAAATCAGCCCGTGATTGAAAGTATTAAGGTGAATGACTGATATTTCAAGGCAATTGATGGTCAGAAAATCGTGAAGGCGCGGCATTATGTACAATAAGCCGCGCTGCTCTTATGCGCAATTTTCACAAAAAACGTTTCAAACAGTACAATTTACTGACATTTTCTGGTTTATTCTGTTAAAATATGGTTATAACTGTTTAAGAGACCAGATGAATGTAAGCGGATGAAAGGAAGGTTTTTTGTGTTTGAGACGGGCGAGTACGTGGTATGCGGAAACAAAGGCGTATGTGTGGTGGAAAAGATTACAACTCTGGATATTTCGGGTGTGGATAAGGAGAGAAAATACTACATCTTAAAACCCATATATCAGTCGGGAAGTACGGTTTACGTGCCGGTAGATTCGCCGAAGGAATCCATGAGGCGTGTGTTGAAGCGGGAAGAAGCCAAGGAACTGATTGGCATGATACCGGAAATTCCGTTGTTGACCATATCAAATGACAAACTCTCGGAGCAGATTTACCGGGATTGTATGAAAACGGGAAACAGTAAGGAATGGGTAAGAATCATTAAGACTATTTATCTCAGGAAACAGAAACGTATCGAAGAAGGCAGAAAAGTGACAGCGGTGGATTCCAAGTATTTCCATATGGCGGAGGAAAGCCTGTACGGTGAGCTTGCAGTTTCCCTGGAAATAAACCGTGACGCAGTGGAAGACTATATAAAAAGTACTTTACATTCTTCTTAAAAAGTAATATGATGAATGTCAGAAAGCGTTGAGGAGAAGAGTAGGATTTGGGAAATCCCAGAGAGAGCCGCCCGTTTGAAACGGTGCTGGAAGCGGCTTGACGGAACAAATTTCGAAGACCGTCTCTGAGTGGCCCTTAATCGGGCACGGCAGCTCCCGTTATGAGCAAATGAAGGTGGCAGAGCAATCTGCAACAAGGGTGGAACCGCGTGAAATACGTCCCTTGCAATCCGGTATCGGATTGCAAGGGATTTTCTTTTTGTTGCGACGCCGAGAAGGCGAGGCTTCGAGGTAGGAAGAAAGGAGAATCTATGAAAGAAAAGCTGAAGGAGATAACAGAGAGATGTTTTGAGGGCGATTTGACGCTACCCAAGGTGACAATCTGGCTTATTGGAGCCGTATGCCTGCTGGGCGGGATTGTATACGGACTGAAAACCGCCCCCATGACTCACGGAATGATGATAGGCAGCAACAACGGAAACAACAATAACGGAAACGGCTACGGTTGCAGCTGTAAAGCGGAAGACGAAAAAGAAGAAAATGAAAATCAGGAGGATATAAAATGAAAATCACATTAAAGGATGGCTCCGTTAAAGAGTATGGAGAGAGCAAGAGCGTTTATGAGATTGCGTTGGATATCAGCGAGGGGCTTGCCCGTGCGGCCTGCTGCGCAAAGGTTAACGGAGAGGTTGTGGATCTGAGAACGGTTTTGGATAAGGACTGTGAGCTTCAAATCTGTACCGCAAACGATGAGGAAGGACTGGCGACCATTCGCCACACTGCGTCCCATGTACTGGCGGAGGCAGTAAAGAATCTGTTTCCCGATGCAAAGCTGACCATCGGTCCCAGCATCGACACCGGATTTTACTATGATTTTGACCATGCACCTTTTTCCAGGGAGGATTTGGACAATCTGGAAGCAGAGATGAAGAAGATCATCAAGAAAGGTGCCAAGCTGGAGAAATTTACTCTGCCCAGATCGGAAGCAATTAAGTTCATGGAGGACAGAAATGAGCCTTACAAGGTGGAGTTGATTCGGGATTTACCCGAAGATGCGGAGATTTCTTTCTACAGTCAGGGGGATTTTGTGGATTTGTGCGCGGGACCTCATCTGATGAGTACCAAGGGAATCAAAGCGTTCAAGCTGACTTCTTCTTCCATGGCTTATTGGAGGGGAGATTCCAACAAGGCCAGACTGCAGCGTATCTATGGTACTGCTTATAATAACAAAGAAGACCTGGCTCAGCATCTGGAGAAGATAGAGGATGCAAAACGCCGCGACCATAACAGGCTGGGACGTGAGATGGAGCTGTTTACCACCGTTGATGTCATCGGTCAGGGTCTGCCACTGTTTACGCCAAAGGGAACCAAGATGATTATGAAGCTCCAGCGTTGGATTGAGGATCTGGAGGACAAGGAGTGGGGCTATGTCCGCACCCGTACTCCGCTTATGGCAAAGAGTGATTTGTATAAGATTTCCGGTCACTGGGATCATTATAAGGACGGTATGTTTGTGCTGGGCGATGAGGAGACTGACAAGGAAGTATTTGCTCTTCGACCTATGACCTGTCCTTTCCAGTATTATGTATATAAGAATTCCCAGAAGTCTTACCGCGATTTGCCCTACAGAATGAGTGAAACCTCCACACTGTTCAGATGTGAGGATTCCGGCGAGATGCACGGACTGACCCGCGTGAGACAGTTTACCATCACCGAGGCGCATCTTGTCATCAGACCCGATCAGGCGGAGGAAGAATTGAAAGGCTGTCTGGATTTGGCATACTATGTACTCAGTACGCTTGGCTTACAGGATGATGTTACCTATCGTCTGTCCAAGTGGGACCCCGCCAACAAGGAAAAGTATCTTGGGGATGATAACTACTGGAATAGTACTCAGGATGCACTCCGTGCCGTACTTCGGGAGAAGGGTGTAACCTTTGTGGAGGCAGACGGCGAGGCAGCATTCTATGGTCCCAAGATTGATATTCAGGCGAAGAACGTCTACGGCAAGGAAGACACCATGATTACCATTCAGCTTGACTGTGCAATTGCCGAGAATTTTGATATGTACTATGTGGATCAGAACGGCGACAAGGTTCGTCCTTATATCATCCACAGAACATCCATGGGTTGCTACGAGAGAACACTGGCATGGCTGATTGAAAAGTATGCGGGCAAATTCCCCACCTGGCTGTGTCCTGAGCAGGTTCGTGTTCTTCCTATCTCCGAAAAGTATGAGACATATGCGGCAAAGGTATTAAAAGAGCTGCAGGCAAGAGACATTGACGCCACTGTTGACAATCGCTCCGAGAAGATTGGCTTCAAGATTCGTGAAGCCAGACTGGCAAAGGTTCCTTATATGCTGGTTGTGGGCGAGAAGGAGGAGGCAGACGGACTTGTCTCCGTACGAAGCCGTTTCGCAGGGGATGAGGGACAGAAGCCTTTGGCTGAGTTTATCGAACAGATATGTGAAGAAATCCGTACCAAGGAAATCCGCAAGGAAGTGGTGCAGGAGGAAGCAAAGTAAATAAGTCGGACAGAATTGATGTAAAAAAACAGCATGACCGGTTGGAAACAGCCGGGATGCTGTTTTTTTATCAATAAAGAATTCACTTTACGATAATAGCTTGCATTTTGAATATTAAAGTGATATGATTTTGATATCAAAATAGAGAGGGGTGCTAATATGAGCGTTTCAGGACTGACAATTTTTATTATTATTTTGAACATGTTAATCGGCGTGGCAATTCCGGTGGGATTGTGCATTTTCTGCCGAAAAAAATGGAAGTGTGACTTTCTGCCGTTCTGGGTGGGCTGTGGGGTCATGTTCCTGTTTGCTTTTGTGTTGGAGCAGATAGTACATATGATTGTGCTTTACGGCCCCGCGGGAAGTACGATTCAGGGCAATATCTGGCTGTATGCGCTGTATGGCGGACTGATGGCCGGGTTGTTCGAGGAAACGGGCAGATTCGTTGCCATGAAGTTTCTGCTGAAGAAAAAGCAGGAAAATGATTACAATGCTCTGATGTACGGAGCCGGACATGGTGGCTTTGAGGCATTTTGGATTTTGTTTTTCGGGATGTTGAACAACCTGATTTATGCCATCATGATAAATACCGGCAGCGTAAGTATCCTGATAAACGGCACGGACACAGCAACCGGAGCAACTTTGCAGGCATCTATGGAAGCACTGGCTACTACTTCGCCCTTTTTGTTCCTGCTAAGCCCCGTTGAGCGGATTGCTGCTGTGATTGCACAGATTTCTCTGTCTGTGATTGTATGGCAGGCAGTCAAAGGCAAGGGGAAAACCGGCTGGTATCTGCTTGCGATATTCCTCCATTTTGTGTTGGATTTCGTGGCGGTTATATTGAGCGGTATAGGTACTCCGGCAGTGGTAATCGAGGTTGTTATCTGGCTGATGACCATTGGATTTGCGTTGCTTGCCGGAAAAGTATGGAAGGCAGCAAAATGTGCGAACCGTACTGTGCCGCAGGAGTAAAACCGGTACCGTACCCGTTACATACTAAGAATATTGGTAGAAAAGATAGAATGAATAGAATCTTAAAAGGGAGTGTTTTGTATGGAAGAAAAAGTATTAAGTACAAAAAAGAACGGAATGTTGGTATTGATTTTGTCGATAGCAGTTTATGTCCTTGCACTCATTGGGGTAATCTGCGGAGGAATTTTGGAGGAACAGGGGAAGAACGGAACGGTACTACTGGTTGTGAGTATCATTGTCCTGTCTCTCGGATGGATTATCTGGCCGGGACTTAAGGTGTTAAAGCCTCAGGAAGCGCTTGTGCTGACTTTGTTCGGAAAGTACATCGGCACTCTGCGTGAGTCGGGATTTTACTTCGTAAATCCCTTCTGTACCGCGGTGAATCCGGCAGCCAAGACCCGTTTAAATCAAAGCGGGGATGTACAAGGGAAAAATCCTGCGGAGACAGCCGAAGCAGTATCAAAGAAGATTTCTTTGAAGATAATGACTTTGAACAATTGTAGGCAGAAGATTAATGACTGTCTTGGAAACCCTGTGGAAATCGGAATTGCTGTGACATGGAAAATCGTGGATACGGCAAAGGCTGTGTTTAACGTGGATAATTACAAGGAATTCCTGTCTCTGCAGTGTGACAGCGCGCTGAGAAATATTGTTCGCATTTATCCTTATGATGTGGCTCCCAATGTTGATACCACGGGAGACGGCAATGCGGATGAGGGAAGTCTGCGGGGTTCCAGTGAGACGGTAGCAAAACGTATCAGGGAAGAGATTCAGACCAGGGTAAACGAAGCCGGTATTGAGATTGTGGAAGCGAGAATCACATACCTCGCCTATGCTCCCGAAATCGCGTCTGTAATGTTGCAAAGGCAGCAGGCATCTGCTATCATTGACGCGAGAAAGATGATTGTGGACGGCGCTGTGGGTATGGTGGAGATGGCACTGGAGCGTTTGAACGAAAATCAGGTGGTACAGTTGGACGAGGAGAGAAAGGCAGCAATGGTATCTAATCTGCTGGTGGTGCTTTGCGGCAACCGAGACGCCCAGCCTATTGTGAATTCGGGAAGTTTATATTAATATGGCAGATAATAAAAAACAGATTCCGCTGCGGCTTTCACCCAAGCTCTATGATGCCATTGCATCCTGGGCAGAGGATGATTTCCGCTCGGTAAACGGACAAATTGAATATTTGCTGACTGAGTGTGTGAGGCAGAGAAAGAAAAACGGGAAATATGTCTCCGACGAGCTGGATGTGCCGCCCGAATTGGATATTTCCTGACGGAATGGGGATTGTCCATATTGGGAATTATTCACATGTATAAGGAGTATTGTACTATGTTGAAGAAGAGTTACACAGGATTTGTCATCTGGCTGATAGGCTTTTGTGCCATGATGACGCTCCTGGCATTTTTGCCGACGGAAGATGTGGGACTTATTGTGCGGTTGCTGAACAATATCATGACAATCGGTATTGTGATTTTGATGTTCATGATATACAAAACAGAAAAAGTCTTTTGGATCAACGGCGTCAGTTATGAGGATGCAGTGGAGGCGGGTTCGGAGAGAAGAAGAACTTATGCTATGAGATATTTAAAGCGTTTTGGTATTTTTGCCGCCGGAATTTTTCTGTATTCCTTCATTGCACAGATGCTACAGATTCCTTATGGAATTGACATTGCAATAGGATTCGTGGGGATTGTGGCTTGCGCCTTCAGCACCATGCGATTTAAATTATAAAAATTGTTCGTATATTTTTCCTTAAATAGACGCAAACTTACATTAGGTCTGTCGGCAGCTACCCGGGCAGACCTTTTGTAGCGGTAGCGGAATGGAGGAAATATATGGCGGATTTAAAATGTGCGGTGGAAAATTGTACCTACAATGAGCAGCATCTGTGCAGCAAGGGCGATATCATGGTAGGCGGAAAGCATGCCTGCAGCTGTGGTGAAACCTGCTGCGAGAGTTTTATTCAGAGAAGAGAGGGACAGGATGCTTTTAAGAGTTCCGTACTTCATCCCAGCAAGACAATCAGCATTGACTGCGAAGCTGTGAAGTGTGTTTACAACTCAAACTACAAGTGTCATGCGGACCATGTGGACATCAAGGGGTGCGGTGCCTGCGACTGCCGTGAGACGGAGTGTGCGACTTTTACGGAGAAGTAATTTTGGTAAACGGATTTGTAAAAATTTGGTGAGCTGATTTGTTAAAAAACTCTTGACAGGAGTGTGGGAACGTGATATTCTGTTTAAGCGTGTGAAAAAGCACGCCAGCAAGCAGAGTATCCACTCTCACCTTACGGCAATTGAGCCAGTAAGTGTTCACATTTCGATACGGAGAAGTGCATGACATTTGTCGGCATATGCTCTGTGAACGTGAAATCAGGTGGATAGTTATGCTATCCACTTTTTTATTTTCTTAATTGATGGAGGGTACGACCATTAGCGATTTAATGATTAACGAGCAGATTAGAGACAAAGAGGTACGTCTGATCGGCGAGGACGGTGAACAGTTGGGCATCGTGTCCGTGAAGGAAGCTTTGAGACTTGCGGAGGAAGCAGGGCTTGATTTGGTAAAGATAGCACCTACTGCAAAGCCTCCCGTTTGTAAGATTGTGGATTACGGCAAGTTTAAGTACGAGCAGCTCAGAAAAGAGAAGGAAGCGAAGAAGAAGCAAAAGGTTGTTGAAATTAAGGAAATTCGTCTTTCTCCCAACATTGACACCAACGACCTGAACACAAAAATGAATGCCGCAAGAAAGTTCATCACAAAGGGTGACAGAGTTAAGGTTACTTTGCGTTTCCGCGGTCGTGAGATGGCACATATGAACAGCAGCAAACACATTCTGGATGATTTTGCTGAAAGTCTGTCGGACGTTGCGGTGGTTGAAAAGGCACCCAAGGTAGAAGGCAGAAGTATGACAATGTTTTTAACTGTAAAGCGCTAGTTCGCTAGTTAGCAAAGGTTAAAATAGATTATTTATAAGTTTAGGAGGATAATGTTATGCCCAAGATGAAGACAAGCAGAGCAGCTGCAAAGCGTTTTAAAGTGACAGGAACAGGTAAGTTGAAGAGAAATAAGGCTTACAAGCGCCATATCTTAACCAAAAAGACTACGAAGACAAAGCGTAATCTGAGAAAGCCTGCTATGACAGATGCAACAAATGTAAAGAATATGAAGAAGATTTTACCCTATTTATAAGTCTGGTAAGGAGGAAGAAGAGACATGGCAAGAATTAAAGGCGGCATGAATGCCAAGAAGAAACATAATAGAGTATTAAAGCTTGCAAAGGGCTACAGAGGCGCAAGAAGCAAGCAGTACAGAGTAGCAAAGCAGTCAGTTATGAGAGCTCTGACCAGCTCCTACGCAGGCAGAAAAGAGAGAAAGCGTCAGTTCAGACAGCTGTGGATTGCTCGTATCAATGCAGCAGCAAGATTGAACGGCCTTTCCTACAGCAAGTTTATGTATGGTCTGAAGCTGGCCGGTGTTGATATGAACAGAAAGATGCTGGCTGAGATGGCTGTAAACGATGCAGAGGGATTCAAGACTCTGGCAGAGCTTGCAAAGAGCAAAGTTGCATAAGTTAATTCAAGGACATATTGCCCGGCGGAGAAATCTGCCGGGTTTTTACGTGAACACTGAGGCAAGCGCGGATGTGTGATAGAAACCTGAACGGTACAACGTAATACAACTGTGAGAGCAGCCGTATTTGCCGAAGAACGCGACAACGAAAAGCGAAGCTTTGAGGTGAAATGAGACTGCAACAACGAATAGGGCGCGACGGAGAACAAAATGCTGATTTTTTTTGACATAGACGGAACATTAATACCGGAGCCGGTGGGAGGAATCCCGGAAAGTGCCGGAAGGGCAATTCGGATAGCCAGGGAAAAAGGACATATCTGTATGATTAACACAGGGCGGAGTCTTGCCCTGGTTGGTCCTGATGTGACGGGAGATGTAGAATTTGATGGGATTCTGCTTGGATGCGGTACCATGATAAACTTTCGCGGTGAGACTCTTCTACACAAGACATTTACTGTAAAGGAAGCAGAAGAAATTATATCCGGGCTGGGTAAATATCGTATTGACGCAGTGCTGGAGGGAAGTGAAATCAATTTTCGGGATAGTGATGAGAGAATCTTTACGGATGTTTTCCGAAAGTATATTCATCAGTTCGATCATCTCCACTATAAATCCTTTGAGGAAGCGCCGGGACATTTTGATAAGTTTTATGCCTATGCGGATCAAAGAGAAAAGATGGAAGCCTTCAGCCGGGAATTCGGAGACAGGCTGGATTTTGTGGATCGAAAGGGCGGATATTTTGAAATTATGCCCAAGGGTTATTCCAAAGCCAGCGGAATGCGGTATATCGCAGAGAGGCTGGGAATCCCTATGAGCCGTACCGTGGCAATCGGTGACAGCAGCAACGATATTCCCATGTTCGAGAGCGCTGCTGTGAGTATTGCTATGGGAAACGCCACGGAGGATGTAAAGGAGATTGTGAACTTTGTTACCACAGATGTGGACAAGGACGGCATATGGAATGCGTTGAAGTGGTTGGGCATAGTTGAATAAGTATTCGGGCGGATAATGCTTTACGTGCAAGCCCCACGCATTATTGTCGACATTTTATGGCTGAACTGTTGCTCTTTTTTTGAAAATTGGGTCTGGAAATTGCGGGAAAGGTATGCTATAATCAATTCATTCAGCAGATATAGTATATCGGTAGTACATCAGCTTCCCAAGCTGAGGAGGCGGGTTCGATTCCCGTTATCTGCTCTGGATGAAAAGCCGAAAATAACGTATTCTCAAGAGAAAACGTTATTTTACGGCTTTTTTGTATTGTGAAAAATGGGTATGTCATTTGGATAATTTCTCTTTTCAGAGCTATCTAATTTTTACGGGAGAATTTGCGTTTTATGAAATTGGACCGTAATAAGCTCTTTAATCTTACGGTCCAATTCTGACTTTTTTGAAATATAACCGTAACGGGCTTGCTGCTATATGGTTGGGCTAAATTGTTGAAATGAAAACACTCATAGCATATCCATATCATTTCAAAAAAGAAGTCAATGTTATAGTGCATAATTATTTTTCATACCGGACATAATACTCTACCGTAAAGAATCTGCAGTGGAACAGAAGCAACAGGCATTGGGAGGTACACAAGTATGAAGCTGTCATTTCGGTGGTATGGGAAAGAGGATAAGGTAACTTTGCGGAATATCCGGCAGATTCCCGGTATGAGTACTATTGTGACGGCAGTGTATGATGTGCCTGTGGGGCAGGTTTGGAGCAGGGAGAGCATCGCAGATCTGAAATCTGTGATTGAGGCGGAAGGCATGGCTTTCGAGGTGGTGGAGAGTATTCCGGTGCATGAGGATATCAAGCTGGGAAAGAAGACAAGAGACCACTACATTGAAAATTATTGTGAAAACATCCGAAGAGTTGCCGAAGCAGGAGTAAAGTGTGTTTGCTACAATTTTATGCCTGTGTTTGACTGGACAAGGACGGAACTTGCCCATGAACTTCCGGACGGGTCTACAACGCTGGCTTATTATCAGAGCCGTGTGGATGAAGTAAATCCTTTACAGAGTGACAGCGACTTGACGCTTCCGGGTTGGGATGCCAGCTACACACGGGCGGAGCTTCGGGATGTGGTGGCGGAGTACCAGTTTATGTCTGAGGAGATGCTTTGGGATAACCTGAAATATTTTTTGGAACGCATTATACCCGTTGCTGTGGAGTGCGGTGTAAATATGGCTATCCACGAGGATGATCCCTGCTGGAGTATTTTCGGTCTCCCACGCATTATCACGGATGAAAAGAATCTGGATCGGTTCTTAAAGCTGTTTGACGTGCCTAACAACGGTATTACGCTTTGTACCGGTTCGCTGGGTTGCTCGGGCCGAAATGATGTTGTAAAAATGGCGGAAAAGTATGGAAAAATGGGAAGAATCCATTTCGTACACATGCGGAACGTAGCGGTGCTGCCGGAGAACAGGGGATTTGAGGAAACCGCCCATTTGTCTGTCTGCGGAACATTGGATATGTATGCCATTATGAAAGCATTGTTTGACAGCGGTTTTGAAGGCTATATCCGCCCTGACCACGGCAGAATGATATGGGGAGAGACAGGAAGACCGGGCTACGGACTTTACGACAGGGCCCTGGGAGCTACGTATCTGAACGGACTTTGGGAAGCTATCGAAAAGACAGAGAAAAAGAAGATGGAAAAAAATTCCTCACCCTCTTGACAGAAAAGAAAAATGTACTATATTATTAATAAGTATTTTCATCGATAGCTCAATGGTAGAGCACTCGGCTGTTAACCGAGTTGTTGTAGGTTCGAGCCCTACTCGGGGAGCTTCGGATAACGGCTGTGTACTGAAAAGAGTGCGCAGCCGTTGTTTTGTTGTTGCTTTTTTCACAAATTGTATGAAAGTATTATCGAAAGCAATATTACAAATAAATCAAAAAAGGTAGTGAGTACTTTCCGGAAAAAGTCCGTAAAAATTCCGGCAAAGATGTATACAATTAATGAAAAAAATTGTAAAATGATATGAGATTGTCCCGGAAAAGATATTTCCGGAGCAGGCATAAACAGGAGGACAATATGGGCGTTTTATCAAATCTGGAACCGAAGAATGTATTTCAATACTTTGAGGAGATTACAAAAATTCCCCACGGTTCGGGAAATGTGGAGCAAATCAGCGATTATCTTGCGGATTTTGCTGCAAAAAGAGGACTTTTTTATATTCAGGATGAATTGAAAAACATCATCATCGTGAAGGAGGCAACTCCCGGTTATGAGAAGGAACCTGCTGTGATTTTGCAGGGGCATATGGATATGGTTGCGGTGAAGAAGCCGGACTGTGATATAGATATGAAGACAGAAGGGCTGCGCGTAGCGGTGGATGGCGATAAAATTTATGCGCAGGGAACCAGCCTGGGCGGTGATGACGGCATTGCAGTTGCGTATTCTCTGGCACTTCTGGATTCCGATACAATCAGTCATCCGAAGCTGGAGGTTATCATCACCGTGGATGAAGAAGTGGGAATGGACGGAGCCAGAGGTATTGACCTCTCTATGCTTACCGGAAATCGTATGGTGAATTTGGATTCCGAGGATGAAGGCATTTTCTTAACCAGTTGTGCAGGCGGAGCCAGGGTAAAGTGTCACGTGCCGGTTGCGGCAGAGAAGAAGAGCGGTCTTGCCTATGAAGTCAAGGTGGGGGGACTGCAGGGAGGTCATTCCGGCGGAGAAATCCACAAAGAGAGAGGAAATTCCAACTGCCTGTTCGGAAGACTTTTGGGCAGACTGTGTGAGAAGATGCCGGTAGGGCTTGCTTCGGTGAAAGGCGGTTTGGCAGACAATGCCATCCCCAGAGAAACGGTAGGAACCTTAGTGATTGATGAGAGAGACAGTGAAAAATTTGCGTCTCTTTTGGACACTGTGGAAAAGGAAATTCAGGCGGAGTTGTCTACAAAAGATCCCGACTTTAACATTAAGGCAGTGCGAAAGGAACAGGGTGTTTTTGAGTGCGCAACAGCAAATGACACCAAAAAAGCGGCACAATTTTTATGCGTTGCACCAAACGGAGTTCAAGCCATGAGCGCTGATATGCCGGGGCTGGTGGAAACTTCACTGAATCTGGGCATTCTGGAATATGACGCCGGAGAACTGCTGGCCGAGTTTTCCGTGCGCAGCAGCGTGGAGAGTTCGAAGAATTCTTTGATTGAAAAGCTGGATGCGCTGACAGCACTAGCCGGCGGAACCGTTGCGGTTACGGGGGATTATCCCGGTTGGAAATACCGTAAAGATTCTCCGCTGCGCGAAAAGATGGTAAAGCTTTATGAGGAGATGTATGGCGTTGCCCCCAAAGTGGAAGCTATTCACGCGGGACTGGAATGTGGTATTTTGGGGAGCAAGATTGCTGATTTGGACTGTGTCTCTATGGGACCGGATATGAAAGATATTCATACGACGGAGGAATCACTCAGCATTGCTTCCACGAGAAGAGTCTGGGAGTATCTGGTGAGATTGCTTGAGACAAAGGAAGAATAATAAAAGGAGAAGGTATATGAGTCAGTTTCATTATGAACAGGTAAAAAATCCTGAATTTTTCATGGAGAACAGATTGAATGCACATTCGGATCATGTTTGCTTCGCAGATGAGAGTGAGGAGCGTGAGGGGAAAACGTCTTTTCGCGTCAGTCTGAGTGGATTATGGAAGTTTTCTTATGCGCCCAACTATGATGCTGCACTCAAGGGGTTTGAGGCAGAGGACTACGATTGCAAGAGTTGGACAGATATCCGTGTCCCTGCTCATATTCAGATGGAGGGATATGATGCCCCTCAGTATGCAAATGTTCAGTATCCGTGGGATGGCAGGGACGAAGTAACACCGGGGCAGATTCCGGAACACTTTAATCCGGTAGCCAGCTATGTAAAATATTTTGAGGTGCCTGAAGAATGGAAGGACAGTCCGGTCTTTATTTCCTTTCAGGGAGTGGAGAGTGCGCTTGCGCTTTGGTGCAACGGAAGCTATGTTGGATATAGCGAAGATACCTTTACGCCTTCCGAATTTGATTTGACACCTTATATTAAGGAAGGAGAGAATAAACTGGCAGCTTATGTATTCAAGTGGAGCTCCAGCAGCTGGTGCGAGGACCAGGACTTTTTCTGCTTTTCCGGCATCTTTCGGGATGTTTATCTCTATACGGTTCCCAAGGTACATATCGGCGATTTGCGGGTACAGACGCTTTTAAACGATTCCTTTGACAAGGCAGAACTGGTACTGGATTTACAGGCAACGGCAGAAGGAAGAGTCAAGGTAGAACTGATAAAAGAAGAGCGCACATTCCGTTTTGACAAGGTATTTCAAAAAAATTCCGGACTGGTGACCGGCAGCAGAACCATTGCTGATATGGACGCAGCACTGAGAACGGAAAACCATTTTGTGATTCCTGTTGAGAGACCTTTGCTGTGGAGCGCGGAGGAGCCGAACCTATACAAACTGATGATAAAAGTGTTCTGCGAGGAAGGACAGCTGCAGGAGGTCATTCCGGTGCAGGTCGGTTTCAGACGCTTTGAAATGGCAGACGGTCTGATGAAGCTTAACGGAAAGCGCATTGTATTTAAGGGTGTAAACCGCCATGAGTTCAGTTCCCGCACGGGTCGTGTAGTCAATGATGCAGAACTTTGGCAGGATTTGGTGACAATGAAGCAACATAATATCAATGCCATCCGTACCTGCCATTATCCCAACGATTCACGTATTTACAGACTTTGTGATATGTTGGGGCTTTATATGATTGATGAGTGTAATCTGGAATCTCACGGTTCCTGGGAACCGGCCGAAAGGGGCGTTGTGCCCAAAGAGTCTGTTGTGCCGGGCAACAGACCGGAGTGGAATGCTATGATGCTGGATCGCGTCAATTCTATGTATCAGAGAGATAAGAATCATCCGGCAATTTTAATCTGGTCCTGCGGAAATGAAGCTTTCGGCGGAAAGAACATTTATGATATGTCGCAGTTTTTACGGACACATGACAACGGGCGTCTCATTCACTATGAGGGTATTTTCCATGACAGAAGCTATCCCGATACCAGTGATATGGAAAGCCAAATGTATACAAAGGCTGAAGACATTGAAAAGTGGCTGAAGAAGGACAGAAGCAAGCCTTTTATTTGCTGTGAGTACATGCATGCCATGGGCAATTCCTGCGGAGCAATGCACAAATATACAGAGCTGACGGACAGAGAGCCTTTGTATCAGGGCGGGTTTATCTGGGACTATGTGGACCAGTCGATTTATAAAAAGGATCGGTACGGAAATGAATTTCAGGCTTACGGCGGAGATTTTGACGACAGACCCTGCGACTATAATTTCAGCGGTAACGGTATTGTATACGGCGGAGACAGAATGCCTTCTCCTAAGATGCAGGAGGTAAAGTATAATTACCGTAATATTTCCGTTGAGGTGTCGGAAGACAAAATCAAAATTTTCAATCGCAACCTGTTTGTAGATACCAGCGACTTCGATTGCTTTGTCAGAGTAGAAAAAGAGGGGCACCTCCTGGAGGAAAAGCTGCTTATGACAGATGTGGAGCCGGGCTGCAGCGGAGAATTCCCCATGCCGTTTATGCTTCCGAAGGGGAAAGGCGAGTATACGGTGACGGTATCTTTCCGATTAAAAAAGGATACAGCTTGGGCAGGTGCAGGACATGAGATAGCCTTTGGACAGGGAGTATTTACCAAGACAGAGGAGCTGATAGCGGACAGAAAGTTGGCGGAGAGAAAGCCTCTTCAGGTCATTCACGGTACTTATAACCTTGGAATCAGAGGGGAAGAATTTGAAGCACTGTTTTCTTATGGAAGCTGTAGTTTGGTGTCTTACCGATACGGCGGGAAGGAGATGTTGAAGACAGCACCCATGCCTAATTTTTGGAGGGCTCCTATTGATAACGACTGCGGAAACCATATGATGCAGCGTTACGGACAGTGGAAGCTGGCCAGCATGTATGTCAGTAACTACGGCATCCAGGGACAGAATCCTGTGGTGAAAGAAGAGGAGGACTGCGTAATCGTCAACTGCAGATATCAATTGCCTACAGTACCGGTATCGGAATGCGAGCTTCGATATAAGGTATACGGTGACGGAACTATCGAGACAACTCTTGTGATGGACTCTGTCAAAGAGCTGGGAGATATGCCGGAGTTTGGTGTTATCATGAAAATGGATGCGGACTTCGACAATTTGGAGTGGTACGGTAACGGACCGGAGGAAACCTATGCAGACAGACAAAAGGGTGCAAAACTCGGTATCTATCACAACAAGGTTTCTGAAAATATGGCACGATACATGGTGCCTCAGGAGTGCGGCAACAAGACCGGTGTCAGATATGCCAAGGTGACGGATGCAAAGGGAAGAGGACTTCTTTTTGCAGGCAAGGGTATGAACTTTTCTGCATTGCCATACACGCCTCATGAAATGGAAAATGCGGCACATGCCAACGAACTGCCCATGGTACACTATACCGTGATTCGTGCAGCTCTTGCTCAGATGGGCGTGGGCGGCGACGACAGCTGGGGTGCCAGAGTTCATGATGAATATCTGTTGCCGAAGGATAAGAGGCTGAAGTTCACATTCTGCTTTAAAGGAATATAGGGATAAAACAGTTCGCCTGGCCAAACTGTGTAAAAAATTTCAACAATTTTAAAAAAACCTCTTGCTTTTTTCTAAGGGACACGTTATAATGCTAAATGTGTCTCGGGGTGTGGCTCAGCTTGGTTAGAGCGCCATCTTAGGGAGGTGGAGGTCGCGAGTTCGAATCCCGCCACTCCGACGCTAAAGAGTCCAGTGTTATCTGGACTCTTTTGTTTTATCAGGATACTTTTATGTGATTCGAAAGGTATGGAGAAATCGGCATGAGACAAAATACCATGTATCAAAAGCCTAAGACAAACACTGATTCATGTCCCGTAGCGGGAAAGTGCGGCGGATGCCGATGGATAGGGAAACCTTATGAGGAGCAATTAAGATCAAAGGAGACTATATTCCGAAAACTGATGGAGCCCTATTGTAAACCGGAACATATTATCGGCATGGAGCAGCCAACTCACTATCGAAACAAGGTACATGCAGTGTTCGGGGAGGACAGGAAACATAATGCCATATCCGGTATTTATGAGGAAAAGAGTCACCGAATTGTACCCGTGGACAGCTGCCTCATTGAGAACAGGAAGGCTGATGAAATTATTGTTTCCATCAGGGGATTATTAAAATCTTTTAAAATACGTCCTTATAATGAAGATACGGGTTATGGATTACTGCGGCATGTCCTGATTCGCACCGGCCATGTGACAGGGCAGATTATGGTGGTTTTGGTGCTGAGCTCTCCCATAATGCCCTCAAAGAACAATTTTGTGAAGGCGCTGTTAAAGCTGCATCCGGAGATTACTACCGTTGTCATTAATGTCAACGACCGTAATACCAGTATGGTGCTTGGAGACAGGGAGCAGGTCATTTACGGGAAAGGATATATCGAGGATGAGTTGTGCGGTAAAACTTTCCGTATTTCTCCGAAATCCTTCTATCAGGTAAATCCGGTACAGACAGAAAAGCTGTACAATAAAGCCATGGAGTATGCCGGACTTACAGGGAGCGAGGTTGTGGTGGATGCTTACTGCGGAACAGGTACCATCGGCATGATTGCATCAGATAAAGCCGGAAGGGTCATCGGAGTGGAATTGAATCCTGATGCGGTGAGAGATGCCCGAAGCAATGCAAAGCGTAACGGGGTGAACAATATAGAATTTTATCAGAACGATGCGGGAAAGTTTTTGGTAGAGATGGCACAACAGGATGCAAAGGTGGACGTGGTGCTGATGGACCCTCCCCGCAGCGGAAGCAGCGAGGAATTTTTAAATTCTGTAGCCCGGCTTGCTCCCAAGCGGGTTGTCTATATTTCCTGTAATCCCGAGACACTGGTACGCGACTTGAAATATCTGACACAAAAGGGATATACGGTTGAGAAAGGTGTTGCAGTAGATATGTTCCCTTTTACGGACAGTTGTGAAGCTGTGGTACGGTTGATAAGGACAGGAAAATAGTTTTTGGAAAGGAAATGAAAGTTGGAAAATTTAAACGAGATGGAAAATTGGGAAGAATTGATAGATGACAGGATCCTGCGGGCAGTTAAGGAGATGGGTTTTGAGAAGTTTTCTCCCATACAGGAACAGGCAATTCCCTGTCTCCTTCAGGGAGAGGATATTATCGGACAAGCTCAGACGGGAACGGGAAAGACGGCAGCTTTCGGAATTCCCGCTCTACAGAAGATTGATCCGGATTTCAGAAAGCTGCAGTGCATTATTCTCTGTCCTACCCGTGAACTTGCCATACAGGCGGCTGAAGAACTGCGAAAAATTGCAAAATACATGCACGGTATCAAGGTTCTTCCTGTATATGGGGGACAGGAAATCGGAAAACAGATTAACGGTCTTCGTGGGGTACAGATTATCGTAGGTACACCGGGGCGTGTGATGGATCATATGCGCAGACATACCATCAAGTTGGATCATGTAAATACTGTGGTGTTGGATGAAGCGGATGAAATGTTGAATATGGGATTTCGGGAGGATATGGAACTGATTCTGGGCCAGATACCCGGAGAACATCAGACAGCTCTTTTTTCTGCCACCATGCCTCAACCCATTCTTGAAATTACGGGGCAGTTTCAGAACAATGCCAGACTTGTGCGTGTGGCGGCAAAGGAGCTTACCATTCCGTTAGTATCCCAGAGATACTACAGAGTAAAGAATCAGGACAAGGATGCAGCATGTATCCGCCTGTTGGAATATTATCAACCGGCGTTGTGCCTGATTTTCTGTAATACCAAGGTGAAGGTGGATGAGCTTTCGGAGGTGCTGAAAAAGGAAGGCTTTCGTGCGGAGGGACTGCATGGAGACATGTCTCAGCATCAGAGAGATGCTGCCATGCACCGGTTCCGGAACGGCAGTACCAATATCCTGATTGCCACGGATGTGGCGGCAAGAGGAATTGATGTGGATAATGTGGAGGCTGTCATTAATTATGATATTCCCCAGGATATTGAATATTATGTGCATCGTATCGGAAGAACAGGACGTGCCGGAAAAACCGGAAGATCCTTTACCTTCGCAACAGCCAGAGAAGGATATCGCATTCGTGAAATCGAGAGAGTATGTCATACAACCATTGAAGAGAAAAAACTGCCGGGAGCCGCTAAGGTTTTGAAGGCCAAGGCGGATAAGTATCTGAATCGTGCATGGGAGCTTCATGAGCATGAGGATATAGAACTGATGAAAAGCTTTTTACAGCATAAAATGGATGAAGAAGGCTGCGATGCCCTTGAGCTTGCTGCAGTGATGCTAAAAGCACAGGTGGGAGATAAGGGACCTGAGATTGAAGCGGACCGACCTGCCGGAAGAAGCCGCGGAGAACGGTTTGGAGACAGACGAAGAGACAGTGGACGCCATGGGGAAGGCCGCGGAGAGCGCTTCGATGACAGGCGGCAAGGAAACGGACGCCGTGAGGAAGGCCGCGGAGAGCGCTTTGATGACAGGCGGAAAAGAAACGGACGCCGTGAGGAAGGCCGCGGGGAACGCTTTGATGACAGACGGAAAGGAAACGGACGTCGCGGGGAAGGAAAAGGGCAGGAGCGCAGGGAAGGCGGAAGTCGCCGTGGAAACCATGACAGAAAGCCCGGGGATATACGCAGGGACGGCAGTGAAAAGGGAATCGCTTTGGCGCGACCGAAACGAAAGAAAAGTATTTTGCCTGAAAGCGAATAATTGCTTATTGTGTGGAATTCATGTATAATTAATTACTATAAATTGTACTTCTTAACAACATGGATAAGTGAAACAAAAGGATGGATTCGGCGATGAAAAAAATCGGAAAAATACTGCCATATACGGTTCTGGGCGGCATACTGTTGCTGTTGGTGCTTCTAAATGCATTTTATCAGTTGCACTGGCTGGATTCCGACATGGCAGCAGAGATGATGTTTTCCAAGCTGTTGGCGGAGACGAATCATGTGTTTGCCACACCTGACTGGTATTATTCTACGGAATTCCGTTTCCTGTATACTCAGTTGATTATGGCACCGCTGTTCAAAATTATGGATAATTGGCACATCATCCGAATGATTACCAATCTTGTGTTTTACGGACTCTTATTGGCATCCTACTATTATTTTATGAAGCCGTTCCGGGTCAAGAGAAGCCTTGTGATTCTGACTTCGGTTCTTCTGTTTTTGCCTTTTTCGGAAACCATGATGACGCATGTGCAGATTGGAAACACTTACATGCCTCATATGATTATTGTGTTTTTGTTTTTCGGAATGTTTCTTCGCCTGGCAGCGGGAAATATCAGAAAAGCAAGACGGCTGGAAATTCTTTGTTTTTATTTTGCATTGGCAGCCATTTGCGGTATTTCCGGCGTGAGATATCTGTTTGTTCTACAATGCCCGCTGGTGTTGGCGGCGTTTCTGTATGTGCTGAAATCAGATTCCTTTCAGACCTTTCGGAAGGAGATGACCGGAGAGAACTTCGGGAAAATAATCGGTGCAGAGGAATTCCGATACTTTGTATACAGCCTTTTGGGAATACTGGGAAGTGTTGTGGGTTATGCTGTTAATGTACTGTATGTCAGCAGAAAATATGTTTTTCAGACCTATGAATCCACTTTGTTTATTCCGATTTACCAAGGGGAATTGTTTGACAGACTGCAAAATGCATTGGGTTGTCTTTTGATGCTGTTCGGCTATATTCCCGAGAGGGCAGTGCTGTCAATGCGGGGAATCGTTACGGTTTGTGCATTTGTACTTCTTGGGGTATTTATCTGGTGTACGGTAAAGGCACGGAAAGACAGTGACGGCAGGCGATCCTTTACTGTATTGTTCCTTGTTACGGCTTTTTGCCTGAATATGTTCGTGTTTGTTTTTACCACCAGCACCATGGTACCCAGATATTACCTGACTATTTTTATCTTTGTTCTTCCCGTGCTCTGTTTCTATTTTGAAGGGAAGCATCCCGGGTTCGACAAGATAGCCGTGGCGGTTTTATTGGTGGGCTGTCTGCTTTTGGGGACTGCAAAGGTGGTACTGTCTTTTGTGACTGTGGATAAGAATAAAAATAGATATCAGGTGGCGGCATTTCTGAAAGAAAATGATTATCATTTTGGATTTGCCACCTATACAAACGGTAATATTATCACAGAGATTACCAATGGTGTGGTTGAGATTGGAAATGTAAACGACCCGGAACATCTGGATTATTTTACATGGTCTTCTCCCATGAAGTATTATGAGGAGGATTATTGTGAGGGTGAAGTATTCCTGCTTTTGACGAAGGAGGAAGAAAACACATACGCAGATGCGCAGGCACTTCAAATCGGAGAAAAGGTTTACGATGACGGATGCTTCGGAGTTTATGTTTTTGATTCTGTGCAGCAGCTGCGGGACTGTGCGGAAGAAAGGTAAGGAAACGGAATGAGAGTCGGAATGGGATATGATGTGCATCGTCTGGTGGAAGGCAGAGACTTGATTCTTGGCGGTGTAAAAATACCTTATGTAAAAGGACTTCTGGGACATTCGGATGCGGATGTGTTGTTACATGCGGTGATGGATGCTTTGTTGGGCGCTGCGGCTCTCGGCGATATCGGGAAGCATTTTCCTGACAGTGATCCTGCATATAAGGGAATTTCTTCTATGTTACTTTTGAAAAAAGTGGGAGCACTTTTGGAAGAAAAAGGTTTTTTTGTGGAGAACATCGATGCTACCATTATTGCCCAGGCTCCAAAGATGCGGCCCTTTATCGATGACATGCGGGAAAATATTGCCCGGGCTCTGAATATGGATATCAGTTGCGTGAATGTAAAGGCCACCACCGAGGAGGGATTGGGGTTTACGGGGAACGGAGAAGGTATTTCTTCTCAGGCTGTTTGTATGCTGACAAGTCCCTTTGATCTCACAGCGCAGCAGGTGTCCGGCGGCTGCGAAGGCTGCAGCGGATGCGCGGGAAGATAGATGGTCAGAAAAAAGATTGACAAAATCGTCAAATTTGCATATTCTGATTAATAGATAAATGCAGTGAACGGAAAGAGTACTTTTTCGGAAAGATGACAGAGAGGGAGCGCATACAGGCTGAAAGCGTTCTTCGTCGGAGAAAAAGGAAGTGCATCCGGGAGCAGGTTCGGAGAGCACCGATAAACAGTGGGTATCCGGACACGTGTGTGCGCGTTAAGCATTTGAGGGAAGGGCATATTGTCCTTAATTAGAGTGGAACCGCGGAAAATTCGTCTCTAAAGATGGATTTCCGTGGTTTATTTTGTTGTGCATTAAATAAAAAAGTTTTTTGGCAGTTGTCTGTCCAAATTGAGAATAGAGGTGAATGATTCATTATGGGGTTTATTCGTAATGTGCAGGAAGAAATCCGGATAATCAGAGAACGTGACCCGGCAATACATTCTTCCATGGAGGTGTTTCTGTATCCCAGCTTCAAGGTAATGATGCATTATCGAATCGCGCATAAATTGTACGAAAAGGGACATTATTTCTGGGCCAGATGGGTGTCCCAACGAGGGGTAAGAAAGACAGGTATTGAAATACATCCCGGTGCGAAAATCGGGAAAGGACTTTTCATCGACCACGGAAACGGCGTCATCATCGGGGAGACTACCATTATAGGGGACAATGTGACTCTGTATCAGGGTGTAACGTTGGGAGGTACCGGTAAGGAGCACGGCAAGCGCCACCCAACCATCGGAAACAATGTGATGATTAGTGCCGGTGCCAAGGTATTGGGTTCCTTTACTATCGGAGACAATTCAAAAATAGGAGCGGGCAGTGTGGTATTGAGTGAGGTTCCGCCCAATTCTACGGTGGTAGGTGTGCCGGGGCGTGTGGTAAAGCGCGGGAATACGGCTCTGCCTCAGGATACCATGAACCAAACCGATCTTCCCGATCCTGTGAAGGAGGATATCGCAAATCTGCAGCGTGCCAATTCTGAACTTACCAACAGGGTGTTGGAACTGGAAAAGGAACTGCGTATGATACACAGAAAAGAGACCGCGGAAGCTGCGGATCCGGTCAGACAGAAAATATAGACAAAAGCGGAGGAAACATAATGGAGAACAAGCTGTATTTTTATAATACATTAACCAAGAAGGTGGAACAATTTGTGCCAAATGAAGATGGTAAGGTTGCCATGTATACCTGCGGTCCTACGGTTTATCATTTTGCCCATATCGGGAATCTGAGAAGCTACATCATGGAAGATTTGCTGGAGAAGACCCTGCGCTATATCGGATATGATGTGAAGCGTGTCATGAATATTACGGATGTGGGACATTTGTCCAGCGATGCGGACACCGGTGAGGACAAGATGCTCAAAGGGGCAAAGAGAGAGCATAAGACGGTGATGGAAATTGCAAAATTCTACACGGATGCTTTCTTCGATGATTGTAAAAAGCTGAATATTAAGATGCCTGATGTGGTTGAGCCTGCCACAAACTGTATTCCGGAATTTATTCACATGATTGAAGTATTGCTGGAAAAGGGTTTTGCCTATGAGGCAGGGGGCAATATTTATTTTGATACATCTAAACTGAAGGATTATTATGTATTTTCCAACCAGAGCGAGAAAGAGCTGCTGGTGGGGGTACGGGATGATGTGGATGAGGATGAAAACAAGCGAAACAAGAGTGATTTCGTACTCTGGTTTACCAAGTCCAAATTTGAGGACCAGGAGTTGAAATGGGAGAGCCCCTGGGGCCTGGGGTATCCCGGCTGGCATATCGAATGCTCCTGCATCAGCATGAAACATCTGGGCGAATATATGGACATTCACTGCGGCGGTGTGGACAATATTTTCCCTCATCATACAAATGAAGTGGCTCAGAGCGAATCTTATCTGGGACATAAATGGTGTAATTATTGGTTCCATGTACATCATTTAAATGACAAATCCGGCAAGATGAGCAAGTCCAAGGGTGATTTCCTGACGGTATCGCTGCTGGAGTCCAAAGGATATAACCCTGTGGTTTACCGTATGTTCTGCTTGCAGTCACATTACCGCAAACCTCTGGAATTCTCCTATGAGGTTCTGGACAACATGAGCGCGGCATATGACAAGCTGGTGAAAAGAATAGGTACCCTGAACACCGACGGTGAGGTTGACCGGGAGAAATTCCGGGAGTATCGGGAAAAGTTTGAAGCAGCACTTTGCGATGATTTGAATTCTTCCATGGCAATTACGGTGCTTTATGATATGCTGAAGGCAGATATTTCGGATGCCACAAAGTATGCTCTTGCAGAAAGCTTTGATCAGGTTCTTTCCCTGAATTTGACAACCGCTCATGCAGCAAAGGAAGCCGGTGCAAAGGTGGACACGGAACTGGAGTCTTATGTGTTGGCAAAGATTGAGGAGAGAAAGGCTGCCAAGAAAGAGAAGGATTTTGCAAAGGCTGATGCCATCAGAGCGGAACTGTTGGATAAAGGTATTATTATTGAAGACACACGTGAGGGTGTAAAATGGAAGAAAGCGTAAATAAGATAAATCCCAACGGCTTTCTGGCCGCTGTGCAGGAGACATTTCCGGGGAAATGCCAAGACATCAGAGGGTATTCGCCTCTGACACTGGCTTACATCGGAGATGCGGTCTACGATTTGATGATACGCACGGTGGTGGTGGAACAGGCAAACCGTCCTGCCAATGCATTGCACCATATTACGGTGCAATATGTCAGCGCAGGAGCACAGGCGAAAATTGCGGAGGCATTGATGGACAGATTTGCGGAGGAGGAGCTGGCTGTGTATCGGCGGGGCAAGAATTCCAAGCCCCACACCATGGCGAAGAATGCTTCCGCAGCCGATTACATGAGGGCCACCGGCTTTGAGGCAGTACTGGGGTATCTGTATCTGAACGGCAACATGGAGCGTGCATTGGAACTGGTGAAAGAGGGCATTGCCGCTGCAGGGATGGAGATATGAGCCTTATGCAGTGCGGAAAGTAAAGAAACGAGGAAAAGAAATGGCATACGAAGAATTTACCATAGAGGGGCGTAACGCTGTTATAGAGGCGTTTCGGTCCGGCAAGACAATAGACAAGCTCTATATTTTGGACGGCTGTCAGGACGGCCCCATTATGACAATCAAGCGGGAGGCAAAGAAGCAGGATACATTAATAAAGTATGTGACTAAGGAGCGTCTTGACCAGATGTCGGATACCGGAAAGCATCAGGGAGTCATTGCGACAGCTGCCGCTTATGAGTACGCCGAGGTGGAGGATATTCTGCGGGTAGCGAAAGAAAAGGGAGAGCCGCCCTTTATTTTCCTGCTGGATAATATCGAGGATCCCCATAACTTGGGTGCCATTATCCGTACCGCCAACCTGGCAGGTGCCCACGGTGTGATAATTCCCAAGAACCGGGCGGTGGGATTGACCGCCACTGTGGCAAGGACTTCAGCCGGAGCGTTGAATTATACACCGGTGGCAAAAGTAACAAACCTGGCCAAAACCATTGAGGAATTGAAGAAGGAAGGCATGTGGTTTGTATGTGCGGATATGGGCGGCACTACCATGTACCAACTTGACCTGAAGGGGTCGATTGGCCTTGTCATCGGTAATGAGGGAGAGGGCGTTGGCAGACTGGTGAAAGAAAAATGTGATATGATTGCCTCCATTCCAATGAAGGGGGATATTGATTCCCTGAACGCATCTGTTGCGGCGGGCGTGCTGGCTTATGAGATTGTCCGGCAGAGACTTCAGGCATAAGATTGTTGTTTGGAGAAGCCGGGAGACGGCAGAATGAGAGGAAACATGGCAGGAAGATATTCCGATTACGAGCAGTATACCGACGATGAACTGATAGACAGGCTTCGTCGGGGAGAAGAATCCATTATGGACTACATCTGCGACAAATATAAGAATCTGGTGCGCAGTAAGGCCAAATCCATGTTTATTTTGGGCGCTGACAGTGATGATTTGATTCAGGAAGGGATGATAGGTCTTTTCAAAGCGGTCAGAGATTACGATATGGGCCGGGATGCCAGCTTTTATACTTTTGCGGAGCTTTGCATCAGCAGACAGATGTATACTGCTGTTCAGGCTTCCAAAAGACAAAAACATCAGCCGCTAAATACTTATGTGTCTCTGGATACCGGAAATTCCTCCGGTGAAGGGGATGAAAAGGAAGGATTGAATCTGGGAGAGCTTTTGGCAGACAGGGCGGAATTGAGCCCGGAGGAACTTTTTCTGGACAAGGAGCGTGTGGCCTATTTGGAGAAGGCCATTGAGGAGGAACTCAGTGATTTTGAGCGTCAGGTGCTCGACCTGTATATGACGGGTATGAGTTATACCCAGATTGCCAGAGTGCTGGGCCGGGATGAGAAAGCAACAGACAATGCGCTGCAGAGACTGAAGACAAAGATAAAAAAAATGTTGTAAGAGGAGCAGAGAAAAGTGAGAAGGCATAAGAATTGGATTATCGCAGTAGCGGTTTTGGCGGTGATGGCGGTAGCGCTTGTCGTTTTGCGGAGTATATTGGCACCACACTATTACATTACACAGTATGCGGATGATACGGGTATACAGGCAATGTTTTATACCATTGAATCCGACAGGGGTGATTTGATTGTGATCGATGGCGGAAACGCCGGAAATGCGTATTATGTCAGAAGTGTAATCGAGGAGAAAGGCGGTCATGTGGATGCATGGGTTTTGACGCATCCCCATCCTGACCATATCGGAGCCTTCAATATACTGTGGGATGGAATGCAGGATAAGATAGATGTGATTTACGCTTCGGAAATAGATTACACGGCATATTACCGCAAAGCACAGGAGTGGGATGATATCGCAAGTTACGATACCTTTCTGAACTATATGTCGGAGTCGGATAAACTGGTCTATCTGCACACCGGAGATGATTTGAAAATATGCGGACTTCGTTTCAAAGTTTTACATTCCTATGAAGATTTTGTAGATGAGACCAGCAATGACATATGCAATAACGGAAGCCTGATGTTACGGGTAACAAATCAAAAGGAATCTATGTTGTTCTGTGGGGATATAGGAGTCGGTATGTCGGAAAAGATTATGTCGCAGTTTCCTGAAGATATTAAGTGTGACTATATCCAGATGGGGCATCACGGAAACGGCGGACTTTCCGAAGCTTTTTACAGAGAGGCAGCTCCTCGCGCAGCTTTTTTTGACGCACCGGAATGGCTGATGAACCCGGAGGAAGGTAAAAGTTATACCACACCGGAAAACAGACAGCTGATGGAAAGTCTGGGAGCAGAGATATATTATTTTGCCACAGCTCCGAACAGAATCGAACTCAATTAAGCATTTAGCAACGGTTTTACAGGAATACCTGTGAAACCGTTTTTATATTTTTTTTAGAAATTGCTAACTTTTCTCATATTGACTTTACCTTGCTTGCGACATATAATCTACAAAGAAAAAAAACCGACTGACTGGTCGGACGGCATACAGATGACAGGAGAAGCAGACAGATGATTTCAAAATTCAGTGTTAAGAAACCTTATACAGTGTTGGTAGGTGTGGTTCTGGCAATTATTCTGGGAGTGGTATCCTTTACCAGGATGACTTCTGACTTATTACCGAATATCAGCCTTCCTTATGTGCTGGTTATGACAACATATCCGGGAGCCAGTCCGGAGACGGTGGAAGCGGTGGTGACACAGCCTGTGGAATCGGCAATGGCCACAGTCAGTAATATTGAGAGTATCAGTTCCGTATCCAGCGAGAATTATTCTATGGTGATTTTGGAATTTTCTCAGTCTGCGGATATGAATGCTGTTTCTCTGGAAATCAGAGAGAGCCTCGATCAGATAAAGAGTTATTGGGATGATTCCGTCGGAAATCCGATTATTATGAAAATGAATCCTGACATGCTGCCGGTTATGATTGCTGCGGTTGGAATGGAAGGAATGGATAACGCGGCAATCAGCACCTTTGTACAGGATACTGTGGTTCCGGAATTGGAGAGCATCGAAGGAGTAGCCAGCGTCAGCGCTACAGGAATGCTGGAAGAGAGCGTCAATGTCATCATACGACAGGAAAAGATTGATGCTATCAATGAAATGGTTCGAGAAGCCATCGATGAAAAAATGATGGATGCGGAGCAGGAATTGGCAGACGGCCGCAAGGAACTGGAGGATGGCAAGAAAGAGCTGGCGGACAGCAAAAAGGAATTGTTAGATGCGCAAAAGGAGTTGACAGACAACCGCAAAGAACTGGAGGACGGCAAGAAAGAGCTGGCGAATGGTAAGACGGAGCTGGAAGACAAACAATATGGTGTGAGCAATCAGCTTGCAGTTCAAAAGAATGCGTTGTTGTCGGCAAAGTCAAATCTGGAAACCATACAGAAAAATCTTTTGACCGCAAAGGCGCTGAATGACGGAATGGCGCAGATTGATACCAAAGTGGTTGCTTTGAGTCCGGTGATGGGCTGTTCGACATCTTATACACAAGCTGTTGAGCAAATGACGGAAGCAATGCAGGAGCTGGCAGTGAGCGCAAATGACGCAGAGGCAGCTGTGAAACTGGCGGATGCTAAGCAGGATATTGAGGAGCTGAAGAGTACGGTTACAGGAAATCAGGAACTGGCATCAAATTGGAGCCGGGTAACCGAAATTGCATCGGCGGCGGGGGTATCGGTTCTTTCGCAGGATGAACTGAAAGCAATGGATTGGACTGACTTGGGAAATGTCAGTGAAATAAAGAATTCATTGACAATTATTGATGTGGCAGTTTCCGCAACCGTGGCCGAGATGGAAGCACAGAAAGCAATGTTGTCACAGCAGCTTTTTTTCATAACCGGAGGTTTGAGCTATGACATGTATGTGGCTCAGATTAATCAGGTGCTTGCAACTCAAAATATTACCGATATTGATAAGGCCATCAGTGATATCAACAGTGGTCTGATTATGGTGGAACAGGGGCAGATGACTGCGGCAGTTGAGTTTGCTAACGGTAAAGCCCAAATTTCTCTGGGAGAATATCAGTTGGAGGTGGCTGAAGCTCAATTGAATTCCGGAGAAGAGCAGGTGAAAACAGGACTGGAACAGATGAAGGATGCCGAGCAGCAGTTGGCTGATGCTGAAAAGCAGTTGGAAGACGGCGAACAGCAGCTTGAGGATGCGAGAGAAGATGCTTACGACCAGGCTGATATGACAAAAGTTCTTACTGTGGATACGGTCAAGCAGCTTTTGACAGCCCAGAATTTCTCTATGCCTGCAGGATATGTTACCGAAGAAGGTATAGATTATATGGTGCGTGTGGGTGATAAACCCGCCACATTAGAGGAACTGGAGGAGCTTCCTTTGATGGATTTGCATATGGATGGTGTACCTGTCATCACACTGGGGGATGTGGCGGATGTTTTCTATACGGATAATTCTGCGGATATATATACCAATGTAAACGGCAGTGCAGGTGTTATGCTGACTATTCAGAAGCAGACGGGGTATTCCACCGGTGAGGTATCAGACTTACTGGCTGAGCGTTTTGAGGAATTGATGGGAGAGAATGCCGGCCTGAGCCTGATTACCCTTATGGATCAGGGTATTTACATTGATCTGGTCATGGATGCCATTTTCAATAATATTATTTTCGGGTTTGGACTGGCGGTCCTGATCTTGATTTTATTCCTGAAGGATTTAAGACCTACAGCAGTGGTTGCGGTTTCTATTCCTATCAGTCTTGTAACGGCAGTTGTGTGTATGTATTTCAGCGGTGTCACACTGAATATTATCTCATTGTCCGGTCTGGCTTTGGGAATCGGTATGTTAGTTGACAACTCTATTGTGGTTATTGAAAACATTTATCGACTGCGAAGCCTGGGGTATGATGTGCAGGAAGCAGCGATAGAGGGAGCGAAAGAGGTTGCCGGGGCAATTGTTGCATCCACGCTGACAACAGTTTGTGTATTCCTGCCCATTGTATTTACTGAGGGCATTACCAGACAGCTGTTTGTGGACATGGGCCTGACAATCGGATACTCTCTGCTTGCCAGCCTTGTGATAGCACTGACCGTTGTACCGGCTATGGCATCCAAGGTTTTGAAAAAGACCAAAGAACAGCACGAGGGAAGATTCTTTCATGCGTTGGTAAAAGGATATGAGAAGGTGCTGAAAGGTGCGCTGAACGTGAAGCCCCTTGTCATTCTGGCCGTGGTGGTACTTTTGGTTGTAAGTATAGCACTCGCTTATACAAACGGAACCGCATTTATGTCGGATATGGATTCAACGCAGTTGACTGTTTCGATTCAGCTGGATAAAGAAGCCACTCTGTCCGAGACAGCTGAGATTACGGATCAGGTGGTTGATACCATTCTGGCTATCGATGATGTAGAAAATGTGGGAGCTATGACCAGTTCCTCGACAATGTCTTTGCTGGGAGGCGGCGGTAACAACAGTACCAATGCAACAACAGTTTATGTTGTCACCGGGGAAGATAAAGAAATGAGCAATGAGCAGATTGCTGATTTGATTTTGGAAAGAACAGCTGACCTGGATGCGGAAATTTCAGTGGATACCTCCAGCATGGATATGAGTGCGTTGGGTGGAAGCGGTATTTCCATTCAGGTAAGAGGCCGTGATTTGGACGAACTGAGAAGGGCTGCTCAGGAAGTTGCAGCGATTGTTGAGAGTGTGGAAGGAACTGCGGAAGTCAGCGATGGACTGGAAGAAGCGGAAGAGGAATTGCGTATCATCATCAATCGTGACGAGGCGGTACACTATGGTTTGACTGTTGCGCAGGTTTACACACAGATATATGGTAAATTGAGTGAAGCGGGAAGTGCTACGACTCTTGTGGCGGCAGACAAGGATTACAATGTCTATGTCATGAACGGCAATGACATTGAATTGACCAGGGAGCTTTTAAAGAGTCTGGAAATAACCGGAACGGATGAGAACGGAGAGAGTACTGATGTACCTCTCAGTGATATTGCATCATTTGAAAAAGCAGAATCATTGACATCTATCAAGCGTGCGGATCAGAGCAGATACGTTTCTGTCTCGGCTTCAATTGCGGACGGCTATAATGTAGGATTGGTATCTGCCGATGTAGAAGAAAAGCTGAAGGATTATGAGCTTCCTACAGGCTGTAAGCTGGTATTCTCAGGAGAAAATGAGATGATTAACGATGCCATGAGCCAGATTATGCTGATGCTTGTGCTGGCTATTGCATTTATGTATTTGATTATGGTAGCCCAGTTCCAGTCTTTGAAGTCGCCGTTTATCATCCTGTTTACCATCCCGCTGGCATTTACGGGAGGCTTCTTGGGACTTTTCCTTTCCGGAAGCGAAATCAGTGTTATCGCCATGATTGGTTTTGTTATGCTGGCAGGTATTATTGTTAATAACGGTATTGTACTGATTGACTACATGAACCAGTTGAGAGAAAACGGAATGGAGAAGAAAGAAGCGATTGTTGAGGCAGGACGTACCAGACTTCGTCCGGTACTGATGACAGCGCTGACAACGATTCTTGCATTGTCTACTATGGTATTCAGTCACGATATGGGTTCGGAGATGGCAAGACCTATGGCTGTTGTTACCATTGGCGGTTTGCTTTACGGTACACTTTTAACACTGATTGTCATTCCCTGTATTTATGACTTATTTAACAGAGACGGGGAAAAAGGCAACGGTGAAAAGAAAAAGGAAAAGCGGATGCGCAAGGAAAAGGTTGCAGCACTGCCGGAGGAAAAGTGATGGGAAAGATTACAGGATTAGAAGATATGCAGAATGTACCGCCCAAGGTACAGCAGATATACCGCGCTGTGATTGAACTGATAGGGGAAGGCGAGGACGCATCCAGTCTTCGCGTCTCCACCATCACAGACAGAGCCGGCATTGGAAAGGGTACCGCATATGAGTATTTTGACAGTAAGGAAGAAATTGTGGCATGTGCGGTAGCCTATTATATTCAACATACCTTTGACTGGTTGGAAAAGGCTCTTATGGAAAGAGAAACATTCCGGGAACAGACAGACTTTCTGTTGAATGAGATGGGAAAACAAGACGGCAGAAAGTTCTGCTTCCTGCGATTTGTACATCTGCTGACAGATAACTCTGAATTCAGCCAGTTGGTAAGACAGAAACTAACTTCTGAGAAAGCACAGAGATATTTGCCAACAACTGTTTTCGGTAATGTGTTGAAAAGATCTGTGGAACGCGGAGAACTGAGAAGTGATTTGCCCATGAAGTACATGATTTATTCCGTGTTTTCACACCTGATAACATATATGATGGCACTTACTACGGAGGAGAGTTTTTGCATGGATTCGGCGCAAATACGTCCGTATGTACTACAAGGTATTTTGGATGAATTGTGTGAAAAAAATAAATAATTTTTGTTGACAAGCGTCATGACGTTTGCTATAATGAATCACGGTGATTGCGAGAGCGTCACGTGATGCTGCTGTGGCTCAGTCGGTAGAGCGTCGCATTGGTAGTGCGGAGGTCACGGGTCCGATTCCCGTCAGCAGCTCTTTGAAAAGTATGCGGAAGCCTTAAGATAGGGCTTCCGCATTTTTTGTCGCAGCTGATGGAAACAGCTTTTTGCAACTTTTCTCTTTCAGCATTCAGAATGTGAGAAATAGCGGTTTCCTCCAAAGCGATAGATTGCAGAAGTGAAGATGCGGATATGAAGCAAATTGTTAATTTGCAGAAGGGGGACGCGGCATTGCAAGTTTGAAAATCAGGAGGTATACTAATGAATGATAGATGAATATACAGCTTACAAGCCGGAAGCTCAGCCTGATATATTTAGGAGGTTCCCATGAGAAAACGTATGATGACCTATATGAAATCTATAGACATGTTGCTGGAAGAACAGAATTCTTCCGATGATTATGAAAAGGTACGCAAAGAACATTTGGTTCAGATTCAATTTTTTCAGCATGAACGGTTGATTCACCTGATTGTGACTTGTTTGTTTGCGGTGCTTGCTTTTGCTGTTTTTATCACATTGTTGTTTTCGTTTTCCATCGGCTTGCTCGTTCTGTTCGGCGCACTTTTGACATTGTTGATCCCTTATATCAGACACTATTATTTTCTGGAAAACGGTGTGCAGAGAATGTATGAACAATATGACCGGATTTATGCATTGTGCGGGAAAAGTGTGGATGGAGAAGCTTTAGAAAGATAAGCCGGGAAACAAAAAATTAATTGACGGAGCATGATATGAGTAAAAGAAAAGGAAAATGTATTGTGATTTGTGCCGGCGATTTGACACTGGGAGAGGTCCCGGTGGGAGAAGAAGATTTTGTAATCGCTGTGGACGGAGGATTAAGCTATTGCGGAATATTGAATGTTGAGCCGGATTTGATTCTGGGAGACTTTGATTCTGTCAGTGAGCAGGAAGCATTGGCAATTGAAAAGCTGGAACAGCAAATTCCGGAACGGATATTGCGCCTGCCCTGCGAAAAGGATGATACGGATACGTTGGCAGCTTTGAAGGAAGGTTTAAAACGGGGATATACAGACTTCCGCATTTATGCAGGAACCGGAGGAAGATTTGACCATACATTGGCAAATATACAGTGCCTGATTTATTTAAAAAACAGGGGAGCGACAGGGTATCTGGTGGACGGAACAGGAATGATGCTGATTATTAAGAATGAGGCGGTTCATTTTCAGGCAGGTCTGGAGGGATATCTGTCCCTGTTTTCGCTAGTGGAGGAATCAAGAGGAATTACAATCGAAGGAATGAAATATTCCTTGGAGCATGCTGTTATAAGAAATGATTTTCCTGTCGGCATCAGCAATGAATTTATTGGGGAAGCGGCTGCGATAGCAGTAGAGGACGGTACTCTTGTCTGCATGATAGCCTATACATGAAAATGGTGTAGCGCAGAAGACGCTACACCAGAAACAGTTCCAGTATAAATACGACCAGACAACAGAGCACGGCTACGGGGAACAGGCCTGCCCCCAGCCATGCGGCTACTATACCGATGATTAAGGCAGCAATTCCGGCAACGGGAGACTGGGTAGCTTCCATGATGGCCGGGAAGGTCATAACAGCCAAGGTGACGTATGGAACATAGTATAAAAAGGACTTCAAAAACTTATTTTTAATTTGTTTGCGAATCAAAGTAAGCGGTAATACACGGATAGCATATGTGACACCGGCCATGATAGCAATGTACAGATAGTTGTTATGAGTCATGTTCCGCCTCCTCTTCTCCGACAGGGAAAAGCGCGGCAGCAATGCCGGAGATTACCACAGTCAGAATGATGGTCCTCGTACCGCTTGAAAGCTGGGAAATAAGGGGAAGGTGTGCTGCTGTAAAGCTGGCAGCAAAGCTCACTGCCACACAGACCGCAATCACCTTATTCTTTTTTGCGGGTGGAATAATGATTGCCAAAAACATACCAAACAGTGCTACGCTCAGTGCACTTACAGCTCTGGATGGCAGAACGTTTCCCGCAACAACGCCCAGTGCGGTTCCGCCGGCCCAGCAGGGAGCAGCGATGAGGATAGCTCCGTATGTGTAGAAGGGATCCAGGATTCCGGGGCGTGCGATGGTGATGCCGAATATTTCATCCGTGACATCGTAGCCTACAAGCAACCGATGAATCAGCGGTGTATCGGGAGAGAACTTCTGACTCAGCGCACAGCTCATCAGCAAATATCTGGCATTGGCAATCAGCGTCATAAAAAACATTTCAAAATAGGACGCATTTGCGGCAATCACCGTAAAACCTGCGTATTCACCGGCAGATGCGTTATTGAGCAGGCTGGCGAGGAAGCCTTGAAATGCAGTCAGTCCTGCGCTTCTTGCCGCAACACCCAGAGAAAAGGAGACAGCGAGGTAGCCGAGGCCGATAGGAATGCCATCCCGAAAGCCTTCATAAAGTGCTTTACTGTGAGATTTCATATCTTATGTACCACCTTTGGGTAAAGTCGGCGGAAAGCCGCCAAAAGACATTATAGCAGTATCGGATTCATATGTAAAAGGATATTTTTCATGAAACATGATTTGACGAAGGGAAATGTTGTAAAAGTATTACTGTGCTTTGCAGGTCCCATGATACTGGGAAATATGCTGCAGCAGCTATACAATATCATAGATACTTGGGTAGTGGGAAAATATGTGGGAGCAGATGCACTGGCTGCCGTAGGCTCAGCTTATTCGCTGATGACTTTTTTGACATCGGTTCTGATAGGACTATGCATGGGAAGCGGCGCAATGATGTCATTTTATTTCGGAAAAAGGGAAGACAGGATGTTGCGCAATTGCATGCTGTCATCTTTTGTACTAATCGGGCTTATTGCATTGGGGATATGCCTTGCGGTCCTGGCGCTTCAGAAACCTATTCTGCGCATATTGCAGACACCTGCTGAATTGTTTGAATTGATGGAGAGATATACTACCATTGTCTTTTATGGTATTTTCTTTGTTTTTCTTTATAACTTTTTTGCCTTTGTACTGCGGGCTGTGGGTAATTCCGTGGTACCCTTGTTTTTTCTTGGAATCGCTTCGGTGTGCAATGTAGTACTGGACTTATTTTTTGTCTTGAATCTGGGGTGGGGACTGGAAGGGGCTGCATGGGCAACAGTGGCAGCCCAGGCTTTTTCCGGTATTGGACTTGGAATATATACATGGGTAAGGGAACCTCGTTTTCGTTTTTCATTCAGAGAATTTGTAAACTGTGAGAAGCCCATGAAGGAGATTTTCCGGTTTTCAGCCATCACTTCTGCGCAGCAATCGGTTATGAATTTTGGGATTCTTTTGATTCAGGGATTGGTGAACAGCTTCGGAACAGTTGTTATGGCTGCATTTGCGGCTGCAGTAAAAATTGACACTTTTGCATATATGCCTGCCCAGGAATTTGGAAATGCGTTTTCCATTTTTATTTCTCAAAATTACGGAGCGGGAGAGAAAGAACGTCTTAAAAAGGGAATGTCGAGAGCAATCGGAGTGTCAGTCGGTTTCTGTCTGTTGATATCTTTGTTGGTATTCGGAATGGCAAGAGAGTTAATGTTGATATTTGTAAAGCCGGAAGAGACGGAAATCCTGAAAACAGGAATAGAATATTTGCACATAGAAGGAGCTTTTTACATAGGAATCGGAATTCTGTTTCTGCTGTATGGATATTTCAGAGGAATCAATCGACCGGGGATTTCTCTTGTCTTGACAATTATATCGCTGGGAACAAGAGTAGTTTTGGCTTATACGCTGGCTGCTGTGCCGGGAATCGGAGTGCATGGCATCTGGTACGCCATCCCAATCGGATGGGTACTGGCTGATGTCACAGGAATACTGCTGATGGGAAAAGAGACTATAAATATTGGTTCGAAGACTTGCGCATGAGAAATTTGACTGAGTATCCTTTTTCGTCGCATACCGAACGAACCAAATCCTCTGCAGCTTCTTTTACATTTTCATTTACACAGATGATGCATGCATTTTTGTTTCGATGGAAAAGAGAAGGTTTCATCCAACGAATATAATAGGAAATGCGTTCCTTAAGCAGCTTACGTTCAATAAGCTGTTTGCATTCAGGATCTGTTATTTCACAAAGCTCGATTTCATTATTCACCTTTAAAGTAGTATACAATGGTTGTTCCATGGTGTGACCTCGCTCTTCATGACGCCGGGGCGTCGCTTGGTTTTCTGCTCGCGTACATTATAACATATTCCCACGGAAAAGTGCAATCCTTCGTCACTGTCCCGTGGGAAATTTTTTGTGGCTTATATTGTTTATTGACCTTCGGCCGCCGCAGCAGCAGCGGCATTTCTCGTATTGATTTCCCACTGCTGACTGTTGATAACAGACTCGTAGTCAGGGTTGGCGAAGAAAGTTGCATCGTGCTGACAGTGGTCTGAAGTATTGGGAGTAATAGCGGTTTGCGTGCCGTCCGGGTTTTCAACAATCATGGTTGAGCCGGGAATCAGGGAAGCATCCTCTATCAAAGGTCTTTCAGTCCGGCCGTACACCTTGAAAGGACATTCGGGGCTGGCAGGTAATCCGTCATATGCACAGATATCACCTTCATAGTGAATGTTACAGCTTTCTGTGGGAACAGTTCCTTCTGCAAAATATTCCGTAACGATACAGTCGTCGCAGAGACCGGGGATGGGCAGCAGACCGGAGCGGCTGCATACCTCTGCCTGTACCAGTCCCTGAGGAACAGGGAACTGCTCGGCGGGCAAATCCTCGTGAACTCTTTTCATAACGGCCCTCCATAACGTTCTGGACAAGCTGGTTTCCTTGGAACCCATATCCTCATTGTTGTCATAGCCTGTCCAGACAGAGCAGGTATAGTAAGGAGTATATCCGCAGAACCAAACATCCTTGGGACCTGTGGAGGTACCGGTTTTTCCTGCAATTGCCATGTTTCCGAAGGCTACGCTCTTTGCCGTGCCGTTGGGGGCAGTAACTACATCCACCATGGCATCCGTCAGCAGAAAGGCAGTTGATTCTTTCAGAACCTGTCTGCGGGCCGGATTTGTGTTGTCCAAAAGAACGTTGCCGTCGGAGTCAAGAACTCTAGTGTACAGCTTCGGTTCTATATAGGTACCCAGGTTGGCGATGGCGGCATAAGCAGCGTTAATCTCATAAGGAGTGACACCGTAGGTCAGACCGCCCAGAGCAAGAGTTTGGTTGACATCCGTATAAATTTTATCATTGATGACGACACCGTCTGTCAGGGTAGTAAAACCAAAGTTCAGCAGATAATCGTATCCCAGCTGAGGACCGATGACTGTTTCGGTTTTCACTGCGATGATATTCATGGACTGGCAGATAGCATCGCGGATAGAGCAGACACCCTTATAGCCGGTTTTATACCAGTTTTTGACGGGAGTACCGTCATCATAGTTGAAGGGGGCATCGTTGTACACTGTTGCAAGTGTCTGACCGGCACTGTCCAGGGCCGGAGCAAAAGAAGCCAGAACCTTGAAGGTAGAACCGGGGGAACGCACGGTATCTGTCGCACGGTTCCAGGTCCGCCTTCCCTCTTTGGCACCGCGTCCGCCTATCAGAGCCTTTACATAGCCGGTGGTCTGATCCTCAATGACAAGGGCACTCTGAGGCTGAGGAGTCATGGAGATGGATTCTTCATAGTTGTCGTCAGTCTCTGTAACGCCCAATTCCTCCATCATAGCTGCCCGGTAAGTGTCGATTGCTTCATAAGCAGCATCCTGTGAGGAAAAAAGAAGAGTAAACTTAGAGCTCTTGTTTGCCTTAAACCAACTGGTCATATTTTCCTTGCTGTAATTATGTTTATTGCCATCGTTGTCCGTTATGGTAAGCGCATAGTTTAAGAGCCATTTTACATCGGAAGGATAATTGTCGGGATTGGCAAATTCTTCATCCACGATAGCCTGTATGGTAGGGTCCATGGTGGATTCTATCTTTAAACCGCCTGATGTCAATATCTTTTCGGCAGTTGCCTGATCATAACCGGCATCCTCCACCAAATCGTTGAGTACCTGTTCATAAAGAGCATCGGAAAAATAGGAACCGGAGGTAGTATTGACATTTTCACGGTAGTCGATATCATAGTTGCCGATACGCTCATATACATCCTCGGTGTCGGCGATGGCTTCGTCATACTGAGCCTGGGTAATGAAATCAAGTTTTAACATGATATTCAGACATTTTTCACGTCGCTTTGCATTGGCCTCGGGATGACGAATCGGGTTGTAGCCGGAAGGATTCTGGGTGATACATGCGATGACTGCTGCTTCGGAGACAGTCAAATCACTTGCGGATTTGCCGAAGTAACGCTTGGAAGCAGCCTCCACTCCCAGAGTATTCTGACCGAGGTTGATGGCATTCATGTACTCCAGCAGAATCAAATCCTTCTCGTAATATTTGGAGATTTCCAGAGCCAGATACTGCTCCTGAAGCTTTCGTTTTATTTTCTTGATTTTGTTTTTTCCCTCGGAAGTCCAATCCGTGAAGATTGTGTTCTTTAAAAGCTGTTGGGTAATGGTACTGGCACCCTGTGTCTCTTCACCGCCGGTTTTGATAAACTGATAACCGGCACGAAGGATTCCCTTGAAGTCGATACCGTTATGCTGGTAGAAACGCTCGTCCTCAATTGCGACGAAAGCTTTTCCGAGATAATCAGGCAGTTGGTCCATGGACTCGATGCGGAGACGATTGGAGTTGCTGCTGACATACTGGTCGATTTCGTTGCCTTCACAGTCATATACAATGGTTGCCTGACCGGAAGCAACAACATCGCCGAAGCGGATGGTGGGTGTGGAAGCCAGAATGCCTTTAAAGGCACCCAGACCTGCCGCAACACCGCAGATACCGACACCTACGATGGCGACCAGGACAAGCTTCAACAGTCCCAACAATATTTTTCTTTCTATTTTTACTGTTTTGGAATTCAGTGCCCTCTGCTTTGCTCGGACACCCTTTTTACCGTAATTCATTCAACTTCGCCTTTCTTTGTAAATACAACTATCCGATTCATTATATCAAAAAAAAGTATGTAAATAAAGGTTTTCTTTTCAACTTAATAATCTTAATAATTGTTTCACATTTTTGAAAAATTATGCTACCATGTTTATGAATATATCGGAAAATCTGGTTTGTTAGTGGAGATAACAGGCGTTATGGAAAGTAAAGGTGCTGATTCTTACCGTGTGCTGCTGGAAGGCGGTGTGGGGGAATATGTGGAAAAGAAATCCCGCTTTATTGCAACCATCAGAAGGTGTGAGAGCGAGGAGGAAGCAGTTGCATTTATAGAAGAGATGAAAAAGAAGTACTGGGATGCCAGGCATAATTGTTCTGCTTTTGTTTTGGGCAGCAGAGGTGAATTGACCCGTTGCAGTGATGACGGTGAGCCCGGCGGTACTGCGGGACGTCCTATGCTGGAGGTATTGACGGGAGAGAAGATTCGGAATATTGCGGTCGTGGTTACCCGTTATTTCGGCGGTGTACTGCTTGGAACCGGCGGCCTTGTCCGGGCTTACACCCAGGCAGTAAAAGAGGGACTGAAAAACTGTACGGTGGGCAGAATGCGGTACGGACAAGATATCAAAGTGACAACAGATTACAATGGTATCGGAAAAATACTGTATCTTTTGGGAAATGCAGGGATTGAACCTACGGCAAGCGAATATACGGACAAGGTTATGCTACGGTTGATTATTCCGGCAGAAGATGTAGAGAAGCTGAAAAAGAATATGGTGGAAGTAACCGGCGGGCGTGTAAAATTTGAAAAGCTGCAGGAGCTTTATTTCGTTGACAAAGACTTCTGTGAAGACTAAAATACAATTGCGTTTATACTATAGCATGAAAGGTGGTGGTTTTTTTATGAAGAGTCAGAAAGTAAGTTCAGATAACCCTCTTCCGGGTCGAAGTTGTACCTCAATAAAAAAATCACATAAGGAGAAGTGCTATGGAAACAAGAAACGAACTGGAGGAACTGCGTGAGCTCCTCGATACGAAGCAGTATACAAAGCTGCGCCAGTTCCTGGCAGAGCTGAATGATGCGGATATTGCTGCCCTTATGGAAGAACTGGAGGAGGAAGAGTTACTGAAGGTGTATCGTATCCTCCCCAAGGATCTGGCAGCAGACGTGTTTTCTTATCTTGAGGTAGAAAGTCAGCAGACGATTATTAATTCCCTGTCCGATAAAGAAGCAGCCAATGTCATTGACAATCTGATGGCGGATGATGCTGTGGATTTGTTGGAAGAGATGCCGGCCAATGTTGTAGATAAATTGTTGGCAAATGCCAGACCGGATACCCGCCAGGCAATTAACCATCTGCTGCGCTATCCGGAGGATTCCGCCGGAAGCATTATGACGGTGGAGTATGTCTCTTTCAAGGAAAACATGACAGTAAGGCAGGCAATTGAACACATTAGAAATGTGGGGCTGGACAGTGAAACCATCAATATCTGTTATGTGCTGGATGCCCAGAGAAGGCTTCTTGGTACTGTTGCACTGCGATATCTGCTGCTTAGCGACGGCGATGAAGTCATCGGTGAGCTGATGCATGAAAATGTCATTGCCATTCACACGCTTATGGACCAGGAGCAGGTTGCGGCGCAATTTAAAAAATATGACTTTACCGCAATGCCTGTGGTGGATAACGAGAACAGGCTGGTGGGAATAATCACCGTGGATGATATCGTGGATATCATGGAAGAAGAGACCACGGAAGATATGGAAAAAATGGCGGCTATTGTACCAAGTGACAAGCCGTATATGAAGACAGGTGTAGGGGAAACCTATAAAAAGAGAATCCCCTGGCTGCTTCTTTTGATGGTATCAGCTACATTTACGGGAGCGATTATCAGTTCCTTTGAGGAAGCGCTAAGTGTATATGCTGCATTGATTGCGTTTATTCCCATGCTGATGGATACGGGAGGAAATGCAGGAGGACAGGCAAGTGTAACCGTTATCCGTGGATTGTCGCTGGGAGAAATTGAATACAGGGATGTGCCAAGAGTGGTTTGGAAAGAAATCAGAGTTGCAGTGCTTTGCGGGCTGACTTTGGCGGCAGCAAATTTTGCAAAGCTGATGTTGTTTGACAGGGTAGGGCTGTATGTGTCCTTTACCGTGTGCCTGACCTTGATTGCAGCGGTGATGATGGCAATGCTGGTGGGATGTCTGCTCCCTGTAGGCGCAAAAAGACTTGGATTTGATCCTGCGGTAATGGCAAGTCCGTTCATTACAACCATTGTGGATGCACTGTCCCTTTTGGTGTATTTCAGATTTGCCACAATCATACTTGGAATATAGAGATAGGAAGAAAGTTTTCGGCGGCGGAATGATTCTGAAGGGCTGCCGGAGGCAGAAAATGAAAGAATATGGAACAGACAACGGAACAGAATAAATTGGCGGTTATGCCGGTGGGAAAACTGCTGTCATCCCTTGCCATGCCTGCTATTGCGGCACAGATTGTAAATCTTCTATATAATATGGTGGACCGTATCTATATCGGCCATATCCCCGGGGTAGGCTCTCTGGCGTTGACAGGGCTGGGGGTTACCTTGCCGGTTGTGGTATTAATTGCAGCATTTGCAGCCCTGGTGGGCTTCGGAGGTGCGCCCAGGGCATCCATTGCCATGGGGAAAAACGATTATGAGACAGCCGAAAAGATTCTGGGTAACTGTGTGTTTACATTGATTTGTCTCGCTGTGGTACTTACAGTGGGCTTTTATGTGTTTGCGGAGCCCATCCTGTTCGCTTTTGGAGCCAGCGACGAAACAATTGTCTATGCCTTGCCCTACATGAAGATTTATGTAGTGGGCAGTATATTTGTCCTGTTGACAACCGGTCTGAACGCGTTTATTACCTCTCAGGGGTTTGCTTCTGTGGGCATGAAGACTGTTATGATAGGAGCAGGCCTGAATATTGTGCTGGACCCGCTGTTTATTTTTGGATTTAACATGGGTGTGAAGGGAGCGGCGCTTGCAACTGTCTTGTCCCAGGCGGTATCTGCTGTATGGGTTATCCTGTTTTTAAACGGTAAAAAGACAATTTTACACATCAAACGAAAAAATGTTAAATTTTCATTTAAGATTATGGGACCGGTGCTTGCGCTGGGTGTATCCCCGTTTATTATGCAGTCTACGGAGAGTTTGTTGTCGATTTGCTTTAATACGTCCCTGCAAAAGTACGGAGGGGATATTGCAGTGGGAGCCATGACTATTCTGGCGAGTGTGATGCAGTTTTCCATGATGCCCCTTCAGGGTCTGACGCAGGGAATGCAGCCCATTGTCAGCTTTAATTACGGGGCGAAGAATATGGAACGCGTCAGGAAGGCATTTCTGTTGACACTGGGATGCTGTCTTGCCTATTCTTTTTTGATTTGGCTTTTCGCTATGCTGATTCCCGGAGGGCTGGCAAAAATATTTTCTTCGGATGCGGCAACGGTGGAGTATACCCGGTGGGCTATGAGGATATACATGGCGGTGTCCTGCGTCTTCGGAGCGCAGATAGCTTGTCAACAGACCTTTGTTGCGCTGGGAAAGGCAGTGCATTCCCTGTTCCTGGCGGTCTTAAGAAAAATAATTTTGCTGATTCCCATGATATATATCCTGCCTCATTTCTTTGAGGATAAGGTATTTGCCGTGTTTCTGGCGGAACCGGTATCGGACTTGCTGGCGGTGACAACCACGGTGACACTGTTCTTCTGTACAGCCTGGAAATTGATGAAGAAAGCGGAGAGGTAGTAGAAAAATACTACCTCTTTTTTTGCGGGTAGCATAAAAAGTGACATTGAAATAACAGGTGTAATGATATTATGATAAAGGTACCTGCAGGAGATGCCGTATGAATATGAAACGGTATATGGAAAAGAGGAACGGAAGCGTTGTGCAGAGATGCAAATTCAAATGATTGGAGGATGCTGATGAGGAAACTAAGACGATTTTTTATGAATTGTAAAAAACTGAATGAAAAAATGTTTTTGATGATACTGGCACTGTGTATGTTTATCATCCTGAATATCATTGGTAACAGCGGTGTATATGGTTTTCGGGAGTTTTTTGACCCTCTGATATTGGGGTATATGGTAGGACTTACGGTACTGACACTTTTGTTTACGGGTATCGGAAAGGATTTCTGCAACGGCTTTCGAATTGCCTTTTCCAAAAAGAAGGAGGTTTCCAGAATAGAACTTCAGCAGGCTTTCAATGCGCTGAGTTATATGAAGCGGGTTGTTTTTCTGGAGGCCGGGTTGATGTCCCTGATTGGGTTAAACAGCGTACTGTATCATATGGATAATTTGAGTTGTATCGGTCCGGCACTTGCTATCGACATTTTGAGCTTCGCATATGCAGCAATATTTGCGCTGATTCTTACCTTTGTCGCCGGAAAATTGGAGATGGAGCTGGTTGCTTTCATGGATGAACGGGCTTATGAGGCGCCGGTGGATGAAGCACAGACGGTATACTTTAAGCTCAGAGGACTTGGGCTGACAGACCGGGAGGCAGAGGTGGCAAGGTTGGTGAGTTGTGAACTGACAAACAAGGAAATCGGTGAGATGCTGTACATTTCAGATTCCACGGTGAAGAAGCACATTACACATATTTTGGAAAAGACGGGGCAGGAGGACAGGGAGAAACTGACGGAGATGATAAGGAATCTGCCATAAAGAAGTTCAGACTGCAGGACATCCACATTTTTGCGGATGTCCTGTTTTTTTGTTTTACATTTTGCAAAAAAACAGTTAAAATATTTGAAGAAAGTGCATAGATAATTGGGGGAAACCGGCGTGTGTATCAAAGTAGAAGAATTGAATCCCACATTTTTGTTTACATGGAAAGGAACCAGACAACGGGATAAGGATGAGGCGAACTATCAAAGCCACGACCATCTGGAGATGGCTTTTATTCTTTCGGGAGAAGGAAAATACCGGTTTGATGACGGTGTGATTTCCGTGCAGGAGGGTGATTTGCTGATTATCAATCCCGGGGTAAAGCATCAGGCACTTGCCTGTCCGAATGCGGAGCTGCCGACCACAGAGTTTTTTGTAGGGGCATTGGATATCAAAATTCCCGGGCTGCCGGACAATACGCTTCCTGTTCCAAACGGAGGACATGTGATGCATACCTCCGGAGAATTGCGACAGAAGCTGTTTAAACTCTGCTCTTCCATGGAGGCAGAGAATGCTGTGTGCAGGCAGGGACGTTACTTTATGCTGAAGTCGTATCTGATGCAGATGATTCTACTTGTCATCAGGGAGCAGTGTGAGCCGGTGGAAAGGGCAAAGGGATACGCTTTTGAATCCGTAAATAAAAAGTATGTGGTAGAGCAGATTGTCAGCTATTTTGATGATCATTACAGCGAGAAAATCTCATTGGACCAAATTGCGGAAAATATGTATTTGAGTCCTTTCTATATTTCAAAGATTTTTAAGAGCGAAACCGGTGATACACCTATCCGGCACCTGATAAATATTCGCCTGGAAAAGGCCAGGGAGCTGCTGGAGGGCGGTTACAGCGGAAGCATACAGGAGGTGGCTGCCTCCGTGGGATATGATGATGCTTACCATTTCAGCAAGCTGTTCAAAAAAAGATATGGAATATCTCCTTCTCAGGCAAGAAAAAAAGCATGAAACATCGTTTATTTTTTAACTTTCGGTAAAACTGTTTACAAGCAGAAAACTTTTGACTACAATGTTTCCGAAACGGAGGTATAGACAAAATGAGATATTTTTTTGATTCTAAAATTGAGAAGAAGGACAAGGGATATATGATACAGATTCCCTTCAATGTATGGGAGGTCTGCAAACAGCGGGATGTGATTCAGGCAGAGGTTGTTCTTGACAACAAAATAATAGAATGCGAACTCCTTCCGAAAGAAAAGGGAAATTACGAGATTCATATTGAGGATGAAGATGCTGTCAATGTAGAATTGGGTGTGCCTCACAAGATATTACTTCATGTGAACGGTTCTTTGATTCGCATGGATCAGAACAGCCCTTACAGCTTTGAAAAGCCAATCCGTAAAATTGACAGTATGCAGGTTATCATTCAGCCGGAGGACGGCCTCTGCGGACAGGCATGTGTGGCAATGCTGGCAGGTGTTACCATTGCAGAGGTTATCAGTGTTATGGATTGCAGAGAGTGGCAGGCTACCATGGGACGTGTTATCTCAGCGCTCAATTACTATGGAATTGACCATAGCGATATCATTGTTTACACAGAGGGACGTGACGCTGTTCTGCCCAAGTGCTGTATTATGATGGAAAAAATGGGACGTTTCTGCCATTATCTGATTCATTATGACGGAAAGTATTATGATTCCAATCTGGGTGTGCTGGAAGAATATGACATGTCAAAGCTTTTGGGTTACCTGGAGATTAAGTGCTAAGAATGTAAACACTCTTCAGGCAAAAAAAGCGGTAAAGGATACCATAAGAGAAATATTGAGTTTTGAGAAGAGATACAAATGAGGGAGGAATTTTATTGTGAGTAAGTTGACGGAAAATTATGAGAAGCTGGCGCAGACCACCGGATTGCGGTATGACGCAGCCAATAATCTAATTTATGGAGAGAGAAACGGTTTTCAGGTAATATTGAAGGCTTCTGACAGCAGATATCCTTATATGCTTACTATCCAGACAACAGCAAAAAATGCTGCAGGAACACTTTTGGACAAGAACGAGAAAAAGGAACTGATTAAGAGTGTTGATAAGATTGCGAATATGAAGCAGGAAGGCAACCAGTTTTCGTTCTTCCAGAAAAATATAGCAAACCAGGAAAAGCTGGCTACTGCTTTGATTAATTCCCTGGATGGCGTAATCTCTTTCCTGCGTACAAAAGGGTTCAGCCCCTGCTGTAGTCTGTGTGGGCAGGCGGTGGAGACTTCTCCTTTTCAGGTTGGACTGGAATACCGCCACCTTTGCCCGGACTGTGAAGTGAGATTGCGGGACAGCAAAGCACTGGCAGCTCAGGCAAAGGCGCAGAAGAAGGAAAATGTGGTAGGCGGTGTAGTCGGCGCTTTGCTTGGCTCTCTGCTTGGCGTGATTTGTATTGTGTTGTTAAGTCAGATGGGTTATGTGGCGGCACTTTCCGGTGTTATCATGGCAGTAGGTGTCCTGAAAGGATATGAGCTTCTGGGCGGTAAGATGACAAAGAAAGGAATTGTCATCAGCAGTATTATCATGTTGTTGATGACTTATATCGGAGACAGACTGGATTGGGCAATTTTACTGTTGGGAGAAGGCGGCGGCGCAGATGCCGGCTACAATCTGTTTGAGTGTTACAGACTGGTTCCCGATATGATTTCCATGGAAATTATTGAGTCGGCAAATTATATTGCAAATCTTTTTATGCTCTATTTATTCCTGCTGCTTGGAGCTGTTCCCACCATTATCTCTAAGGTGAAGGAGAAGCAGGTGGAGGGCAGCATTGTAAAAATCGGTTCTGCCGGAACTTACGCAAGTAATATACAGTAATTGTCATCAGAAAAGAAGCGTCGGAAGTACATTCCGGCGCTTCTTTTGATGTAATTATAAAGGAAATATAAAATCTTTTGTTTGGGTATTGTATAAGAAAACGGGAGTAAAAAAAAGAAAATAAAAGAAAACAAGAGAATATAAATGATAAATAGCCATGAATGCGTTTGAAAAACTATGCATATAAAACTAATATATGTCTTAACGATTAGCACTCGAATTAATCGAGTGCTAACAAATCTAAAATACAGATTGAAATAAGGAGGCATTACAATGAAATTAGTACCCTTAGGTGACAGAGTTGTATTGAAGCAGTTGGTTGCGGAAGAGACCACAAAATCCGGTATCGTTCTCCCCGGACAGAATAAGGAAAAACCCCAGCAGGCTGAGGTGGTCGCAGTTGGCCCCGGCGGCGTTGTTGACGGCAAGGAAGTGAAGATGGAAGTCAAGGTTGGCGACCAGGTTATCTATTCCAAATATGCGGGAACAGAAGTGAAGCTTGACGATGAAGAATACATCGTTGTAAAACAGAACGACATTTTGGCTGTCATTGAGTAGTGCAGAATTGAAATGACGGATGAGCACGGGAGCTTGCTCACAGTGCTCAGAATGTCATTCCAATTCTATAGGACGAAAGTCCGTCATGAAATAAAGCGGACACGAAGTGTACGGTTTATGAATGGGCACTACTCAATGGAGTTATTCAAATCTAAAAATTATAATGAATATGAAAACGGAGGCTGAATTATTATGGCAAAAGAGATTAAATACGGTGCAGAAGCCCGTGCAGCATTAGAGTCCGGTGTCAATCAACTGGCAGACACCGTTAGAGTAACCCTTGGACCCAAAGGAAGAAACGTAGTACTCGATAAGTCCTTCGGCGCACCTCTGATTACCAATGATGGTGTTACCATCGCAAAGGAAATTGAACTGGAAGATGCATTTGAGAATATGGGTGCACAGCTTGTCAAGGAAGTAGCTACCAAGACAAACGATGTGGCAGGTGACGGTACAACAACCGCAACCGTTCTGGCACAGGCTATGGTAAATGCCGGTATGAAAAATCTGGCAGCAGGTGCTAACCCCATTATCCTGAGAAAAGGTATGAAGAAAGCTACCGACTGTGCAGTAGATGCAATTTCCAAGATGAGCCAGAAGGTGAACGGTAAGGAGCATATTGCACGTGTAGCTGCAATTTCTGCCGGAGACGAGGCTGTAGGACAGCTGGTAGCAGATGCTATGGAGAAGGTGAGCGGTGACGGCGTCATCACCATCGAGGAGTCCAAGACCATGCAGACCGAGCTGGATCTGGTAGAAGGTATGCAGTTTGACAGAGGTTACATCTCTGCTTACATGGCAACCGATATGGATAAGATGGAAGCAACTCTTGATAATCCTTATATTCTGATTACAGATAAG
>JALEIR010000022.1 GCA_022769665.1 Lachnospiraceae bacterium | reverse complement strand
CGGTGCTGGGCTTTTTTAAATATTTTGATTTTTTCCTTCATAATCTCAATAAGATATTGGCGGTAGCCCATATTCGTCTGATTGACAATCCCTTCAGCTTTCTTTTGCCGGTAGGTATTTCATTCTATACGTTCCAGGCATTGAGTTACACCATGGACGTTTACAGGGGGAAGGTAGCCCCGGAGAAAAATCTTCTGAAATATGCCCTCTTTGTCAGCTTCTTTCCCCAGCTGGTAGCAGGACCCATCGAGAAGACGGAGAACCTACTGAGACAAATCAACGAATCCACCCGGAAAAAAATGGTTTCCTTTGACAAATTTGTAAGCGGTTTTACGCTGATGCTTTGGGGCCTCTTTATGAAAATGGTCATCGCGGACAGGATTTCCATTTTTGTGGATGAGGTCTTCCAAAATCTTTACATGGTGGGAACCGTTGAAACAATCCTTGCAGCCGTCGCGTTCGCCATTCAGATTTACGGGGACTTCGCCGGATATTCAGCTGTGGCAGTGGGTGCTGCGCGAATTATGGGCTTTGAGCTGACCGAGAACTTTAATGCGCCCTATTTTGCGGACAGCATCGGCGACTTCTGGCATCGCTGGCACATATCCCTGAGTACCTGGTTCAGGGATTATCTTTACATACCTCTGGGCGGAAACAGAAAGGGAAAACTCAGAAAGTACATTAACCTCCTGATTACATTTTCCATCAGCGGTCTTTGGCATGGAGCCGCCTGGACCTTCATCATTTGGGGTGCAGTCCACGGCCTGTATCAGGTAATAGGCGACCTGCTGAAGCCGGTTAGAAAAAAGAACGCCGAACTTTTGAAGCTCAAAACGGACGCCTTCAGCCATAAGCTCGGGAAGATACTCACCACCTTTGTCCTGGTGGACTTTGCGTGGATTTTTTCCGGGCGGAAAGCATGGGACAGATCCGATTCTTTTTCAACAGGATGTTTACCAGGTTTAATCCATGGGTGCTCTTTGACGAGAGTCTCTTCGGCTTTGGAATCGACCGAAGGGAGTGGAGCATTCTGGTTGTCGCTCTTCTGATATTGTTTGTCGTGGATCTGCTTCGGTACAGGACGAACAGGAACATTGGTGATCTGCTGATTAAGCAGAACCTGTGGTTCCAGTATGCAGTCCTGTTTTTGCTGATTGTATCCATTCTGGTTTACGGAGAGTATGGGATTAACTTTGATTCCAATCAGTTCATTTATTTTCAATTCTGACAGGGAAAGGACAGGTGCTTCAACTTGAAACAGAAAATTGCAAGAGCCGCTGCCGTGTTGGGGTTCATCGTACTTACAGCGGTATGTCTGCACAAAATATATGACGTCCTTAGATGGAAGGATACCACGGGAGACTATCTTTCTTCCATAGATCAACTGTACAATACAGACGAGGATCTGATTGACCTGGTGTTTATGGGCAGCAGCCATTGTTACTACGGCATTTACCCGGAACTTCTCTGGGAGGAAAAAGGGATTGCCGGCTTTAATCTGGCTGTTTCCGCCCAGGATAAAGACAGCACCTATTATCAGTTAAAGGAACTTTTAAAGACCCAGCATCCCCGAGTGGTAGTAGTGGATATCTACGGAATCTGCCACGAAAAGCATCTGGTGGAAAGCAATGTATACAGGAATTACCTCTCCATGAAGTTCTCACCAAATTCCATCGCACACATCCTTGCTTATGGGGAGCCGGAAAAGCAGAAGGATCTTTTGGCAAGGTGGCCCATCATACATACGAGATACAGGGAGCTGAAAGAATTTGACTTTGTACCATACGAGCCGAGCATCATCGGACGAGGCTCTCTAATCACATGGAACACGACGGCTGTGGAGGAAGACAACGGTATAAACCACTGCGAGACAATCCAGCCGCTCAGCGAAAAGAACCGGGAATGGGTACAGAACCTGATTGCGCTCTCCAGAGAGGAGAATTTTGAATTAGTTTTCTCCCTGATTCCATGGAAGCGGGAGGACGAAAAGCAGGCAATTATCAATGGTTTCAAGGAATATATCAGGGGAGAAGAGATTGCCTTTTTGGACTTTACAGAGCTTACGGAGGAACTGGACATCTGCTCCGAAACGGACTGGTCAGATGCGGAACACTTGAACGCCCGGGGCGCCCAAAAACTCACCCGCTATCTCGGAGAGTATCTCACGGCGCAATACGAATTTCCCGATAGAAGAGGAGATGCGAAATACTGTCAGTGGGATGAGGCGCTGGAAAGATACCATCAGCTTGAGATGCTGGAACAGCTAAACCATGCCGCCGATTTGGAAGAATACCTTTCTATATTGACAGAAATACCCGAGATAACCTGTATCTTGAGTCTGGAGGGCAACTATGCAAATTCCTCCACCGGGATTTACACCTATGCTTCTGCATTCCACATGGACTATCAGGATTACCTTCTCGGCGGTAAGTGGTTATACCGGGACGGACAGCTGACAAAGGTTTGTGAAAATGTTCCCGGAAACGAATTTATCTGTGACTTGAATGAAATAGCAACCTTAAGGATTCGCTTCGAACAAAACTTTGCCGGCAATAACATTTCAATTGATGGGGTATCCTATGGAAATACCTGGGACGGACTTCAGATTGTCGTCTATGACGACATAGAAAAAAAAGTAATCACTTTAAAGGAAATCCATTGAATCTTTGAACAAATTACCAATAAAAAAGAGCGATAGACGGGACTCGAACCCGCGATTTCCACCTTGGCAAGGTGGCGCTCTACCAACTGAGCCACTATCGCATAATATGTATGCCTACGCATACAGCAGGTATAAAACCTGTTCTTGAAGGTATGAAATTAATTGTTTCTGACCTCAGCGCAATCTCTTCGGTCGATGTAAAGTATAAAACCCTACAATGCAAGTTGTAATCACTTGCAGAGCAGGTGATGGGAATCGAACCCACGTATCCAGCTTGGAAGGCTGGTGTTCTACCATTGAACTACACCTGCATATATTTGTCCTGCACTAAGCATTGCTTTGTGCGAATGCCCAGAACCGGAATCGAACCAGTGACACGAGGATTTTCAGTCCTCTGCTCTACCAACTGAGCTATCTGGGCCTGTAACGTAAATCCGTGCGTCACAACATTAGTTATTTTACATAAAGAGAGAGCAAATGTCAACCCCTGAACAAAATTTTTTTTATTTTATTTCATTTTGCCCATAATATTGCAGTAACAGTGTCACAACCCTGCTGTAGCTTACCTTTCCGTCGGCGATGCCGTTGACTTTTAAGTTTGTATCGATAAACGCGTCCGCCGCCTTGTCCACAATCTCCGTATCAATAATTGCTTTGTCGTTGATGCGCTCCCATTCCGCATCGGAAACAAAAATATTGTCCTCCCATACCTGCTCTGAAACAGCAATTGGCTGTATCACCGCTGCCGTTTCCTCATAAACCGCGGGATTTGTCTTCCACAGCTTATACATGTCATTGTACAGATAATTTAAAACACTTAAGTTACCTGCATATTGAAAAAAATTGTCTTCCGACTCCACACAGGCAAGATATCCGATAAAATTTGCCTCATCCTCGTATATGTAGCCGCGAAGATGTGCAAGCTCGTGACACATTGTAGAAGGAATATTCAGAATATGCATGACATCATTGTAATTCGCTTCCATAGAAAACGGAAAGTAATATCCCTGCATGTGCTGCTGACACATAAAATCCGAAAACAACATAGCCTTTGGTCTGGGATACCAACCGTCCAGCTGTGAATATGTCTCTCCAAGCTGTTTCATCAGATTCCGGGCTTCATCTGCCATATCGGCAAGACCTTTCTCCCATTTGTCATCATACCGCGTAGATATCTCTGTTCCGTCCGCACCGATATAGGTCACCATACCTGTTTCATCCCGCTCAACCAGTTCAGCCAAACGATTACACTCCCCCGCAACCATGTTATACAGACGAAACAGCTCCACAGAAGTATAATTTCCTTCTTCTTTTCCGAAATACTGGTGGGAAAAGGTAGAGGCATGATAAAGGATTTGGCAATTCAGTGTCATAATCAGGCAGACAATCAAAAGCACCCATGCAAAAAAGCAATAAAACGCTTTAGCAAAACGGTAAAAGCTCCTCCGTCTGCTGCCTGTATTACCTTTCTGTTTCCTGATGTTTTGAAGAACCCCCGGAATCTTGGTCATAATCAAAAACAGTCCTGTCAACACTGCTGCCGCAATCAGCAGGACTCCTGCCAAAATCAGCCATTCTCCCACCGAAAAAGGAAAGATGCCGGTAATCCTACCGTAGGTATTCACCCAGATTGGAAAAATATATGCAATATACCAATCACAAAAAGCCGTACTGTTCCATGCTGCACAATTCAGCAAGACAATTACGGCTGTAAGGAAACCAAAGATAACGATACTCTTATTAATTTTATGCTGACTTCCCTTCTTTATGACCCTCAGCTCCCACTTTGATTTTTGCTTTCTTCCATATCCCTGTCAGATAAAGTATAAACAGGATGGCTGCCGATATTCCGTTGCTGACCACCACAGAGTACCAGACGCTTCTCACTCCCATCCCCAGAACACTCTCACAAAACCAGAGTGTCAGAAAACGAAATACCCAGAGCCTTGCCGCATCCACAGCCATAGTCACCTCTGTGTGTCCTGTTCCGTTAAACAAACCTACAGTAGAATTGTATACACCGTTGGTAAAACACCAAAATGCCATTATGCTTAAGAAATCCGCCGCCATCGAAATAACATTTTCATCCTCGGAAAAAATGCTCACAATAGCTGTAGAAATCGCACTTCTGGACAGAATCATGCCTCCTGTAAACAGAAACACAACGGAAATACCCATGGAAATCTTATAACTCTTTTCCGCTCTGTCCTGTTGCCTTGCTCCAATATTCTGACCGACAATAGTAGCCACAGCCGAACCTATACCGTTAGTAGGCAATGTAATCAGGCTGTTAACCTTATTTCCGATACCATAAGCAGCCATTGCCTGACTGCCGTACACAAATACATTCCTGCTCATGAGCAGAAAGCCAAGCTGCATGGTACTTCCTCCGATAGCAGTAGGAAGACCGATTCGCAATATCAGCTTCAGCTTCTCTTTCTCTAATTTCATGTACTTTTTATCCAAACCGATAACATTATCCTTGCGGGATAATAAGAAAAATGCCGCAACTGCCGGAACTGTCTTTGCCAGCAGTGTAGCCAGTGCCGCTCCTGCAACACCTATATGAAAGTACACAATCAGCAAAGGGTCCAGAATAATATTTAAAGAAATTCCGCCCAAATTTAAAAGCATAGGCGACACGGTGTCCCCCTGAGACTGATGAACCGCGGAAAAAATATTTACCATATAGAGAAACGGCATATCCCAAATTACAAATCGCAGATAGGTGACAGCATGTGTATAGGTCTCTCCGTCGGCACCGAGCCAACGTACAATTCCGGGAGTAAACAAAAAGCAGACAGTCGCACAGAAAACAGAAAAAATCATAGCACACACAAAAATCTGATTTGCCATACCGCGACCGTTTTCTTTTTCCCCTGCACCAATATATTGTGCAATCAGAACAGAACCTGCAACGGTAATTCCCGAACCAAAATTAACAATAATATTTTGTACGGGCGAGACAAGATTGATTGCCGCAAGCTGGGCAGTGCCCAGTTTACCCAGCCAGTATGTATCTGTCAGATTATACATGGTCTGCAGAAAGCTGTTGATAATTACCGGTACTGCAAGTGCCAGTACTGCCTTCCAGAGACTGCCCTTTAAAATTTGTTCCTGATTTTTTAAAGCGGATACCTTCATTTTGCGTTCACTCCTCAATGTTCAGAGAAATATCAGAACATGATTCATTGTACAACAAAATTTCTGTGGTATCCGCTTATAAATTAGTGATTCTTATTAAAATTACTGTTTTTTTACTTAATTATAATATCGTTCCATGAATCGGAAGGAATCAGACTGATATAAGTCTTACCGGTATTGATTTCAATTTCCTTGCCGGTCTTCTTATCATAGAAAACGGTAATACCGTTCTCAGTAGTCTTCTCCCAGGTTACCTCGATTGCCTTTCCGTTGGTAATATAGTATCCGTCACGGCCTCTGTCGATGGCATTGTAAATCAGATAACCGTTTTCATCCAACTGTGAAAAGGTAGTATCCTGAAGCAGAACATTCTCGAATGTCAGCTGTGCATTGTCATGCAAAGGATCCAAATGAGCCGCACCATACTCATAATAATCATAGGTGCCTGTCTCCGCATTATACTTCAGCATGGACTTATTGTGAGAGAAGGGAAGTTGAATATCCGTAGCGTCAATTGCATCACCTCTATCGGAAAAGTCAATCTCCGACTCAGCAAATTTGAAATGAGGGCCCTCGTAATAATCATTGTACTCTGTGGTGTAATGCGAATTTGCAAAACGCTTTTCCAAACCGTCATAGGTCTTATTCTTTGTTGTGTTGGTATAAGTATCATAGGTCAGATACTCTGTAAATTCTGCTGCCTTTCCATTCTCAAACCGCGCAAATCCCCCGCTGAAGTTTGCACTGTAGCTCTTCTTTGCCCAGTCATTGATATAGAAAGGACCGCCATCGTGACACAATACGGCATTCCACTCCGGTGCCAGCATAAAGTTTGTGGGGCGGGCACTTCTGATGCTGCCAAACTGGGTAATGCTTCCCCAATCCTTAACAATAGCCATGAAACGTGTAATTCTTCCGTTCGCGGTACTGTTCATGATTTCATATACCACATCAGCCTCAGTAAGTCCGTAATGAGGAAGAGCCGTTTTCTCATTATCTACCATAACGGCGATAGGACGCTGATTCTGAAGGCTCTCATCTATCCATTCATTCGTAAGCTCACTGCGATACATATTCTCATGATTTTCCTCTACGGGTGCCGGACTTTCTTCCGCAGATTCTTCTGCCGATTCTTCAGATGAAGCGGGCTCATCAATAATTACAGGTGAGGGATTCAAAGTTGCAACAGGAGAAGCAGGATCCTCTTCTCCACCGCATCCTGCAAAAATACCCATTGTCATTGCTATTACAAGTGCTGCTATTAATTTCTTTTTCATGAATAATTCCTTTCTGTATGTACTGTATATTTAAATACATTTTATCTCTAAATTATCCTTTTGTCTATTTCTTAGACATAATTTTATGTAGAAAAAACATACCAATTTTAGCCACAATCACCAAATACCTATTCCTGTATATTCAGCCGGCTCATAATTCTTTCCTTCTCTCCGATCAGAGAGCCCATTCTGTTCTCGGCATCCGTCATCCGTTCCCTCCAAATCTCCGCTGTAGTGGTATCTTCTGCTCTATCATACATATAGTAATTCGTCAATGCTTCAAAATAATCTGCCACCGCATAGTACTCCTCATATTCAGGATCTCCGATACCGATTCCCATAATGCGGTTAGTGTTGCTTTTTTCCAACAGATTCTGATAATACTCTCCACTCATGGAAATCTGCAGTGAATATGCATTGTAACCCCTATCCCTGTCTTCCAGGAAACTGCCAATCATAAAACACAGCGCAAACACCGTGACCAGACACAATATTACAATCAAAATATCCATCACCAGCAGACCGATGCGATGCAAGTCTTTGGCAAATCGGTTTTTTACCCATCCGATTAATCTGCTTTTACTGTTCATTTTGCAGTTTCTCCTCCAGTTTTTCTTCCAACAGAATATCTCTCTTTGCTTTGCTCATTTCGGGGAATGCTGCTGCTTCCTCCTTTGTTAAACCGCAATAAGTGGACAATATCAGCTCGATATTTCGCTCCATATCATCCAGAGTCTTTCGGTACAGCTCCGGTTCCCCATCCCTTCCTGTGTAGGAAAAGTCATCATTCCGATAATATTTATAGAAAGAATCCAGAGCATCTCCTGTCATTTCCGTAACATGGCTCACAGAGTCATCCGCATCAAATCCTGCAAAATCATACAATAACTCATATACACTCTTGTACCAGGAACATGCATTAATAATATTGCCGTATTTTTCCTCGTACACACTATCGTAAGAACGAATCCCCATATGTTCACAGAAGGAATAGAATTTCAGAAAATCCCCCTCCGCCAGATATTCGTCCATCATCCGGGAATACTCCTCATAGTTCCTCTTGGCGCTGCTCTTTCTGATTTGTCTGTTTATTTCCCATGCATTGGAGCCCACTGCGAAAAAGACAAGTATCAGCACTATGAGTACAGACAGAATGACTACCCGCACGGCTATTTCCGTATATCCCGTTGTCTTTTCCCGGACATATCTCTTAGTATCCTCAAATTCTCCCTGATACTTACGCATATCATCAATATGCTTTTTAGCATGCTTGTTAGGTTGTCCGCAATGAGGGCAGTATTCATCCTCCAGGGATAAATCTCCGTTGCAATATTCACATTTCATCTACCTGCTCTCCTTTATCCACGCTTTAATAAAAGCCTCTTCTTTGTCAAATGATACATATCTGTTTCTGTTTGATGACAAATTGGCACAAAAGTCATTGTATTCTTCCTCCGTCAGCTTCCATCTTGCTTCAAAATCAGCCTCAGAAGCTTCAATATAGGGACGTAATGCCTCATATTCCTGCTCCGTATATTCCTCTTTGCGCAGGATAATTCCTTTTATATACCACTCCTTATCAAACAGGCTTATCAGATAATACTCATCCGGCGGTTCCTCTTTTTCCCATTCCAGATAACGCAATACGGATTTACTCAGAGTGTAATCTGACATAAATTCATTATGTTCCCACTCTGTCAGATTCGCATTTTTATCCCGGCACAATTCATCCAAAAGCTCCTCCAGCTCATCATATTTGCCACTGTCATACAAAGCATTCAGTTCGGGATAATGCTCCTGCTGCCAGAGATATTCTGCCTTATAATCTCTCTCCTCCTGACGATTTAAGAAAAAGTACAATACCACTGAGATGAGCATCAGTGCCCCAATAATCAACAGAATTTTCTTTAACCTTACAGCTTGCTTTTTCACAGCCGTATGAAGCTCTTCTGTCGGTATCTCATCAAGGTCCTCCAAATCTTCCCTGACATCCTCCAGCTTTTCCATGTAATCCTTTTCTGCACCGTCTATATTTGTTGAACCGCAATAGGGACATTTCGATAATTCATCGTCATAGCTTCCGCCGCAATTTCCGCAGCAAATTGTTTTTCCCATTTATGTACTCTGCTCCTCTCCCTACCGGTTTAGTATGAAACGCACTTTCTCTATATGGGCAAATTTTCATAGGAATTTTCCATCACATTCGGGAGCAATGTGTAAATATTGCATCCGCATAACGCATCGAAGTACCTCTTGTTCTCCATACTTGCTCTCCATTTATCCGGAGAAAATTTCGGTACACCATAGCGCAACGCTACATCTATCAACCGTTTCTCCATGATACACGCCCCTGTCGGCAGAGATATGGCATCACAGAGTTGAATCAATCTGTCGTAATCATCGTATTCTATCTTTGCGATATACTCATCCAGAAACTTTCTTTCCTCTTCCGTACAGTCATAAGTACCGAAATATGTATCACTGCCCTTTCCGGGGAATGAGTGGGTCAGACAGATGCGGGCAATCTCCGGCTGTCCGATTTTGTTCATATAATAATAGCCCTCGAATATATGTCTGACGGCCACAACGCCCACTCTGCGCCCGATATCATGTAACAGCCCCATACAGTAAGCCTTCCCGCTATCCATTCCCTCGACCTTCTCTGCAATCAGTTTTGCATTTAGTGCTGTGGCTTTACTGTGATCAATCCATCTACCGGGATTCAGCTTCTCTGCCTCCGTCAGTTCCCGTTCCGCATCCTGAATCGTAAACATAAAAATGGTCCTCCTTTTATCTCTTTCACAATTCTATCATGTAAAGATAAAAAAAGAAGACACATTTTCTTAAAGATTTCTTATTTTCTTTTTCATCAATCCTTCTTGGGGACAAGATGCACTTCCACTTCCATATCCATGGCTGCTGCAATACGCACCAGCATTTCCAAGGAGGGATTGTAATGTCCGCTCTCAAATCTGGTAATATTGGGGCGTGAAATACCGGATTGTTTTGCCAGTCTGTCCTGAGTCATATTTTTTTCCTTACGACATTTCACGTATGTCTCGATTGTACGCCTTCTGGTATCCTTCTGCAGACCTTCAATCAAAATTTCCTCGTTGTCTACGGTAAATACATAATCCATCGCTTTTCTCATGTTTCACTCTCCAATATACTTTTTCCTTTTTTTATGTGCTTCAGAGCTTTCCGCAAACCTACAGAGCTTATCGGACCGGCTACATGTTTCACCTCTTCCACCTGCATATACGCTGTTCCTTTTGCAGCCTCCACCCGGAGAATATCTCCGGGAACCACTGAATCCTTCAGTGCATAAATCCACGTATTACACTTCTCACCGACAAACTTCCATTCCCATGATATGTATTTTACATATCTTCCCTTGACCACCTTCACCAGAGGCTTAGAGGCTCGGATTTCAAATATTTGCGGTCTCACTCCGTATTTTTTTGCAAGCAGATAAGTCACATATCCGGCACGGATATTCCAACATTCATCCACTATGACAGCATTCGCGAAACATCCTGTGGCCAGAAAATAATCCTCATAATATTTTATTTTATCCGGCTTTGGAGTAATCATCCCTGATACATTGATTTTATCTAAGTTTAAAATCGATGTCAATTCCACAATCATATTTAATCCCCCTTTTTTAAATTGTATATTATTAGGTACGTGTACAGTATCATATTATATACTATATGTCAATAAAAAAATCCCCTTTGTCAAACTTTCGTCCGACAAAAGGGATAATTACCTTTCTGAGATGTTTTAAAAATCTTTATCTTCTCCTGCGTGAAATACATCCGCCACTTCCGCAATAGAGATATATGCGGTGTCATCATTTTCCTTTACCAGTTCTTTCAGCTTCGGTACCTGAAATCTGTTAACTACCACATACAATACTGTTTTTTCTTCTCCGGAGTAAAATCCTTTTCCCTCCATCACCGTAATCCCGCACTGAAAGGATTCGGAGATTGCACTTCCCACAGCTTTCGGGTTTTTTGTCACAATGGTAGCTGCTTTGGAACGGTCAATACCTTCCACCACGAAATCCACCGTTTTCAACCCCGCTGCATATGTAACAATGGAATAAAGCGGAAGAATCCAACTCTTCATAATAATTCCACATGTCACATAGAGCAAAACATTATATGCCATAACAAAGGTACCCACCGTAATACCGAGCCGCTTTGCAAAAATGACCGCCATAACTTCTACGCCATCCATAGCACCGCCGTACCGGATGGCCAGTCCGCTGCCCAAGCCCGAAATAATACCGCCAAACAAGGCACACAACAGCAAATCTGTTCCTGCCAGAGGTGATGCAATGCTTACATCCACCGGCAGCACATCCGTTATCAGCCATGCGGCAACCGAATAAATACATACCGTATAAATCGCATATATACTGAAAACCGTTCCCTGCTTTTTCAGTCCGATAAAAAACAACGGCAGGTTTAAAAACAGCAGGAACAGGGATAAAGTCCAATTCTCCGGTGTTATTTGGGACAGAAGAATTGCTGTGCCTGACATACCGCTGTCATAAAGCTGTACCGGTGCAATAAACATTGTCACACCTATGGCATTGATAATTCCGGCTATGGTCAAAAACACAAAATTCTTCAGGCTTAACTTCATTCAGACTCTCCTTTAAAGCATAGTCAGCTGCGGCTGGGAATAACAATGGCTGCAATAATATATGCCAGGATTCCGCTTCCCCCCGCAAAACAGAAAATAATCCAGGCCAGGCGAATCAGGGTTGGATCAATGTTAAAATATTCTCCGATTCCTCCGCACACTCCGGCAATGGTTCTGTTTACATCTGATTTATAAAGTCTCTTATCCATTATATTATCCTCTCTTTCCTGTAAAAACAACTTCTTTTTCCAGATATCCTTAATTATAGCAGGAACTTTTTCCGACATAAAGCAGAATATACGCATATTATCCGATTTTAATGTGCAGTTTTCGTATGTACATTACTCAGCGGTGACAGGAACACACTGACTGATAATGTCGTAATAATTGTTTCTTAAAATATAAGCGCTGAACACATATCTGCAATTCACATCCTGTTTTTTCGCATCCATGTAGGCATTCTGTTCTTCCTCTGTCAGTTCCTTCAGCCAGGTGGTTGTTTTTTGCTTTTTATTGTAAATAACGGTATCCGTCACAAAACTTTTATCCTTAAAAATAACCATTCCCTCTTCGTCACTGAAAATGTCTCTGCCCGCATACATTCTGGAGTCAAAGTCAAAGCCGAACAGATTCAGCAATGTCGGCAACAGGTCAACGGAGCAACATGCCTTATCCACAATCACCGGCTCTTCCATCGCTGCATTCCAGAGTATCAGGCTGTTCCGGTAAAGGTCCATATCGTTTGATAAATCCTTTCCCGCCAACTCTTCATACTGCTCCTCCGTCATTCCGTACGGATAATGATCTGCACTGAGACAGATGACAGTATTCTCCAGTTTCCCCGCCTGCTCCAGCTGTTCCAACAAATACGCCAGAGCCTTATCCAGCTCGATATTGCAGGCAATATATGCTCTGGCATTTTCGGACATATCAAGTTCTGCCACCGCATCCTTGTTCCTTCCGGACATCTGATTGCCCTTGAAATTATAATTCATATGACCCGACACCGTCATATAATACACATGAAATCTCTCATCGTTGATGTACTCGGGAATTGTAGCCACCATCATATCGTAATCCGATGCGGGCCATGCCTTTTTATTCTCCATTGGAAATATCTGTCCGCCCCATTCCTCCTCCGACAAATCCCCAAGCAACGAAGCCTTGAAATCATAGCCCAGATTTGGATGCGTCAGATATCTGTCATAATAGGACAGACTGTTATTATGATAAGCCCTGCAATACACACCCTCCGCTGAGAAAAACTTCGGCAGAGTATAGGCCATATTGTTTGATGCGCTTTTCCGCATGCTGAACTGTCCGTCCGGTATCAATCCGGTGCAATTTACATATTCTCCGTCGCTGGTACTGGTCTGCCAGAGCGGAACATAATAATTTTGGAATACAAAGGAAGAATTCACCATCTTATAGAGTGTGGGTGTCAAATCCTCTCTGATTGCATAGGTGGAAAAACCTTCCGCTGTCAGGAAAATGAGATTATATCCCTCAAACATTCCCGTATATTCATTTCGATTGGTAGGTGTCAGTCCCGCAATATAATCAGACAGCCACTTCATCTCCTTGCTGTCCGCAGACATTTCCGCCAACTGAACAAGATCAATATCCCATGCATTGGGAGAGGTGTCCGGTTCCTCCGGCTCAGAAACCGGCAACTCTGCAGACTCCGGTTCTTCCGAATTTGTCCTTTCCTCCGAGGACATGTCAACAGCTTCTCCGATATCTTCTTTTTCCGGTTCTCCGTTGTCCGTTGAAGGATTCCGGGCCTCTGTAATTTCTCCCGATGCAGGAACATAAGGCTGTCTTTGCACCGACTGTGATACCAGCTTTTCTATTTCATAAATCCCGTCTCTTTGAACCATCGTCAGGACGCCCATGTTTCGCATAATCGAAACCGGGTCATAATACTCCAGATACTCCTCTGCGTATTCCGCCCCTACCATATTTCCGATTAACATGCAACAGACACTGTAAATAAGCGCTACCCAGGCAGCGAGACCAAGCCGTAATTTCTGAATTCCCCGTAACGGTTTCGCGCTCCATTTCTTCCGCTTCCTCCATATTTCCAGAAGCACATTGGGTAATGCCAGAAGTATCAATACAGGAACCGACTGCCAAATCCCCAGCAAAGCCTCTCTCCAGTAGTTGGTCAGGGCATCCTGTCCGCCCATGAATATGGCAGTGATTTGTAACGGCTCATGAAAAATATGAAAATACACTGTCTGCACCGCATAAACCGCATACTGCAGCCAAACCATAATGCGAAACGCCCTCTTGCCGCCTTTATCGCCAAAACAGCCGCTGATGAGAGTCTGCAAAGCTGCCACAAGCAAGATGAATCCCACAGGGAACAGAAGATTCATTCCCTGAAGTCCAAAGCTTCCCACATGAAACACGGTTTCCATATATATCAGAATTCCTGTGTAAATTAAAAACCGAATCATTTCTTTTTCCCCTTTTGTATATCTACCCTTAATATATGTTGTCATTTGCAATAACAATATACATCAAACTCTTTTAACAGACAATCCTATTTTTCGTTTCAGAAATACACATTCTTCATACAAAATCTCCTGATATCTGTTCCGTAATAGATTAGATATCAGGAGATTTCATAAGTTTCATTTCTAAATTATCTTTTCGTTTACATCAGGCTGCGGTACAATGCTGCAATCTCCTCCACGCTTGTTTCACGGGGATTACCGGGACGACATGCATCTGCATAAGCGGATTCCGAAAGGAACTGAATGTCCTCTTCTTTCAGAATATCCTTCAGATTCGTAGGAATACCCACATCGGCAGAAAGCTTCTTCACTGCAGCAATGGTCGCAGTTGCTGCCTCGTCATCGCTCATCGCATCGATTCCCTCTACCCCCATAGCCTTGCCTATGGCACGATAGCGTCCGCCTGCCACCGGTGCATTGTACTCCAAACCGGTAGGAAGAATAATAGCACATGCTACTCCGTGAGGCGTATCATACAATGCGCTGAGGCCATGAGCCATAGAGTGAACCACACCGAGTCCCACATTGGAAAATCCCATTCCGGCAATGTACTGGCCAAGAGCCATACCTTCACGTCCTTCCGGTGTATTATTTACCGCACCGCGAAGATTCTCGGAAATCAGGCGGATTGCCTCCAGATGGAACATATCGGAAATAGCACATGCACCCTTTGTAATATAACCCTCAATGGCATGTGTCAGTGCATCCATACCGGTTGCAGCGGTAAGACCCTTGGGCATACTGCTCATCATATCCGGGTCAACAACCGCAATTTCAGGAATGTCATTGGTATCTACACAGACAAACTTTCTCTTCTTCTCCACATCGGTAATTATTTTCCCTAGGGGACGTTTCTTCTGCCACGCAAAGCGCCCATTGACCGGAATTACCGGGTCAATGGGCGCTCTTTGTGGCAGAAGAAACGTCCCCTAGAAAACAATCTGGGCAAAGTTGTAAAAGCCAAGATACCAGATTTTGAAGTCATGTGCGCCCTTTAACTCCTGCCACATGAAGTTCTTCTCCGGATCAAACTGCTCACATACTTCCGGAAGATTCTTTGCTGCTGCCGATGCGCTGGCATAGGCAATTTGGTCCTCCGTCCCGCAGATATTATAGAAATAGTAAATTTCGTAGATGTTGTCCTTGAGTATCTCTGCTGTCTTTGCTGCCGTATTGCTGGTGGGTGCCGCAGAAAAAGCTCCGAAATATCCAAAGAGATCAACGCATTCTCCGATGCCGATGTTGATGGTCTGCATACCGCCCATGGAAAGCCCCGCCATGGCCCTGTGTTCCCTTGTGGCGCTCAAGTCATATCCGTTCTCATCATACTCCCCGTAAGTCGAATAGGTTTTTTCAATAAAAGGAATCAAATCATTTCTCAACTCCTGCCCAAATACATAAAAGGAATTATAATCGGAGCCTTGAGCGGCAAAATTGCTGCTGGAACGTCCGTTGGGTGTCACGACGATAAAAGGCTCGATATCCCCATGATAAATCAGGTTATCCATAATACGCTTTATCTCGGAAGTGCTTCCCGTCATGCCCCACTCATTTTCGTCTCCTCCGATACCGTGCATCAGATATAAAACATTATACTTCTTATCCTCACTGTAACCATAGGGAAGATACACATTGGCATATTTTGTAATCTCGGAACCGTCCCCGAAATAGTCGTGAGCAGTATAGGAAATCTGCTCAATTGTACCGGGTTCCTTTAATTGATACATCAGATATTTTTCCGGAATTTTGTCACTGATTTCCGCCGTTGGCTCTCTGAGCTCCTCAACCTGCTCACTGATGCTTTCCTCCGTATTGCCTTGTGCAGAGCTCTCCGTCTCAGGCTCCACTTTGGATGTTTCCTGTCGGATTGCCTCTGCAATCATATCTTCATTGGCCTGCATTTCTGTTTCCTGCATCTGCATCTCCTCCCCTTCACTTTCCTTGATTTCCGTCTGACTTTCTACTTCATTTCTGCCGCACGCTGTCATCAGACATACGGCAATCATGAATACAATCAACTTAATACGTTTTTTATTCATTTCCCGCCTCCACACACCCGCTTCAAAACCGGTTCCTTTCTACTACAATATTATTCTTTCAGCTTTACTGTTTATAGATGGCATTGAACATATTACGGACATTCTCAAAGGCCGGCTTCGGCTGGTACTCCGAGTCAAACAGCCGGGAATTGGTGGTGTCTCCCGGACGATAATGGTCAATCAGACCAAAAAAAGTTACATTGGTAATGTTGGCATTTCCGCCTCCCTCCGTATCGAGACCTCTCAAGGACATAAATATCATCCCATACCGTCTTGCCTGCTCTTTAAAGCTTTCCTCAGTTTCCTCATCTACACCCACGGACAGCTCTGTAATATGAATCTCCAGTCCCAGCTCCGCATATCGGTTAATGGTTCCTTCCAGTGTACCGATGGAAGGATAATCCACTCCCCAGTACCCCTGCATACCGATACCATCTATCAGCCCTTTCTCCTTCAGGGACTCGCAGAGCGTATAAATGGCATTTCTCTTTACTGTATCGTAAGTATTGAAATCATTGTAAAACAGCTTTACGCCCTCTGCCGCATACTTCCGGGCATAGGTAAAAGCCATCTCCACATAGTCCTCGCCGATTGTGATATACCAGGGATTGGGCTCGCCATTGTTTTCGGTACGGCAAAGGAAAGCACTGTCCTGATCTCCTTTATCCGGATCCACAGCCTCATTTACCACATCCCAGCAGTATACAACACCCGGATAATTTTCCTGTACATGGGTCATCAGCTGTGCAATATAGCTTTCCATGCGGAAAAGCATGGTTTCCTTGTCTACATACGCTCCCTTGTCATCATATCCTTCCCGGAAAAACCAATCCGGTGCCTGTGCATGCCAGACAAGGGTGTGCCCCCGCATCTGCATACCGTTTTCCTGACACCATTTCAGCGTGGGATCAATGGTTGCAAAGGAAAGTACCGGACTGCCGTCACCGTCCTTGATACTCTGTTTGGAACCTGCCTGGTCCAAAATATAGCAGCTTTTCATCAGGTTGGTCATGGTGCAGCTGTTGAAATGCTTTTTGGCAACCGCCATGTACTCCGGTACATTCAGTGTCTGATTCTCCAAGGTACTGCCGTTGATTCCCACACCAAGGGAAAAATAACCGTTGCAAAGGTCCTTTAAAGCCGGTTCTGTCAGGGCTTTTGTCAAATCATATTTACTGCCCTCGAATGTCTCTAAGACCTCCCGCCAGTACAAATCTTCCTCAGACAGCGACTCCTCAGGTGCTCCGCTCTGTTCAGCTTCATCTCCCGGATTCTGCTGATTTTCAGCGATGGAATCCCCGCTTCCGTCCGCCTCTGCATCTTCTTTTGTACCCTGCTCCCCTGATACCACGGAAGTTCCGTTCGTAATCCCATCTTCATTCACATTTGCGCTCTCTGCGCCCTGCCCGGCCCCACACCCGGTTGCCAGCATAGCCAGACAAATTCCCAGGCACAGTAGTACGCTTCCGCTCTTTCTCTTCGTCATGAAATATTCCTCTCTTTTACCTCATAATTCCGGACAATCAAATCTTATGTTCAGAATAGCAGAGCGCCTTTTTTCCTTCTCGCCAATCCTTGCTAACCTCTTCCCAGTCTTTGCGGAGGAAATATTGCCTTTTACATGTGCTTAGAATATACTTTCCTTATCACCATACGAACTGGGGGAACACAATGATATACTTATCACACTTTGAATTTCCGGATGGAGACAGGGAATTCGATTTTTTGCTGGCCATAAAGCGAAAATGCTATGACACCTTTTATCCGTTTCAGGTCTTATCCAAACACGCTTTACACATGCTGGATTTTGAGCCTGTTACCATTTTGTACGGAGGAAACGGTTCCGGGAAGACAACGGCGTTGAATGTCATTGCGGAGAAGTTGGGCCTGGACAGGGATACCCTATACAACCGTTCCAATTTCTTTGAAGACTATACGCGCTTGTGCAGTTATGAAACAGAACAGGAAATACCGAAAGAAAGCCGGATTATTACCAGCGATGATGTGTTTGATTTCATGCTGAATTTGAGAAGTATCAATGATGGTATTGACACAAAACGGGAAGATTTATTTGATGAGTACCTGAATGCAAAGTATTCCAAATTTCAGATGAAGTCTCTGGACGACTATGAACAGCTGAAAAAGGTTACCATGGCCAGGAGCAATACGCAGTCAAAGTATGTCCGCAAGAATTTGATGGATAATGTACGGGAGCATTCCAACGGCGAGAGCGCTTTTATCTATTTTGCAGACAAGATAAAGGAAAAGGCACTGTATCTGCTGGACGAGCCGGAGAACAGTCTGTCCCCGGCCCGTCAACAGGAATTATTAAAGTTTATTGAAGATTCCGCACGCTTTTTCGGCTGTCAATTCATTATTTCCACCCACTCTCCGTTTTTGCTGTCCATGAAAGGTGCAAAAATCTACGATATGGATGAAGATGTGGTCGATGTAAAACACTGGAGCGAGCTGCCCAACGTCAGGATATACTACGACTTTTTCAAAAAGCACGAAAAAGAGTTTGAGTGATTATTTTACTCTGATTTTCTGTCCCGGATAAATATATCTTCGCCCCATAACCTCCGGATTTAGTGCAATTAATTGTGTAAACGATAATTTGTTTATTCTGGCGATTTTATATAAAGAATCGCCTCTTTTTACAATGTAATACACAATATCTGTGTTCTCTTCAGCAGTCTCGGAAGCTACAGTTTTTTCCGTATATCCAATAACAATCCTCTGGCCCGGTCTAATCAGATTTGGATTCTTGATTTGAGGATTCAGAGTCAATAGCTCTCTTAACGTCATTTGATTTCTACGGGCAATTCTCCCCAGAGTATCCCCTTTAACCACAACATATTCAATGGGCACACTGACCTTTTCTTCTTTGACAGCACTACCTGAGGAACTATTCTTATTGTCTGTAGAAGCATTGGTATTTCCCTGATTGCCTGTACCACCATTGTCACCTGTACTGCCATTATCGCCGATGCTTCCGCTATCTCCGGTGCTGCCATTATCGCCGGTGCTTCCGCTATCTCCGGTGCCGCCATTATCTTCGGTGCTGCCATTATCTCCGGTGCCACTGATTGTCACTGTGATGGTTGCGGTTGCTGTTTTGTTTCCATCCGTGGTTTTGACGGTTATGGTAGCAGTACCATTGGCAACTGCCGTCACCTTACCTGTAGCGTCTACGGTCGCAACACTTGTATTGCCGGAGGACCAGGTAACAGCAGGATTGGTTGCATTGGAAGGGGACACTGTAGCTGTAAGCTGCAGTGTGCTGCCGGCAGTGGTGAGAGTACCGGTGGTGGGACTCATTGTGATACCTGTTACAGATATCGGTATGGAAAATGTAGTTGTCTTGGGCTCACCTGAGCCGTTATAGTTTACAACATACGCTGTATATGTTTTCCCCTCATCTAATGTACATGCGAGAGTTGCCGTGTACTCTCCGGATGTTACCGCATGTGTTTCCAGAGTGACAACGTCGGTTCCATCTAAGACTTCGATCAGAACTGCTACCACATCAGCATCTGTGGTTCCCGATATGGTTGCTCCCTGCGTATCTCCGCTTGCATTAATTGTCGTGACATTGTTTGCAGCATTTACCCTTAAGCTAAACAGGAACAGCCCCATGCACATCAGGAAAGCAAAAGAAATCATTCTGTTTGTTATTTTCTTCATTCCTTTATTCCTTCCATTTCATCAAAAGTATCCTTATTCAGATTCAATATCGAAAGTACCTACAACACCCTTACCGGCGCCAAGTTTCGCACCGTTGATTGTTCCATCTGCATTCACATTGGGTATGGCAATGGCTTCCACCTTTACAGGGGCATTACTTCCGTCGCCCATATACAGGATATAGTCACTCATGGCAACGTTTTCAGCTGTTGCTGCTGTAAAGTGATAACTTTGTAAAAGCTTCCTCTCTACTGAGCCGTCTGCGTATGTGTAGGTCACAAACAGTGAAGTATCTGCGCTGGTTGCATTGCTTTCTGAAGGATAATAGTAGGTTGCATAGTAAGCATACTTATAGTCACCATGTCTCTTGTCCGAATTAGCGGCTTTATAAGCATCGTAAACATTATTATCTAAAGTTTCGCCCTGATCATGTCCATGGAAAATATTGACGGTATGTGAATCTCCGGCCGTCATACCACCCTGAATCATGATACCCACACGGTTTAAGGTCATAATGCCGCTTTCTGTGCCATCATCAGTATTGTATGTAACCTTAATTCTCACTGTATCGTAATAATCCGATTTAAATTGAACGGTATATTTGCCGCTTCCCGGTGCTGTTTCTACCACCTGTACAGCATTTTCCGGAATGCCATCCAATACTTCAACGTCACCAATTGAAATAACGCCAAGTCCTTCAACTTTTCCTGATGTAATCGGAGCAATCTCAACAGAGTCAAATCCAAAATAAACATCGGTTTCGGTATCATTTCCACTGTTTACACCCGTCTCCGCAATGGAAAGACTGCTCTCTACACTCCATGCAAGAGGTGTCTTGGTCTCACCTGATCCATTGATGGTAACACCGAGGAATCCGGGTTTCATCACAACAAATTTGTCACCCAGATACTTCACACCATCACCCGTGCCAAATCCGGAAGCAAAAAAGCGGTCTGCTGTTTCATCAGACAAAGTCTCATTCATGGTTGCGTAATTGCCGAATACAACGATATCCTCTTTCGTGTCATAATCTGCCACCAGAATCAATGCCCTTGCATTCAGACCTTCGAAGTTCTCTAAATCATCTACATTATTTTCACTTCCGCTTCTATCACTATATGCATCTCGAACAAAATAGGTATCTTTTACCTTTATGATTACCTGTTCATCACTGTCTGTCATATTGATCAGATATGCTTTCGTAGTGAGAACAATCGGCTGCTCTCCTAATGAAGTAGCTTCTTCGCTTTCTCCGGGGAAATTCTTCAAATCAGTTCTATTTTCATAGAGTTCTCTTATTGTTATCGTTACTTTATATGCTTCAAACGTATGTGAAACACCGCTTTTATCCGTTGCCGATATGGTATCACCTTCAATCGGTGTTGTTTCAACACTGGCAAAGGAAAGCAGCCGGTTCATATTCGCATTCAAATTTGTAGGATCCTGTTTATTAAAATCTTCTTTTAAT
>JALEIR010000017.1 GCA_022769665.1 Lachnospiraceae bacterium | reverse complement strand
CCCTAAATAAGAATCTGTTCCGCCGATACCGGCATTGATAAATTGCACTTCCGTATTTGGAAATCTTTCTTTCCACCAGTCCCGGAATATGTATGCATAAGATTCTTTCTTCTCCAAGGTATCATCCAAAGTTCCCTTTGCAATGGTTCCCTGGGTAATGGAGCCACCTATACAGGCTATTGTTATTTTTTCTCCGTCCTCTGCCCGTTGCATAAGTGCCGCCAGAGCACCGTCATCACAGCTTTTCCACATGTCAGCCAGCAACATTTCTTCTTCCGTCAGGAAAGAAGTATGCGGCTGTAATATCGTATTCTCCTCATTCTGCGTATCCTTTACAATGATACTTTCGTTTTGCTTCATATCGCTTTCTCTTCCGCAGCCGCAAAGAAGAATTCCTGTCAGACATAACACCGCAAAGATGTTCCCGCCGGAAAGTTTTTTACTCTATGGTTCATATTCTCTCCACGCTTTCCTTGACTACAAGCCGTCCCTCAACCACATGGGTGCCGTATCTGCAAGGTTCTTTTCCCATTCGTTTTACCAGTATTTTTACTGCCTGTTTCGCCATGGCTACCTGATCTACCTCGTAGGTCGTTATCCTTACATCACAGATGCCGGGATAAATATAGTTGTCAAATCCGGCTACGGAAATATCCTCTGGTACACGATAACCGTTGGCCTTCAGTTTTTGTATCAATTTCCCCGCAGTCAAATCACAGTTGCAGAAAAATGCCGTAGGCATTTCTGCCGGCAACTGCAGCAGCTCTTCCTCAATATATCCGCTTTCTATGTTTCGATCATCAAGCTGCCAGTCTTTTCTCGGTTGTATGCCTCTTTCCATCAAAGCCTTCACATATCCGAAATATCGATCTGTTATGGAACTTGTTGCAAGCAATGTGCCGACATAAGCAATTCTGGTATGGCCCTGATCCATCAGATAATTTGTCAGATAATAAGCGCCGTAATAACTGTCCGATACCACTGCGTCGGTACTCTGTTCTTCGTCCGTAAAATCCATGTAAACCACAGGTACAGATCCTGTCGTCCTCAGCATCTTCAAAAAACGTGAAGATAGTTTTCCGATTACAATCACTCCGTGAACTTTCTGTTCCTTCAATAGTTTAGGGAGCTCCATCTGCTCTTCCATTCTCGGCCCCACAATCTCCAGCAGGGTAAAACATTCATAAGACAATGCACATGTTGAAACCTGCTGGTACATCTGCCAGTAAAAAGAATCATATTTGTCAAGATAGCTTTCCTGTATCAAAACACCGATATTATAGCTCTGTCTTCTGATGCTCTCCTTCCTTGCCGCAGAGGGCTGTTTATATCCCAGTTCATCCGCCCGTTTCTGTATTTTTTCTCTCATTTCTTCGCTGACACCTTTTTGGCCGGACAGGGCCTTTGACACCGTTACGTTACTCACGCCAACTTTTTCGGCTATATCTGCCAGCTTCACCGCTTTTGCCATAGTAGTTTCTCCTTTCCTCGTTTCTTCCTATACTTCTGTAAGGTGAATCAGCTTTGATTGAAAATCTCCCCACATGTTTTGTATTGTAATACCTGCATTCATAAGAGTATCGCCGAACAGTAATTCTCCCGTCTCCTCATTGCGATACCTCATTTGAGGATTTAATCCTGCCGGTTTGATGATTCTGCTGTGATAATTCGGACGATTCAGCACCTGTACATAAGTAATCAGAGCTTCCTTCTTATCTTTTGATACGACTTCATAACAATCATACAAATGATTCTGTCTGTAGGATGCAATACGGTAATAGTCTCCGTTTCTTATCAGGTCATTATATTTATGATACATTGCGACCTGCTCCGGAATCCGGCTTCGGTCTTCCTCCGGAATTTTGGTAATATCCAGTTCATATCCGAATGTACCCGCCAATGCGACATTTCCTCTTGTGGAAAACGGTGTACTTCTGCCAACCGTATGATTCGGACAATCAGAAACATGAGCTCCCATGGTGGAAAGAGGATAGATTAATGCCGTTCCCTCCTGAATCAAAAGCCGCTCAATGGCATCGGTGTCATCAGAGCACCAAATCTGCGGGCTGTAATAAAGCATTCCCGGGTCAAATCTTGCTCCGCCTCCCGAACAGTTTTCAAGCAGCAGATTCGGGAATTCCTTTGTCAGTCTCTCCTGTAATTCATAAACAGCCAATACATATCTGTGGCAAAGTTCGCCCTGATTTTCTTTTCCCAAATATACACTTCCCAAATCCGTCAGCTGACGATTCATGTCCCATTTCACATATTCAATGTTTGCACTGTGAAGGATTTTTTCCACTGCATTGTAGACGTATTCCAGCACCTCCCGCCTCGTTAGATCGAGCACAAATTGATTTCGGGACCTGCAGGGAGTTCGTCCGTCTATTGCAATGGCCCAATCCGGATGTGCCCGATACAGTTCGGAATCCGGAGAAATCATCTCCGGTTCAAACCAGATACCGAATTTCAGACCGATTTTGTTTACCTCATCTACCAGATATTTCAATCCGCCTTGCAGCTTCTTTTCATTTACTGTCCAGTCCCCCAGGCTTGTATTGTCATCATTGCGATAACCGAACCAACCGTCATCCATGACAAGCATTTCGATTCCTGCCTTCTTTGCTTCTCTTGCGATAGAAAGCAGCTTTTCCGTATCAAACTGAAAATAGGTAGCCTCCCAGTTGTTGATGAGAATCGGTCTTTTCTTATCTTTATAAGGGCTTCGAATCAAATGATTTCTGTATAAATCATGAAGAGTTCTCGTCATACCTCCAAGCCCTTCCGATGAATACACCAAAATTGCTTCCGGTGCCTCAAAACATTCTCCGGGTTTTACTTCATAGCAGAAATTCTTTGGATGTATTCCTATCTGTATTCTCAAACTGTCAAACTGATTTTTCTCAACCTGCGCAAGGAAATTTCCGGAATAGACAAAGTGAAAGCCATAGACATTTCCGCTTTCCTGCGTAGCCTTCTTAGAGACAAGTGCCATAAAAGGGTGCTCCTGATGGGATGACTCACCCTTTGTGGATCCCACACTCTGTTTTCCGTAACCTATCTCACGGTAATCCATATGTCTTTCTCTTGCCCAGGAACCGTGAAGTGTCAGGAGTTTATAGTCCTCCTGATCCATATCCACACTTGCGGACATAATTCTGGTCAGGAAAAAGCTCTTTTCCGAACAATTTTTCACTGATACGCTTCTGGCAACAATATCAGAATCCGCAAAAATGCTGTAACGCAGCGTAGCTTCCATGCCCAGACATTTATCCTCGGCATCTATCTCCAGAGTCATACATTCTTCTTCCCCGCCAAAGGTCGCAGGCAGTCCGGGCAATCCCGGTTTTCCACGCATAATCCTATGTTCTTTATATATAAGTTCCACGGCATTATGTCCCTGTGCATCAATTACCTCAATTGCACTTTCCCGGTAATCACCGGTATTACACCCGGGAAATTCCATGGGAAATGTATCAAAAAAAGAACTTCTGTCCCTGTTGTTTTTCGAAGGCACAAAAGGATTTTCTCCCGTACGCAGTAAATATGTCACATCGGTATCACTTATTTTTTTGCCGTAATAAGCATGTCCGATAAATCTCTCTTTATCTGCCAGGGCGATTATGTAACTGGTCTTTTCCGTGTCAAGCTTGAATATGCCGGATTCGGCATGATATGCGATATTCATTGTGTTTCCTCCGAAAACATAAATTTTGCTGATATAACTATCATATGGGAAACACACTTTTTTTTAAATAGATAAAATTAATAAAGATATTTGCTAAATTTGTTTATTTTAACTAAGTTGCAGATTAAATTTAAAGTTCAGAATAAAAAAGCTGCCCGGGTATCCGGGCAGTTCCATTAAGTTAGCATCATACGATCATTTGCGAATTCACTTCCGCTTGCTTCCTCGAATTTGTGAAGTAAATCCGAAACTGCCAGCTTTTTCTTTTCTTCGCCTGATACATCATAAATGATATGCCCCTCGTGCATCATTACAAGTCTGTTTCCGTGCACTATGGCGTCTTTCATATTATGTGTAATCATTATTGTTGTCAGATGATCTCTCTCCACAATCTTATCTGTGGCATCCAAAACCTTTGAAGCTGTCTTTGGATCCAATGCTGCGGTGTGTTCATCCAGCAAAAGAAGCTTCGGTTTTTCCAATGTTGCCATCAAAAGCGTCAGAGCCTGTCTTTGTCCTCCCGAGAGAAGGCCTACATGCGTTGTCAGTCTGTCTTCCAGACCAAGCTCCAATATTTTTAGCTGTTCTTTGTAAAAATCTCTTTCCTTTGCCGTTATCCCTTTCTTTAACCCTCTATGCTTACCTCTTCTTGAAGCCAGCGCAAGATTCTCTTCAATCTGCATGCTTGCGGCAGTTCCTGTCATAGGGTCCTGAAAAACACGGCCAAGGTATTTGGCCCTTTTATATTCCGGTAATCTTGTCACATCCACACCGTCAATCAGAATGCTGCCTCTGTCAACAAACCATGTTCCTGCAATCGCATTCAGCATGGTTGATTTTCCGGCACCGTTTCCGCCGATAACCGTCACAAAATCACCCTCGTTCAGATGCAGCTCCAGTCCGTTCAGCGCCTTTTTCTCATTCACTGTACCCGGATTAAAGGTTTTACTGATTTTGTTGATATCAAGCATTTTCGGCACCTCCTTCCTTCACGGGTTTTCTGAAATAATGTTCTTTTATATAGGGTATTGCCAGGAATACCGCAACTACAATAGCTGAAATCAGCTTTAAATCGTTTGCATTCAATCCAAGCCACAATACAACCTGAAGAACAAGATAATAGATAACGCCGCCCAGCGCTACCGACAACAACTTAAATGCAAAATTACCGTGAATCTTTCCGAAAAGTACCTGCGCGATAATCACAGCCGCAAGACCGATAACAATCGCACCGCGGCCTGCATTGATATCTGCAAAACCCTGATACTGTGCATACAATCCGCTGGCAAAAGCAACAATACCGTTGCTCAGCATCAGACCAATCATTTTTGTAATATTGGTGTTGATTCCCTGGGCTCTGGACATATTCTGATTTGAGCCGGTTGCTCTGATGGAACAGCCCAGTTCCGTGCCGAAAAACCAATATAATACAGCAATCAAAATTGCAATAATGATAATAGTTACGAACAGAGTATTCTTATAAAAAGGAACCCCTCTGATATAGCGCAAAGATACCAGCAAATCGAACTTATCCAGATTAAATGCCTGATTTGCCTTGTTATCCATAATGCGCAAGTTAATGGAATACAATCCCAACTGAGACAAAATCCCTGCCAAAATCGCCGGAATTCCAAATAATGTGTGAAGCACTCCTGTCACAAGCCCTGCCAGCGCACCTGCCAAAAATGCAACCAAAAGTGATGTCCAGACAGAATGTCCCGACATCATCATCATAACACAGACTGCGCCGCCGGTACACATGGTACCGTCCACTGTCAAATCTGCCAAATCCAGTATCTTGTAGGTTATAAATACACCGATTGCCATGATGCCCCAGATTAATCCCTGAGCACATGCACCCGGCAGTGCGTTGACTAAAGCCATAATATTCAAAACTGCTTCCTCCGATTACATTTTTCATCAAAGGACGGCAAAAAGATTTCTCCCCTGCCGTCCCGGTTTTATTTATTCAATTGCTTCGTATCCGTCCGGAATCTGGATTCCAAGTTCATTACATATTTCTACGTTATATTTCTTTGTAACATTGGGTGCATATTGAACTTCCATGGTCTTAATATCTGCTCCGTTTACCAGAATCTCATATGCCATAAGACCGGTCTGATAGCCGATATCATAATAACTGATGGAAAGTGTCGCAACACCGCATCCCTTACAGATTCCTTCCTCACCGGCAATAATGGGAATTCCGGCAGGTCTGCAGACATTGTCAATGACGTTGGTTGCAGAGGCTGCGGTATTATCGGTAGGAATATAAATGACGTCACACTCGTTCGTAGCATTTGTGGCAACAGATGCAATATCGTTAGAATCCGCAAAGGAATAATTTTTGCAGGTATAACCCATACCCTCAAGTGCTTCCGTAACAACTCTTACCTGATACTCTGAGTTGGGCTCTGCGGAACAATATAGCATGCCGACTGTCTTTGCATCGGGGAATAATTCCTTCAACATTGCAGCCTGTTCTGACAGAGGTGCAAGATCAGAAGTTCCGGAGATATTTACACCTGTGGTTCCTGTCCAATTGTCAATACTAAGTGCGGTCGCATAATCGGTAACCGATGTTCCGAGAATGGGAATCGTATTTGTTGCCGACGCAGCAGACTGCAAAGGTGCCGTAGCATTTGCCAGAATCAAATCTACGCCGGAAGATACAAACTGGTTTGCGATAGTGGAACAGGTCGCGGAATCACCGGATGCATTCTGTTCATCAAAACGAACCTTATCACCCAGCTTCTCCGTCAATGCATCTTTAAATCCCTTTGTTGCTGCATCCAGCGCTTCATGCTGAACCAACTGACAGATGCCGATATTATAGGTATCCTTGGAACCATTGCCTGCTGTATTACCACAGCCCGTGAACATAGCGGCTGCCATACAGCCCATCATGAGAAGTGCCATTATTTTCTTTTTCATAACTTTCGTTTCCTCCTCTTTTTCACTTTAGCGCGCCAACGCGTTGTGTCGGTGCACTATAAAAATATACATCAGAGAAGCTGAAAAGTCAATGTTTTTCCGCGATTTCGGTTCTCGCTTTATAAATACTGTCAGCCGGAATGACTCCCCTCACCATAGAGGTCGGATACACGTTGGTGTGTCTGCCGATGACTGTACCGGGATTCAATACCGAATTGCAACCCACTTCCACAAAATCTCCCAACATAGCACCCATTTTTTTCAATCCGGTTTCTATACAAACATCCTTCCCTTTCACCGTAACAAGGGTCTTGTCACTCTTTACGTTAGAGGTAATGGAACCTGCTCCCATGTGGGATTTATAGCCGAGCACACTGTCTCCCACATAATTGTAATGAGGTACCTGCACTTTATTGAATAAAACAACATTCTTAAGTTCTGTTGAATTTCCAACAACAGCACCCTTTCCCACAATGGCATTTCCTCTCACGAAAGCACAATGGCGGATTTCAGCTTCCTCATCCACAATCAATGGACCGTTCAAGCATGCTGTAGGTGCCACACTGGCATTTTTTGCAATCCATATGTTCTCGCCTTTCTCCTCATATATATCCTTCGGAAGCTTCCTGCCAAGTTCCAAGATAAAGTCGTGAATTTTCGGAAGTACTTCCCAGGGATATGTCACACCCTCAAAAAGCTCCGCCGCAATGGTTTCGCTCAAGTCATATAAATCTGTTATTCTGATATCGCTCATTTCTGCCGTTCTCCCTATTTTTTATAATTTGCCGCAGCAGCATCAAACTGACTGTACAGCATTCTCTGATTATTCAACTGCTTTACATGCTCTGTCCGCCGCCCCACAAAACCGGTCAGTTTAGCCATATATTCTTCAGAGGTAATCGTCCCCTCTGCCACCATAGTAAGTCCTTTTTCCCAGCTTGCAGTCAATGCCGGATCCAGCAGCGCCCTGATGGAACTGCCTACCACATCATAAACCATCTCTCCCATCAATGTCGGTGTAAGTACCTGCGTTTTTTTATTGAGGGCAAGATATTCAATATTAACAAGCTTCTTTAAAATTTCCGCACGGGTAGCGCTTGTTCCGATGCCGCTTCCCTTGATTTGGGCGCGAAGCTCTTCGTCTTCGATAAACTGACCTGCATTTTCCATCGTCAGAATAATGCTTCCCGAAGTATAGCGTTTGGGAGGCGATGTTTCGCCTTCCTTTATTTCATAAGAATCTGCCGAAAGCAAATCCCCCTTCTTCAGCGCTGTCAAAAGTTTTGTAAAGTCTTCATCACACTTTACCTCAGCTTCTTCTCCCTCCTCATTATCCTTTTTTACTTCCCCATCCGGCTTTTCTCCTCCGGTTTTGCCTGATATGCCTGCTTCCTTCGTATCATCTTCTTTTTTGTAGGCATACGCCACTTTCAGATATCCTTCCTGTACCAAAATCTTGAAATTTGTAAAGAATTTTTCTTCCTTTACGCTTACGGTCAATGCAAATTTCTGATATACCGCAGCAGGATAAAAAATACTTAAAAAACGGCGCACAATCAGTTCATAGACACGGGTAGCCAGAGGCGCAAGACCGTTTAAATTATTCAGGCCCTGCCCGGTAGGAATCACAGCATAGTGATCTGTAATCTGTTTATCATTAACATATCTTGTCTTGGCAAGCCCCTTGTAGCTCCCATTCTCCAGAATTTCTTTTGCATAAGCGGAAGCCGGACCATAATTCCTTAATCCGCCGATATTTTTATGAATTTCTTTTGCTACGGCTGTGGAAAGCACACGTGCATCTGTTCTGGGATAGGTAACCAGTTTTTTTTCATAAAGTTCCTGAATAATCCCCAGGGTTTGATCCGGACTGATTTTAAAGAATTTTGAGCAATCGTTCTGAAGTTCGGCAAGATTATATAAAAGCGGCGGGTTTTTGTTTTCTTTCTTTCGTTCAATACTCTCGACTTTTGCATCACCCGACGGGTCTTCCATAAGATGATCAATAAGCCGGTTAGCGCTTTCCATCTCTTTAAAACCGTTTTCTTTATACAGCTTCGGAGACATAAAATAGGGCGAACCTTCTACTGCTCTCCATTCGCCCGAAAAGGATTTATCCTCCAGTTTAAAATTTCCGATAACTCTGTAAAACGGTGTTTTGATAAAAGAACGAATCTCTCTTTCTCTGTTAACAACGATTCCGAGTACACAAGTCATGACACGGCCGACTGAAATAACTGCCCTGTCCCGCTTCAGATAATCCTTCACCGTTCTGCCGTATTTTAATGTCAGCACCCGTGAGAAATTGATTCCCATGAGATAATCTTCTTTAGCACGAAGATATGCTGCGTCGCTAAGGTTATCATATTCCTTTAAATCCTTTGCCTCACGAATACCCCGTAAAATTTCTTCCTCCGTCTGGGAATCAATCCAGACACGCTTCCTTTCCTTTCCGGTAACCCCGGACATCTGCTCTACAAGTCTGTATATATATTCTCCCTCACGTCCTGAGTCGGTACAAACATAAATCGTGCTGACATCCGGCCTGTTCATAAGGGAACTGACTGTCTCATACTGCTTTTTTGAGCTTTCAATGATTTCATATTTAAATTCTTTCGGCAAAAAAGGAATTGTATCAAAACTCCAACGCTTATACTTCTCGTCATACACCTCAGGATAACTCATTGTGACAAGATGTCCCACACACCATGTAACAATAGCGTTCTGACTTTCGAGATACCCGTCACGTGATGTTGTATTTATTTTCAGTGCATTGGCGAATTCCTTTGCAACGCTTGGTTTTTCAGCTATAAATAAACTTTTGCCCACAGGCACTCTATCCTTCACTTTCCTTTATACTACATAATTTAACAATTCCTTCTTCGGCAGCCTGCATCAGTCTTTCATCAAAGCCCTTGTCGCAAAACAATCTGATATCTTCACAATGAAGCTTTGCTTTTTTCATGGAAAACAACAGCCATTCATAATCCTCGTATTTCATGGCTTTTGAATATACGCAGGCTGCTGTTCCAACATGCCCCTGACCGTCAGATGCTACAACATCAATATTTCCGGTCTTACCGAGCCACTCTCCTACAACTCTGTACTCCCGATTCAATTGTTCCCTGCATATCTTCCGATATGTTTCCTCCACGTACAAGTCAAAAGAGGGTGCAATTTTTTTGTCGTAAAACGTTTCCGGCTCAAGTTGCTGAAGCATACTCTGGTTAGGAAAAAGATATCGGAAATAAAATCGCACATATGCATTTGCTATTCTGTATATTCCCTTTTGTGCATTCGCCCGGCCTTCCGTATCATACGAATATACCTTTTCCACCAAATCAAGTTCCATCAGGTTCTTCAAATATACGCTGATTTTCGCCCTTGAAAATCCTGTATGCCTAAAAATATCGTTTAATTTATTGCAGTCTCTTGCCATAGCCGTAAGGATGGTGTTATAAACCCCGGGTTCCCGAAGTTCTCTCTCCAGAAAAGCATTCATTTCTCCATAAAGCCGGCTTTCACTGTTTATTAAATTTTTGACGATGTTTTCCGGTGTGCTGAGCCTTTCGGAAAAATTCATCCAGTAACCGGGAACTCCGCCCAATACGGAATAAGCTTTTATACTGTCATCCAGAGAGTAATCCGGAAATAACTTTCGGATATCGCCGAAAGGAAGTTCCCGTACTTTCAAAAAGCCTCCGATTTCGGATACTTTGCTTCCTATTTTTCCCACAAGATGATTTTCCACCCAACCGGATGCAGAAGTACAGAGTACTGTCAACACAGGTCTGCTCATCAACCGCTTCTCCATAAACTCCGTGAGCTTCTGAAAAAACACTGACTCTCCCTTCAGCATATGATGAAATTCATCAATAATAAGCACCTGCTTTTCCAAACTTTTCTCATCAAGGGATACCTGAAGCAGTTCTTCATAGTCGGGATATTTGGAGATTTCCTTCCCACTTTCCCTCAGTTCACCTGCCCATTGGCAACACTGTTCTCTTTCCGAGCAGGCACGCGCCAGGTAATAAAAAAATTTCTTATCTTTGCAAAATTCCTGTAAAAGTCTGGTTTTTCCCACACCCTTGCTGCCATAAACAACAACGATTCTGTTTCCCGTCTTATGATAATACTGCTCTAAAAAATTCAGTTCTGCAAATCGACCTGTAAATTCTTTCACAAGACATCCTTTCTGATTATAGCGAACCTGACACCACTGCCTCAAATTCCTCGGGCGACAATGGTTTGCTGAATAAATACCCTTGAATCACGTCACATCCGATTGCATGAAGATATTTATACTGCTGTTCTTCCTCAACTCCCTCTGCTATGGATTCTATACCGAGAGCTTTCACCATATTGATTATGGACTCTGTAATAATTCTGGTTGCCGAATCCGTTAATACGGTATCGATAAAAGATTTGTCTATTTTCAGGGTATCGATTGGAAGCTTTTTTAAATAAGAAAGAGACGAAAAACCGGTACCGAAATCATCCAGAGATATTCTGATGCCATAATCTCTCAGCATCTTAAGCTTTTCGGATACGGACTGAAAATCATCAATTAAAACACTTTCCGTAATTTCCAGTTCGATTTCCCCCGGTTTCACCTTGTACTTGTTCAATACCTCCACAATAGAATCCACAAAATCATCCTTTTTGTTCTGCAAGGCCGAGATATTGATAGACATGATAAACGGGAAGCCGAACTGTTTTCTCCATGCAGCATATTGCTTTATACTTTCCTCTACGACCCACTTTCCGATAGGAATGATTGTTCCGTTCTTTTCGGCAATAGGAATAAACGTAGAAGGGCTTATCATCCCGGATTCATCATCCTTCCATCGGATGAGTGCTTCCACTCCACGCAGTCTTCTGTTTCCCGCATAATACTGGGGTTGATAATACATATAAAAGTCTTTATTAAATACTGCCTTTTTTAGTTTATTTTCAAGCTCTATAGAGTCCAGGAAATCAGTAAGCACAGGCGTTTCAAAATACTGCAGCATATTTCTTCCCTGCTTTTTGCATCTGAACACCACGATTTCCGCACAATTGATCAACTCCAGCGGCGATTTGGAAGCTTCCGGATACTCTGCTACTCCCACGCTGACCGTTATATGAATTTCCTGCCCGCTGCTGATGTGGAAAGCTTCCTTGGTCCGTTTTAAGATAGCTTTATAAATTGTTTCCACATTTTTTGATGCTGAAGGCTGATAGATTGCCACGCAAAACACATCACTGTGTAAATGGCACGCAATAACATTCTCTTCACAAATCTCCTTCAAGAAAATGCCAAACTGCTGAACGAGCTCATCTCCCACCACAATTCCGATACCGTCATTGATTTTTCTGAATTCATCTATATCGATGATCATGACACTCACAACGCTGTTATTTTCAGAGGCATTTCTGATGTATTCACTTAAAAGCCGCACAAAATAATTACGGTTATACAGACCTGTCAGGCCATCATAATATGCCATATAGGTCAATTCTTCATTCTGGGATTTTGTCTTTGTGATGTTACTGATATAGATAACCTTGTCTGTCGGAATTCCGTTTTGGTCATAATATATCTGTGTTCTAAACTGCAACCATATTCTCTTTCCCTTCAGCTGACAATCAAGAGTCGCAGTTTCCTCTTTCATTTTCTCCAGATAAAGGATGTCCCTCAATGCAAGAACATAGGGCTCCTCTACAACATCAAGAATCTTTGAGAAATCTTTTGGTTCATTGACATTAAAGTCAAAAAAATCTTTCCACTGTCCCAATGTGGTAATTTGATTTTTTTCATAGGAGTAGTAAAGGAATGCACCCTCAGCCGATTCACAGACCTTGGTGTACATTCTTTCCTTCTCCGCAAGTTTTTGATTGATTGCCTTCAACAAATCCAATTGATAGTGCAGTTCATTCATGTAAAGTACTCTCCCAATACACAATTTGTAACCGTTAATTCTTTGCTGTAATATATCCCTGCGCCTTCAGAAGTTCAGCGCACAGAACCGCACCCCCTGCAGCTCCCCTAACTGTGTTATGTGATAACCCTACAAATTTGTAATCATAAACGGTGTCTTCCCGAAGACGACCTACGCTGATTCCCATTCCGTTCTCAAAGTTGACATCCAATGCAATCTGTGGTCTGTTATCATCCTCCAGATATTGAATAAACTGCTTGGGTGCGCTGGGAAGTCCAAGTCTCTGGGGTTCCCCGGAAAACTCACGAAGCTTTTGAATCAGCTGTTCCTTCGTGGGCTTCTTTGCGAACTTCACAAAAACAGCCGCAGTATGTCCGTTTAGCACAGGCACGCGGATACATTGACAGGTAATCACGGGGCTGGTTGCCGGAACGATTACCCCATTTTCAATCTTTCCCCATATTCTCAACGGCTCTTTTTCGCTCTTTTCCTCTTCTCCACCGATATACGGAATAATGTTTCCAACCATCTCAGGCCAGTCCTTAAAGGTTTTTCCTGCACCGGAAATTGCCTGATATGTGGTTGCAACAACCTCAACAGGCTCAAATTCTTTCCATGCGGTTAGTACCGGCGCATAGCTTTGAATGGAGCAATTGGGCTTTACTGCCACAAATCCTCTCTCTGTTCCCAGACGTTTCTTTTGAAAATCAATCACTTTCATGTGTTCGGGGTTGATTTCCGGTACTACCATCGGAACATCCGGGGTCCATCTGTGGGCACTGTTGTTGGAGACAACCGGAGTCTCGGTCTTTGCATAATCTTCCTCGATTTTTTTGATTTCTTCTTTGGTCATATCAACAGCGCTGAAAACAAAGTCTACCTGAGAAGCAACCTTCTCCACTTCGTTTACATTCATAACCACAATTTTTTTGACCGCTTCAGGCATAGGTGTGTCCATCTTCCATCTGTCACCTACAGCTTCTTCATAGGTTTTACCCGCGGAACGGGGACTTGCCGCAATGGTAGTCACCTCAAACCATGGATGATTTTCCAGCAGAGAAATAAATCTCTGTCCAACCATTCCGGTTCCGCCCAAAATACCGACTTTTAACTTCTCATTCATAATGTTCTCCTCTCTTTGCACCTTGCGTTAGCCTATTATCTCGTTTTCGGCCAAATACTTTTTATTCTGTTCGATTACCTTTCTCATTGCTTCCGGTCCGGGAGCACCTATTGTCAGACGCTTATTTACACAGGTTTTCAATGATACCGCATCGTAAATATCGTCCTCAAATTTATCGCTGATTTCTTTCAGTTCATTCAGGGATAAAGCGTCTATGGATGTGTTCTTTTCAATACAGTAAAGAACAAGCTTTCCGATAATGCCATGAGCATCCCGAAAGGGCACTCCTTTTCCAACCAGATAATCTGCCGCATCCGTAGCATTGGTAAAACCATTCATGGCGCTGACTGCCATACGTTCCTTCTTAAACTTCATGGTTCTTATCATTCCGGTAAATAAAGTCAGACAATCTTTCACGGTGTCCATAGCGTCAAATGCAACTTCTTTATCCTCCTGCATATCCTTGTTATATGCCAGCGGAAGTCCCTTCATTGTGGTAAGCAAAGACATCAAATCACCATACACGCGTCCTGTCTTACCCCGTACAAGCTCTGCGATATCCGGATTCTTTTTTTGTGGCATAATACTGCTTCCTGTAGAATATGCATCATCTATTTCCACAAATTGATATTCATTAGAGTTCCATATAATAATCTCTTCACTGAATCGGCTCAAATGCATCATAATTGTCGCCAGAGCCGCCAAAAACTCAATCAAATAATCTCTGTCCGCAACGGAATCCATACTGTTTAATGTTGGACCGTCAAATCCCATAAGCTCTGCGGAATACTCTCTGTCAAGAGGATATGTGGTTCCTGCCAGGGCTCCCGCTCCCAGAGGGCAATAGTTCATTCTCCTGTAAATATCCGTCATTCGCTGCCTGTCCCGTTTGAACATTTCAAAATAGGCGCCATAATGGTGCGCCAGCGTAATCGGTTGTGCTTTTTGAAGATGGGTAAACCCGGGCATAAATGTTTCCGTATTCTCCTCCATGGTTGCAAGAATTGCTTCCAAAAGAGCTTTTAACAACGCATCTGTCTCTTTCACCTGCTCCCTTGTATATAAGCGCATGTCCAGCGCAACCTGGTCATTTCTGCTTCTTCCGGTATGAAGCTTTTTCCCCGTATCGCCAATACGTGCAATAAGGGTGGCTTCCACAAAGCTGTGAATATCCTCATATTTACTCTCATCTATCACCAGAGTCCCTGATTTCACATCCTCTGATATTTCCTTTAGTCCCTTCAGAATGAGATTTTTTTCTGAATCTGTCAAAATCCCCTGTTTTGCAAGCATACTGACGTGCGCTATGCTTCCTTCAATATCCTGGGAAATCAGCCGCTTATCAAATCCTATGGACGCATTGAAATCATATACCATACGGTCCGTTTCCTTTGTGAAACGTCCTCCCCAAAGCTGTGCCATGCCTTGTATTCTCCATTCTTATCTTCGTTTGTCTTCCTTTTTTCGGAAGTTAAACCTGAATTTGATATTACCATAAACCTGAAGGTTATGCAAGCATGTAACCTCTTTTTGTCCCGCCACATATCTTAAGATAAAACATGAAAGGAATGGCATTTATGCAAAATATTCTTGAGTTGAAAAATATCGGCTATTCCTACCATAGTCTCCATGGCGAAACAAGAGCGTTGGAAAACATCTCTTTCGGTGTCAGGGAGGGAGAATTTGTTGCCATTGTTGGTCCCAGCGGCTGCGGTAAATCAACACTTCTCTCCATTATTGCCGGACTTCTCACGCCGGAACAGGGGACAATACTGGTAAATAATCCGGACGGAAGCCTGAATTACCCCAGGGTCGGATATATGTTACAAAGGGATTATCTTTTCGAATGGAGAAGTGTATACCGAAATGTGATTCTCGGGCTGGAGCTTCATCATCTGTTAACGCCGGAACGTCTTGCAAATGTGGAACGTCTGCTCCGGGAATACGGTCTGGAAAAATTTCGCGACAAGCGCCCTTGCGAACTGTCAGGAGGCATGAAGCAGAGAGCAGCGCTGATACGTACTCTTGCACTGGAACCTCAGCTTCTTCTTTTGGATGAACCCTTCAGTGCTCTTGATTATCAGACGAGACTTATGGTTTCCAACGATATCTGTCGACTCATACGGGCTGCCGGAAAAACGATGATTATCATTACACATGATCTTTCGGAGGCAATCAGTCTTGCTGACAGAATTATTGTCCTTTCCGGGCGTCCTGCCGTCGTAAAGAACGAAATGCCAATAAAGCTGACGCTCTCGGACAATTCTCCGCTTGCAGCCAGAAATGCACCTGAATTCCAAAATTTATTTAACATGCTATGGGAGGACTTAACGCATGAAAACGAAAAGAAATTGTGAGCTGACAAAGCAGGAGGAATTTGTAAAAGCTCACATGCATTACCATCACCAGATATCCTCCTGGCGATTTATTATTTTCGTTTTGTTTCTTGCTCTTTGGGAGACAAGCGCATACTTTGGCTGGATTGACAGCTTCTTTTTTTCCAGTCCGTGCCGTGTCGTTTTATGCCTTGTGGATCTCTTTCAAAATAACCATATGATAACCCACATAGGGATTACACTTTATGAGACAATCATCAGTTTTTTCCTTGTTTTCCTTATCAGTCTGCTGGCTGCTTCTGCATTATGGTATTCCGGAAAGCTTTCCGAAATTTTGGAGCCATACCTGGTAATCTTAAACAGTTTGCCAAAATCTGCTTTAGCTCCGCTTTTTATAGTCTGGCTTGGTACCGGAACCGTCACCATAATTGTTGCAGGCATTTCCGTAGCTGTATTCGGATCCATTATCAGTATTTATACAGGTTTCCAGCAGGTTGACCCGGAAAAGGTTACTCTGATTTATACACTGGGCGGCAGAAAACAGGATGCCTTTTTCAAAGTCATTCTTCCCGGTTCTCTTCCCATTCTTTTAAGTACAGCAAAAGTAAATATCGGGTTGGCACTTGTCGGCGTAATAATCGGCGAATTTTTAGCGGCCAGGCAGGGGCTTGGTTATCTCATTATCTATGGTTCTCAGGTTTTTCGTCTGGACATGGTAATAACCGCTATTATAGTTCTTTGTATAATTGCTCTGATATTCTATAAGTCAGTTCAGATACTGGAGCATCAGATAAAAAAGAAATATAATCAGTAGTCATCGGAAAATAATAAAAGGCCCAAAAGCAAATGCTTTCAGGCCTTACATATATTTGAAAAGCTCCCGAGGGGACTTGAACCCCTGACCTATTGATTACGAATCAATCGCTCTACCGACTGAGCCACGGAAGCAAATTTAGTCGCTTACGAAGCGCGACTAAATGTATTATATCGGTTCTCTTTCATTTTTTCAACCATAATTTTTATTTTTATCTTGCTCCCTTGTCATAAATCTCTCCCAAAGCCTTTGGCGCACCGTTATGCTTTGAGAAAAATACCAGCAATAACAAAGTCAGCGCATATGGAAGAATCATAACAAGATCCTGATAAGAGCTTGGCATTTGTAATACCTGAACCAGACGATATCCCCCCGAACGTGCGAATCCGAACAGCAGACATGCGGCAAGTGTCGGAAGGATACGCCAGTTGCCGAAAATCAGGGCAGCGATTGCAAGGTATCCATATCCTACATAAATGCTGGAAGAGAAATTCGCTGAAATGGAATAAGCAAAACAAATTCCTCCCAATCCGGATAAGGCGCCGCAAATTATAATCGCCGAAAGTCTGATTTTATTCACATTTCTTCCTGCGGCATCCACCGCATGAGGATTATCTCCGCAAGCCCTCAAATGCATGCCGAAACGTGTTTTATACATGACAAACCATGCTGCAAAAGCCACAACTACAATAACAAATTCAAAAGGGTATACATTGGTAAATACAGCGCCCAAAATGGGAATCCGGGAAATTCCCGGCACTGTTATTCTGGACGATACGGTAAGTACGAACTTGTCCGAAGTAGCACCGAAAAGCAATCTGTTCAACAGCTTTGTCAAATATGCCGTCAAAGCCATTGCCATAATATTTACAACCACACCGCTAATAACCTGATTCGCTTTAAATTTCAGGCAAAGCAGTGCATGAAGCAACGCAAATACGGCTCCGCCCAAAGCGGCAAATAACATTGCTATATAAAAAGGAATCGGAGTATTCCCGGTAAAAAGCCCCGAAACCAATACTGCAACCAAAGCACCGACAAAAGCACCAAATCCCTGTAAACCTTCTATTGCAAGCATGGTAACACCGGATTTTTCGCAATAAATACCGCCAATTGCCATGATAAACAAAGGTAATGCAAAGGAAAGTCCGTCAATGATAATAGTATCCATTTACTTCTCCTCCTTTCCGCTTTTCATGTTCTTCTCTCTTTTTTGCTTTTCCAGTTTCCACTTAATATATACATTACATGCACTGAACAGAAGAATAATTCCTGTAATGACGGAAGCAATCTCTGAATCTACGTTAGCCATAGACTTCATATAGGTGCTTCCCTTTCCTATCAGACTGATTAAAACGGTGGAAAAAATAATGCCGAAAGGATTATTATTTCCCAACAGTGAAACTGCAATGGCATCAAATCCTGTGCTCAAAAGAACCTTGGGTTGAATAGAACCCATATATCCAAGATAATAGGTAACTCCTGCCAGCCCGGCCAGTATTCCGGAAAACGTCATGGAGGTCACCATACATTTTCCAACCTGAATTCCCGCGTAGCGTGCAGCACTCCCGGAGTATCCCACAGCCTTCAGCTCGTATCCCAACTTCGTCTTTTCAAAAAGGAACCAAACAAGAATTACCGCCAGAATTGCAAAAATAATACCGAGCGGAATATCAATCTTCTGATTCCCTATAGCAGTATCCATCAAGGTCAGTCTCGCTGCGCCCGAAATTTCCCTGGATTGCCTGGAGACAGGGTCCACAAAGTAGGTATTGATGAAAAAGCTTATCGTATATTGAAATATATAATTCAACATAATGGAGGAAACCACTTCATTAATATTGAAGCGGTATTTTAAAAATCCAATCAGGGCACCGGCAATACCACCCACAAGCATCCCCACCAGCAGAACCAGAGGCTTTGCCAAAAATGCATTCAAATCACTGTAGCCCACAATTACCGTCGCAGTAAAACCTGCCGCAAGCATCTGTCCCGACACACCGATGTTAAAAAGTCCCGCACGCAGTGCGACCGCAACTGCCAACGCCGCAAATATCATCGGTGTAAAATAATTGACAAAACTGAAGAAATCCGTCAGCATGCTTTTATGATTTGCATAAGATGTCTTCGGTGCAAGACCGCTTCCCTGCAGTAATGCGTAATAGGCCTTAAAAGGATTGCTTCCTGTTACGGCAATGATAATTCCACCCACAATCAGACTGCATAAAATGGCTAAAAGAGGTATCTTTACCGCATTTAAAAATTGATTTCTCTTTTTCATGCTTCATTGCCTCCTTTGCCGTTCTGTTTTACGCCCATCATAAATTCTCCCACATCATTTGTGGTCAGTGTTCCCGCTTCTGCAATGTTTTGTATCTCTCCGTTATAGATAACCGCAATTGTGTCTGCACAGTCCATAATTTCATCCAGCTCCAAAGAGATTAACAGAATCGCTTTTCCCTTATCTCTTTCCGCAATCATCTGTTTATGGATATTTTCGATTGCACCGATATCCAGTCCTCTTGTAGGTTGTACAAATATCATCAAAGGGGAACCCAGCTCCACCTCTCTTGCGATAATTGCTTTCTGCTGATTCCCGCCGCTCATGGAACGAACAATTGTTTCTGCTCCCTGCCCGCTTCGAATATCATACTCCTCAATCAGACGCTTACTGTGCTCTTCCATCGTCTCATGATTCAGCACTCCCTTATGGCAATAAGGCTCCTTAAAATAATCCTTCAGAATTAAATTATCCGTCAGGGAGAAATCCATAACAAGTCCATAATTTTGTCTGTCCTCCGGGATGTAAGAAATGCCCTGTATCGTTCTTTGTCTGATAGGCATATGGGTAATATTCTTCCCGTTCAGCGTAATTTCACCGGAGCGGACGGGAATCAGGCCCGCAATCGCATCCGCTATCTCCACCTGTCCGTTTCCCGCCACTCCCGCAATGGCAAGAATTTCTCCCGCATGTACCCGGAAAGACACATTTTTAACCACCTGATAATCTTGCTTGTTAAAAACATCCAGGTTTTTCACGTCAAGGACAACATCACCGAATTTTGCAGGATTTTTTTGCGTCTCAAAGTTTACTTCACGGCCCACCATAAGATTTGCCATGGTTTTTGTCGAAGTTTCCGCCACATTCAGTACATCTATCAATTTTCCTCTGTTTAAGATGGCACATCTGTCTGCAATACGTTTAATCTCTTCCAGCTTATGAGTAATCAGAATTATCGTCTTACCGTTATCCCGAAGGCTCTTTATAATATCCAGCAAAAATTCTATTTCCTGAGGAGTCAGAACTGCCGTTGGCTCATCAAAAATTAAAATTTCCGCTTCTCTGTACAGCATTTTCAGTATTTCTACCCGTTGTTGAGTTGACACGTTTATGTCACTGATTAAATCCGTCGGATTGACAGCCAGCCCGTATTTTTCGGAAAGCGCACGGATATCATTGTTTGCCTTTTTCATATCCACTGTCGGGATAAATCCCAGGAGCCTTTTAACAGGTTCCGTTCCCATAACAATGTTTTCCGCTACAGTATAGTTAGACACCAGTTTAAAATGCTGATGTACCATACCGATATTCAGCTTTGTTGCATGATTTGGAGACTCCAGTTTCACCTTCTCGCCACGAATCAGAATTTCTCCCTCATCCGGCTCATACATGCCAAACAACATACTCATCAAAGTTGATTTACCTGCTCCGTTCTCACCGAGAAGTGCATATATTTCTCCCTTCCTGATTTGAACTGTCACATCATCGTTTGCGACGATTCCCGGAAATCTCTTTGTGATATGCTTCATCTCAACAATATATTCATAATCAGCCATATCTTCCTCTTTCTGTGCCGGAACACACAATTGATGCTTCTATCTTAACAGAAAAAGAGGTGCTTATACAAGCACCTCTTAAAAATTCTTCTTACCATTTTACCAGGTAAATGTTTCGGGAGTAATTCCGTTAAAGTTTGCAGCAGGAACAATCTTTCCTGCCTTAACATCAGCCTGTGCAGCATCAATCTTGGCAATAGCCTCATCGGTCAGCTGACATCTGCCGGATTCACTCACATAACCTGTTGAATCGGTGGATGCCGTCAAAGTAACACATGCACCTTTGAAGGTTCCGTCCTTTACAGTATTCAGTACATTGTAAACAGTATCGTGCATTACTTTAAGTCCGCTGGTCAAAACAATGTTGGAATCTCCGTTTGCTCCGTCATCGTACTGGTCAACGTCACAACCGATAACCTTAACGCCGGATGCCTCCTTTGCAGCTGTAAATACGCCGTTACCTGAATTACCTGCTGCAACAAAGATAATATCGCAGCCTTCCGCAATCAGTGCATTTCCCACTACCTTACCGGTTGCTTCATCGGAGAAGTTACCGATATAGTTACCGCCTACATTTGCACCGGTTACGTCTGTTCCCGCGTAGGAAGGCAACTCAACAACTTCAACATTCATTCCTTCGGTTTCGTTTACGTACTTAACGCCGCACTCAAAACCATACTGATAGTTAACATTGGAAGGGAACGCAATACCGTTTACAACCGCTACCTTACCGCTTTCGGTTGAAAGGGCAGCAGCCATACCTGCATAGAAACCGCTCTCCTGCTCAGCATAATATGCGGCATATACATTATCAAGGGCTGCATCGGCAGTAAGCTCTGTACCTTCAACGGTAGGCCAGGAATCAATCAAAATAAACTTTGTATCAGGATTTTCCTTTGCGATATCACCGATACCCGCAAACTGGAAACCGCAGCATACAATTACGTCATACTCTGCAACTACATCTGCCACAGCCTGAACTGCTGCTGCTGAATCACCGCTTTCCTCTCTGATGGGAGTAACGGTTGCACCTTCATTTTCCTCGATAAACTTCAGAACACCGTTGTAGTTGTCCTGGTTAAAGGAACCGTCATCCACACCTGAAGGGCTGGATACAATAGCAATCTTCATTCCATCACCTGTCTTTGCATTTCCGGAATCATTTCCGCATGCAACCAGTGAAAAAGCCATGACGGAAGCAAGTGCAAGAGCCAAAAGTTTTTTCATAAACACATCCTCCTGTTTTTCGACAAAATGTCGTTGTTATCACAACGGATAATATACCATTACCTTACATAAAATTCAACAATAAAATTTAAATAGTTTCGTTTCGGTCAGGATTCTGTTTTAAATGTACATCCAATTGGTTGAAAGGTATCTCAATTCCGGCTTCATCCAGCGCCAGTTTACAGTTTTCGGTAATGCGCCATTTTCCCGCCCAGTAATCCTCCTGTTTAAACCAGCACCTCACTCCGAGATTTACTCCGGATGCACCCAGTTCATCCACAAATACTACTCTTTCCTTATCTTTTAATACCGCTTCATCCTTTTGCAGGACATTGAACAACACTTCCTTTGTCCTCTTCAAATCCGCACTATATGATACGGAAACCGAAATATCCATACGCCGGTTTGCCTGGGCTGTTATATTAACAATACTGTTATTTGCAAGGCTTCCGTTAGGCAAAATAACTGTTTTATTATCAACCGTCAAAAGTCTTGTATAAAAAATCTGAATTTCCGTTACCGTTCCTTCTTTTCCCGTAGAACTCTCCACAATGTAATCGCCGACTCTGAATGGTTTTAATAAAAGAATCAGTACTCCTCCGGCTAAATTGGAAAGGCTTCCCTGAATTGCAAGTCCGATTGCAACTCCGGCAGATCCCAAAACCGCTACAATGCTTGCTGCATCGACTCCGAAGGAAGAAGCCAGCATCAGTACAAGCAATATATAGAGCGCAGCCTTCACAAAGGAATCCACAAATTGAACCGCTCCCAGTTCAGCGCCTGCACGTTGCATTGATTTTTTTATGATTTTTCGAATCAGCTTAATCAGTTGTACACCAATCAGAAAACAGAGCACCGCCAAAAGCACACGTACTCCAAGTTGTAGTGCTTTCTCCGGCAATTTTTCCAAAAAACTTTTTAGTATTCCGGGTTTCATCACTTCCTCAACGATTTCCTCCACGGAATTATTTGTCAGCATCATAAGTTCCATACTTACTTTTCCTTACTCTTCTTTGCTTTTTTCTCCGTCTTATTCTTTTCCTTTTCTTTTGCCAGCTCCTCTTTTGTAAACGGAATATATTTCAGGATGCTGAGTGACAGCGGAGCAAGCTTTACTTTCACGAAATTCTCTCTGTCATCACATTCTTTCTGTGCAGAACGCTTTATCCTGCTGTTTACCAATCCCGAACCACCGTACTTTTCATCATCGCTGTTAAAAATTTCCTTATATTTTCCTGCCTCAGGAACTCCTGTTGCAATTTCCTGGGCAATTCCTGCGAAATTCGCCACAACAAGCAGCAAATCCTCCTGTTTCCTTCCCTTTCTTACATATGTCAGATAACATTTTTCCGCTGCTATATGGTTAATCCATTCAAAACCTTTCGGAGAATCATCAAACAGATACAATTCCGGATTGTTCCTGTATATCCGGTTTAAATCGCTGACCAGAACGGAAATTCCTTCATGCTCCGGAATAGATTTCAGCTGCCATTCTACCAGCCTGTTCTCATTCCATTCATCAAACTCACCGATGTCCTGTCCCATAAACAACAGCTTTTTCCCCGGATGCGTCATCATATAGGCATAGGTCAATCGAAGATTTGCAAATTTCTGTTCCCTCTCACCGGGCATCTTACCAAGCAAAGTTGCCTTACCGTGAACGACTTCATCATGGGAAAATACCAACATAAACTTTTCGCTGTAAGCATAAATCATACTGAAAGTAAGCTCACCGTGATGATAACTTCTGAAATAAGGATCGTATTTGATATATTCCAGATAATCATTCATAAAGCCCATATTCCACTTATAGTCAAAGCCAAGACCGCCGTCGTTCAACGAACCTGTAATCTTTGGGAATGCCGTACTTTCCTCTGCTATGGTAATCACACCATGATTTCTTTTTTTCATGACAGAATTAAGATGCTTAATCATTTCGATTGCTTCCAAATTCTCATGTCCGCCGTAAATATTAGGGACCCATTCACCGTCATTCTTTCCGTAATCCAAATAAAGCATACTGGCAACAGCATCCATTCGGATACCGTCAGCATGATACTTTTCAACCCAGAACAGAGCATTTGCAATCAGATAATTTGACACTTCAGGTCTTCCGTAATTATAGATTAATGTTCCCCAGTGAGGATGGGCACCCTGTCTGGGGTCCCAATGCTCATAGAGGCAGGTCCCGTCAAAATTTGACAAACCATATGTATCTCTCGGGAAATGAGCCGGAACCCAATCCAAAATCACCCCGATTCCTGCTTTGTGCAATTCGTTTACAAAGTACATAAAATCAGTGGGTGAACCGTAACGGGCAGTCGGCGCATAATATCCAATGACCTGATATCCCCACGAGGCATCCAGCGGATGCTCCATAACAGGCATCAGTTCCACATGGGTATATCCCATTTCTTTTATGTAAGGAATCAGTTTTTTTGCAATATCACGGTAATTTGCATATCTTTCTCCGTTTTCCCCATCTGTAAAAGAACCCAAATACATCTCATAAACGCTGATTGGCACATTACCCGTCTGAAATTCCGCACGCTTATCTATAAACGACGAGTCTTCCCATACAAAGCTATACAAATCCGTTATCACGGAAGCAGTATCAGGTCTCAGCTGAGCTGCATTACCGTAAGGGTCCGCCTTCAGATAGGTCAAACCACCCTTTAGCTTCAACTCAAACTTATAATTATCTCCCACTTTTGCACCGGGAATGAAAATTTCAAATATACCGGAATCCCAGAGTCTTCTCATTTGATGTACTCTTCCGTCCCAGTTGTTAAAATCTCCCACCACGCTGACACGCAAAGCAGCAGGAGCCCATACAGCGAAATAGGTTCCCTTCACTCCATCCAACGCCATAGGATGAGCGCCCAGTTTTTCGTATATGGTATAATGAATTCCGTTTTTAAATTTCTCTGTATCCTTCTTTGTTATCAGCGGTTCATAACGGTACGCTTCGCCTATCTGTGTAGTTACACCGTCGCTTCCTTTTACAACATAGTGGTATACCGGCACTTCCTTTTCCGGCATTGGAAGCAAAGCTGCAAAATAACCGTCATCATCCGCTCTTTCCATTTGAAAAGTTTCTCCCGTATCGTTGAAAACGATAGCCGCCTTTACTGCCTCCGGAAAAAATGCCTGAATCAATGTCTGGCTTCCTGATTTGTGAGGTCCCAGCAATGCATGCGGGTTGTCACATTCCGAATAAATAATTTCTTCAATTTTTGGCCAATTCATCAGCTTATATAATCTGTTGTTCATATTTCTGCCCCTTCCCTCTGATTGATATTCCCATCCGCACTGCACGTACCTTTTCGGATTGCACAATTTTGTGCGGATGGGTTATAGTTCGTGCAGGAAAAGCCCGCTTCTTAGCTTCGGTTCAAACCAGGTAGATTTCGGAGGCATCAGCATTCCTGCATCCGCCACTTTTTCCAATTCCCTGATTGATGTGGGATACATGGAAAATGCCACCTTCATATCGCTGTGTACTCTTCTTTCCAATTCCTCCGGACCTCTGATTCCACCCACAAAATCAATTCTGCGGTCAGTCTTGGGATCACCGATTCCCAATACCGGTCCCAGCAAATAATCCTGCAGTAATGAAACATCCAGTCCTTTTACAACATCGTCCGAACAAATTTTTTCGGAAGCAGTCAATTTGTACCAGGTGTTTCCCATGTACATTCCGAATGTCCCCTTCCGATCCGGTCTGAAAGCCTCCGTTCCCATTTCAGTCAGAGCAAAATGTTCAGTCAGTTTTTCGAGGAATTCATCCTCGGACATACCGTTTAGATCTTTCACAACTCTGTTGTAATCCAGAATATGAAGTTCCTCATCCTGAAACAATACAGACAGAAAATAATTAAATTCCTCTTTCCCCGTATAACCGGGGTTTTCCTCTCTTCTCTTCAGTCCCACCTTCACGGCAGACGCACAACGGTGATGCCCATCTGCAATATAAACAGCCCGAATGCGGGAAAACTCTTCATGAATTTCAGAGATTACCTTTTCTTCCCCGATAACCCATATTTTATGTCCGATGCCGTCTTCCGTTATAAAATCGCATACCGGTGGATTCTTCTTCGTATCGCAGATAATGCGCTTTAAAACATCATTCCTCTTGTAAGCCAGAAAAATCGGCCCCGTCTGCATATTGCAGGTATCCACATGCCGAATCCTGTCAAGTTCCTTGTCCGCTCTTGTATTTTCATGTTTCTTGATGATATTGTTCAGATAGTCATCTATTGAAGCACAAGCCACAATTCCCGTCTGGGTTCTTTCATCCATCCGTTGTTCATACAGATAATAACATGTCTTTTCATCCTTCACAAATCGGCCTTCCGAAATCCATTTCTGAAGGAGCGCTGCAGCACGCTCATAAACTTCCGGCGCGTATGTATCCACGCTATCGTCAAATCCTGTCTCTGCCCTGTCTATCGCAAGAAAAGAATCCGGATTCTTCTGCACTACACGGAAAGCCTCTTTTCTGTTGTACACATCATAAGGCAGTGCTGCTATTATGCTTTCCTTTCCCGGGGCAGGCCGGTAAGCCGCAAAAGGTCTGATTTCCGCCATAACCTGTTCCTCCTGTCTTCTATCTGTTTTCACGTTCTGACAGTGCGGAAAGCTTACTGTAATCAACACAAATAGCCGGGCGAATTCCAAAGCCCTCGGTTCCTGCTTCCACACTTGTCATTTTTTCATCACCGTAACCGTTTGTCACAGCTTTACAGGCACTGGCCGAATCATCCGCAGGATCTCTCAACAGCCAGATATATTCCTCCACACCGAGAGAAAGAGAATACATTTCATACCATTTCGTTTTGTCCTTCTCAACAGCAGCTTTTGTAGGGACGGAATAGATATTGATATCTGCCTCAGAAAACCATTCCAACTCATTTTCTGACAATAAAAACACCTTATCCTCTGTGCTGATACTGCTTAAGTCTGTCAGAATATTCCCCTGAGTAATGATTTCGCGCTCGCACAAAACTGCCTTTTCATCCTCTGAAAATCCGTATAAAAATCCGGGTTCATTACTGTATCCGTTCTTTTTTTCCGACATTGCGCTTGCTTCCGGCGCCATATCTTCATAAACAACAACATTTCTATCACTGTTTAACCAGGTTCTGATATTGGAATCAGACCATATATTGCTTCCTCTTATAAATGCCGCATCCGACGGTTCCGGTGCTTTTGTCCAATAATCCTCACCCTTATATAAATTATAAGTACCCAGTGAAATTTTATCTCCGGGAAGGAGTTGAAAAGTCTTTTCCGCTTCCCTGACATTTTCATGTCTTTCGTCGTATACTTGTCTCCACAATATCGACATAATGATCAGAATTACGACACAGGCTGCAATTGTTCCGAACAATTTTACCGGTCGTTTTTTACCGTTTTTTACAGTTGAAACTGCGTTTACCGTATTTGGGATATTGCCTTTTCCCGTCATCTTACCGTTAACCGCATCAAGTATCTTAACCGGATTTCTATCCTTCGTTCCGTCAATCCATTGATTCACCATCAGAAAATAAGACAGAGATTTTTTTAATTCAAATTCCGCCATTTTATATACCAGTATGGGGATACCCCCACTGACTGCTCTCTCCACTTCACGAAAAACATGCTGGGATTGGTTCGCCTCACGGGACAAAAGCAAAAGCATTACCTCCGCTTCCGCAATACCATTCATAATTTCTTCGGCGTATTCTTTTCCCGGTGCAATATCACGAGGAGCAATAAAGCAAGTATGTCCGGCGCCTTCCAATATTCTGCAAACCTCATCGGCAAATGCCGCATCCTTTGAAGAATGTGATATAAAAATATGCATCCGTAACCTTCTTTTTACAAAAATTTCACTTTTTTTCTTTATAAAATTATTGTATCATAAATCTAATCTATTGAACAGAAAGGATTTGAAAAAAATGACGGACGAAAACAGACAGTTATTGGCAAGAATAAATGCCTATGCAGAAGATGTACTCGGAGAAATCGATCCCCAGAAAGTCCCCGTCTCCGTGCAGCTCGAGAAGCTGAAACCTATTATGGAGGAAATCGCAGTCGAAAAGGGAATGATTCTCGAAGACATTTTTATTTTGTATATGGATTTGCAAAGCGAAGCTTCCTGCGCAACAAACAAAAAGCTGGAGGAAAGCCTGCAGGACTTAAACGATGGCTCCGACAGCGGCATGCCCCTGCTTTTCCGATGAAATTCAGATTACTTCACGCAAAAATCCCTCTTCTTTCCTTTCGAAAGCAGAGGGATTAATTTTGCGGTACTATTTTACAATTCTTACCCGGAACACTCCGTCAATCTTTTCCAACACATCAATCATTTCCTGAGTGGGCGTACTCTCCATATCTATCATTGTGTACGCAACTTCTCCTCTTGATTTATTTGTCATATCACTGATATTGATACCTTTTCCTCCGATTGCAGCAGTAAACTGTGTAATCATATTGGCAACATTTTTATGGAAAATTGCAATTCTTCCTGCCTTCGTACAAATTCCCATATCACATGCAGGATAATTAACGCTGTTTCGGATATTTCCGTTTTCGAGATAATCCATCATCTCTTCAACAGCCATCACCGCACAATTATCCTCAGACTCTTCCGTACTTGCTCCCAGATGAGGGATTACAATACAGCCCTTCTGCCCTGCCGTTGTCGGATTGGGGAAATCCGATACATAACGTGCAATTTTCCCGGAATGCAGACCTTCCAGCACATCTTTTTCATTTGCTAGTAAATCCCGGGCAAAATTCAGAATAATTACGCCTTCCTTCATCTTTGCTATGGAAACTGCATTAATCATTCCCTTGGTTGATTCAAGAAGCGGAACATGAATGGTGATATAATCACACTCCGCATATATATCATCCACATTAAGAACATGCTTTACGGAACGGCTCAGATTCCATGCAGCATTGACGGAAAGATAAGGGTCATATCCGTACACATCCATGCCGAGAGCCACCGCAGCATTCGCTACCTTGACGCCGATAGCACCAAGGCCGATCACGCCAAGCTTCTTTCCCATAATTTCCGTCCCGGCAAAATTCTTCTTTTCTTTCTCCGCAGCTTTTGCGATATCCGTATTATCCGCTGATGCCTTAACCCAGTCAATACCACCGATTACATCGCGGGCAGCCAGTAACATACCTGCAATAACAAGCTCCTTAACACCGTTCGCGTTGGCGCCCGGCGTATTAAATACAACAACACCTTTTTCCGCACACTTATCAAGCGGAATATTGTTGACACCGGCACCTGCTCTGGCAACCGCCAGAAGCCTATCCGGAATTTCCATTTCATGCATGGAAGCACTTCTCACCAGAACACCGTCAGCCTCTTTCAAATCCGCAGTAATCTGATAATTATCGCTGAAATTCTTCAGTCCCACATCTGCAATGGGATTTAAACAATTTATTTTATACATTCTATTTCTCTCCTTCCGGCCTCTTCTCTCCGGTTTCTGTTATCATTCCGGCATTCAAACCGGCATGTTTGCCGCTTCAAATGCTTTCATAAATTCTACAAGCTTCTCCACACCTTCAATCGGCATTGCATTATAGATGCTTGCACGCATACCGCCTACGGTTCTGTGCCCTTTCAGATTTACAAAGCCTGCAGCTGTCGCTTCTTTGACAAACTTGGCATCAAGTTCCTCATCGCCGGTAACAAAAGGTACATTCATCAAAGATCTGTCCTCTTTTCGCACTGTTCCGTGGAACAATTTGCTCTCATCCAGATAATCATATAAGATTTTTGCCTTTTTTTCATTGTATTCCTTCATCGCTTCCAAGCCGCCGCGCTTCTTCAGCCACTTAAATACCTTTCCGCAGATATATATACCGTATGCGGGAGGAGTATTGTACAGAGAACCGTTATCCGCATGAATTTTATAGCGCAGCATGGTTGGCGTACCGGGTAATACATCCTCAGTAATCAAATCCTCACGAATAATAACAATAACCACACCGGCAGGTCCGATATTCTTCTGAACGCCACCGTAAATAACACCATATTTGGTAACATCTACCGGCTCAGACAAAAAACAGCTTGATACATCTGCCACCAGGGGCTTGCCTTTTGTATTGGGAAGTGTCTTAAACTTTGTTCCGTATATGGTATTGTTCTCACAAATATACACATAATCCGCATCATCGCTGATCGGCAAATCCGAGCAGTCCGGTATGTAAGAAAATGTTTTATCTTCAGATGACGCAATCTTATTTGCTTTACCGTAAATGCATGCTTCCTGATAAGCTTTTTTTGCCCACTGTCCTGTTACAATATAGTCTGCAACCTTATTTTTCATCAGATTCATGGGAATCATAGCAAATTGCTGGCTCGCGCCTCCCTGCAGGAAAAGCACTTTATAATTATCGGGAATATTCATCAGTTCTCTCAAGTCAGCTTCAGCTTCCTTGATGATGGTATCATAGGCTTTAGATCGATGACTCATCTCCATGACGGACATTCCGGTCCCTCTGTAATCAAGCATTTCATCAGCTGCTTCCTGCAAAACCTCCTCCGGTAACACCGCAGGGCCTGCAGAGAAATTGTAAACTCTGGACATTTCATATTCCTCCTCAATTTTAGTATATTCTATATCCGACTTGGGACATAGGTTTAGAATACTCGTTCCGCTCGCTTTAGTCAAGTACATTATTAACTTTTCACATCGTTAAATCATTAATAGAACATAATGACCGGGGTCCCAATCTCCACCATTTCGTACAGTTCGGCCATCATTTCGGGCGGTGTGTTGATACAGCCGTGAGACCCGTTTCTTTGATAAATTTCGCCACCAAATTCTTTTCGCCAGCCGGCATCATGGATTCCGACACTTCCTCTGACAGGCATCCAGTATTTCACTTTCGTTGCATAGTCTGCGCCTCTCAGTACTCTGTTACGTTGTTTATTATAGACAAAATTGATTCCTTCCGGCGTTCCCATCCGCCTTCCTGTATTGCCCGTAACAATATCCGTATCCAGCATTAACTCTCCATCCTCATAATAATACATATGCTGGCTTGTCATATCTACTTCTATATAAGTTTTTCCAATATCATCCAGACCTCTCGCAAACCCTTCCTGCTTATAGGCGGGGATATGGAATATAGTCTCTGTTCGTTCTTCCTTCATTGCAGCGACCAGATACTTCTTTTCAGTCTCCGTATCCAGCTCTGTACCGTATGTATCATACCGGACATTGACAATATCACCTCTGGTGGATTGAAATTCCAGGGCTGTACCACAGGTATTATAACTTTCCGCCAGTTGCTCTACCCATTGTTCCACTCTTTCCTCATCCAGTATAATCATGCCATTTTCGTCTGTTAATATCCGATGGTTCTCATCTGCTTTAATAAAATTGCTCAAGATGGCAGGTGTGAGCGGAATTTGTTCCGCCCCCATATCATATACAATTTTACAATCAAAAAAATCTTCCAACTGTTTCCAAAGCTGTCTCTGGCTGACATCCTTTACACTGTCCTCCAATTTTTCATAACAGTTGCCTTCACGTAAATCTATTTCAAGATTTCCCTGAAACAAACTGCTCTTGATATAAGACAATGCAGCCCCATAATTTAATCTGTCAGCATTTCCGTCATATAGAAAGTATCCGTCAGTATCGCTGAATTCTACAACGCATCCTTTTTCTTCACTCTCCTCTTTCCTGACAAAGCCAAGCATTTTCACGCTTTCGGCAAGTTTATCATCATCCCATCTCCATTTGACATCTTCCAGGACTACCTCCGCAGGCTTTTTCAGCTGATTCATCCACGTAATTGCAGTATTATCCTTCAAATATCTTCTCAGGGACTCCGTGTAATCCGGTTTCAATTCCACTTCCTCTGCCGGGATTACCCATGTTTTGCCATCTCTGTCCAAAACGGAAATATTGGGGAACATTGTCTGAGTGACAAGCTCCCCGTTTACTTCTTCAATTGATTTTCCCGTGCAATAGATACCGTTAATCCAGGTATTTACGGGAAAATTACTTTGATAATACATGCCCAGAGCCAACCCGCCGCTCAAAATAACCGCAAAACCGCACAGCAGAATCAGCATTAGAACACGAACCCACTTTTTCATACTTCCTCTTTCATATCGTCCCCGTCAAATACTTCTGCAATGGGTGCACCTGCGGGAACCATAGGAAACACCTTGTCATCTTCGGGAATCAAACACTCAATCAATACAGGAGCCTTCATTTCGATGGCTCTTTCAATTGCAGGCTGAACCTCTTCCTTTTTTGTGACACGGATAGCTGCACAGCCCAGCGCTTCTGCGACCTTGCAAAAATCAACCTTATCATTCAACACTGTCTGGGAATAACGCTTTCCATAGAACAAAGTCTGCCACTGCCTAACCATACCCAGCACATGATTATTGATAACCACTTGTATAATCGGAATATTGTATCTGCTTGCAGTGGCCAGTTCATTCATATTCATTCTGAAGCATCCGTCTCCTGCAATATTAATGCAAATTTTATCCGGCTGTCCCACCTGGGCACCGATACAAGCCCCAAGTCCGTAACCCATGGTTCCCAAACCGCCCGACGATAAGAATGTGCGGGGCTTGGTATAATGATAATATTGTGCTGCCCACATCTGGTGCTGTCCTACATCAGTAGTTATTATTGCTTCGCCCTTTGTCACTTTATCAATTGTCTCGATAACGTAAGGACATGAAAGATTCTCCCTGTCATATTTCAGGGGATATTTATCTTTCATCTCTTCAATCGTCTTCATCCATTCGCTGTGATTCTGTTTTTCAAGACGTTGGTTCAGTTCAGCAAGAACATGCTTCAAATCGCCTACCATCGAAGCATCCACACGAATATTCTTATTGATTTCCGCAGCATCTATATCTATATGTATAATTTTTGCATTCTCGGCAAATTTCTTTGGATTTCCTGTAACACGATCCGAAAATCTTGCTCCAAGTGCAATCAGTAAATCACATTGACTGACTCCCAGGTTCGAGGTCTTTGTTCCGTGCATGCCAATCATTCCCGTATATCTGGGACTATGTCCGTCAAATGCCCCTTTTCCCATAAGCGTATCGCAAACTGGTGCATCAATCAGCTCAGCAAACTTTTCCACTTCATGATATGCTCCTGAAATAACTGCTCCGCCTCCCAGATAAATATAGGGCTTCTTAGCATTTCGAATCAGTTCCAACACCTTATTTGTATCTTCTTCTGTGTATTTGTTCTTTCGCTCTGTCGGAGCCGGCTGCATGGGGGTAAATTCACACATGGCTGCAGTCACGTCCTTTGTAATATCCACAAGGACCGGACCTGGTCTTCCGCTTTGTGCGATACGGAAAGCTTTTCGAATTGTATCTGCCAGTATTTCCACATTTTTTACAATATAGCCATGTTTCGTTATAGGCATTGTAACACCGGCAATATCCACCTCCTGAAAGGTATCCTTACCTAATAACGGAAGATTCACATTTGCCGTGATTGCAACCATCGGAACGGAATCCATATAGGCTGTTGCAATTCCTGTTACAAGATTTGTTGCACCGGGACCACTGGTTGCCATACAAACACCAACTTTTCCGGTCGCTCTTGCATAGCCGTCCGCAGCATGGGCTGCTCCCTGCTCGTGAGAGGTTAAAATATGTGTTATTTCATTGCTATGCTTATACAGAGCATCATATACATTTAAAATCGTTCCGCCCGGATAGCCAAAAACCGTGTCTACCCCTTGCTCCTTCAGACATTCTACAACAATTTCGGAACCGCTTAACTGCATTATAATATCTCCTCCTACTTATTCGGGATGATTGGGATGATTGGAAATCCCTATTTCTTGGGAAACTCCAGAACTGCTCCCCTATTTCCGCTTGTTACAAGCTCGCGGTATCTTGACAGGTAACCGGTTGTCACCTTCGGTTCTCTAGGCTGCCACTTTGCACGTCTTTCGGCAAGGACTTCATCCGAAACCTTCACCTCCAGTTTCAGATTGGGAATATCAATACTGATGATATCGCCTTCCTCCACCAGAGCAATGGGACCGCCCACGGCTGCTTCCGGCGATACATGTCCGATGGATGCTCCTCTGGATGCCCCCGAAAATCTTCCGTCGGTGATGAGCGCCACGCTTGAGCCAAGACCCATACCTGCAATGGCAGAAGTAGGGTTCAGCATTTCTCTCATGCCGGGACCTCCCTTGGGGCCTTCATATCGGATAACCACCACATCTCCAGCTATAATTTTTCCACCCTTGATTGCCTCAATTGCATCTTCTTCACAGTCAAACACTCTGGCGGGTCCTTCATGCACCATCATTTCTTCCACCACAGCAGAACGCTTAACAACAGAGCCGTCAGGAGCCAGATTCCCCTTCAGCACGGCAAGTCCGCCGGTCTTGCTGTAAGGATTATCCACTGTTCTGATTACCTCAGGATTCAGGTTGACCGCATGGGAAATGTTCTCTCCTATGGTTTTTCCGGTAACTGTCATACATTCCGTATTTATCAGCCCGATGTCAGCCAGTTCTTTCATTACCGCATAAACGCCGCCGGCCTCGTTTAAGTCCTCCATATAGGTCGGTCCCGCAGGCGCAAGATGACAAAGATTCGGTGTTTTTTCACTGATGGGATTTGCAAAGCTGATATCAAAATCAAATCCGATTTCATGAGCAATTGCAGGCAGATGCAGCATAGAATTTGTGGAACATCCCAGCGCCATATCAACCGTCAGTGCGTTCATAATTGATTCTTTTGTGATAATATCTCTGGCACGAATATTCTTTCTTACCATTTCCATGACAGCCATGCCTGCATGCTTTGCAAGTTTGATTCTCTCGGAATAAACAGCTGGTATAGTACCGTTTCCCCGAAGCCCCATCCCCAGAGCCTCTGTCAGGCAGTTCATGGAATTTGCGGTATACATACCTGAGCAGGAACCGCAGGTAGGACATACCTTATTCTCGAATTCCGTTACATCCTCCTCTGTCATTGTACCTGCAGCGTAAGAACCTACCGCTTCAAACATAGATGACAGACTTCTCTTTTTCCCTTTTACATGTCCCGCAAGCATAGGACCTCCGGAAACAAATACAGTGGGCAGATTCAGTCTGGCGGCAGCCATTAAAAGTCCCGGTACATTCTTGTCACAGTTTGGCACCATGACAAGTGCATCAAACTGATGCGCAATCGCCATACACTCGGTAGAATCGGCAATCAAATCTCTTGTCACCAGAGAATATTTCATCCCCACATGCCCCATGGCAATTCCGTCACATACAGCAATCGCAGGGAACACTACGGGTACACCGCCCGCTTCTGCAACACCAAGTTTTACCGCATCCACAATTTTGTCAATATTCATATGTCCCGGTACAATTTCATTATAGGAACTCACAATACCTACCATGGGCTTTTTCATTTCTTCGGCCGTAAAGCCCAGCGCATTAAACAAACTTCTTGCCGGTGCCTGCTGTATTCCGGCTCTTGCATTATCGCTTATCATCTCATTCCCTCTCCTTTTATGAATCTTTCAAGATAATTACCCTCATTTATTCATTTGATTCTTTCCGCCAGCAAATCACCCATTTGGGAACATCCAACCCTGGTACATTCTTCCGACATAATGTCGGCTGTCCGATAACCATCCCTTAACACCTGCTTTACGGCAGCCTCAATGGCATCAGCCTCTTTGTCCAGGTCAAAGCTGTATCTTAACATCATTGCTGCGCTTAAAACAGTTGCTATCGGATTTGCAATATCCTGTCCTGCAATATCGGGAGCGGAACCATGACTTGGCTCGTATAATCCAAATTTGCTGTCATTTAGGCTTGCACTTGCCAGCATACCGATGGATCCCGTTACCATACTTGCCTCATCCGAAAGAATATCGCCGAACATGTTCTCCGTCAGTATAACATCAAATTGTGCCGGGTCCTTCACAAGCTGCATGGCACAGTTATCAACCAGCATATGCTCCAAAGTAACCTCCGGATAATTTGATGCCACTTCTTCTACCACTTTTCTCCAAAGTCTGGAGGAATCCAGAACGTTGGCCTTGTCAACACTTGTCACTTTTTTTCTGCGCTTCATGGCAATATCAAAGCCTTTTATGGCAATTCTTCTGATTTCATTTTCGTCATAGGTTAATGTATCAACAGCTTTTAAAACACCGTTCTCCTCTACCGTTCTTCGCTCACCGAAATACAGACCGCCTGTCAGTTCTCTCATAATCATCATATCAAAACCTGCTTTGCTGATTTCTTCCTTTAAAGGACATGCCCCCGCCAATTCATCATAGAGTATTGCGGGACGCAGGTTTGCAAATAAATTTAATTCTTTTCTGAGTGCAAGCAGCCCTGCCTCGGGTCGAAGTTTGGGAGGTAGTTGATACCAGGGAGATGTTGTTGTGTTTCCGCCGATGGAACCCATAAGTACAGCATCTGCAGCCTTCGCTTTTTTTACTGCTTCTTCCGTCAAAGGAACGCCGTATGCATCGATAGATGCACCACCCATTAAAATATCTTCAAACAGCATTTTGTGTCCATAAACTTTTGCTGTTTTTTCCAATACTTTTTTTGCTTCTGTCACAATTTCCGGTCCTATACCGTCACCGGGAATACATGTAATATGTAATTCCATAATTTCATTCCTTTCCGCAATGTATCTTCTTTCTTTTTCTGACTTTGACGTATTACAGTATGAAAGATATTTCATTTTATCATACCCGATAGGCTGACAAATTTCAACCCATAATTATAAAGAATCAACAAAAAAGAGGCAATGTTCCGAAGATATTCCCAAAAGAAATCCATCTTCTTTACACTGCCTCAATTCTTGATGTTTTTTAATTTTCGTTTGCTTTTTCCACACGACTGATTGCAGATTTTTCCATAGGAATACGGCAGTTCTTATTATTGCCGAACTCAACAATAACCGTATTGTCTTCATCAGAAATATCAATGACAATTCCGTAAAAGCCTGAAGTTGTCAATACGCAGTCTCCGATTGTCAGGGAAGACAGCATTGCCGCCATTCTCTTCTTTTCCTTGCTCTGGGGTCTGAAAAAGAAAAACCACATTGCCAGGAAGAAAATTCCATAAACAAGCACCATCATAATCAGGCTTCCGGTTGTGTTTCCTGCAGCAGCTGTTTCGGTTTCCGTCAATAAAATACCCATTTTTCCTCCATTCCGGCATCCCCGGTACTCAAAGCAAAATGCCCTGCCGGAAAGCCACTCGTCATCAAATCAATATAATACACAAAAATATGTTGTCATGCAAGCATTTTATTAGATTTTAATTATTCCAATGGTGTCGCCATATTTTCCAGTTTATTCTTCTTATATGCCGCAAAATTACCCTCGTCCAGCGCATCTCTGATTTCTTCCATCATTGTATTGTAGAAATACAGATTATGCAACACACAGAGCCGCATTCCAAGCATTTCCTTAGCCTTCAGCAAATGTCTTATATATGCTCTGGAATAGCGTCTGCAGGCAGGACACCCACAGCCCTCTTCAATCGGTCTGTCATCCAGTTCATACTTCGCATTGAAAAGGTTTATCTTTCCGTGATTGGTATATAGGTGACCGTGACGTCCGTTTCGGCTGGGATACACACAGTCAAAAAAGTCGATTCCTCTCTCCACGCCTTCCAAAATATTGGCCGGGGTTCCGACTCCCATCAGATAAGTTGGTTTATTCTTTGGCAAATATGGAACTACCTCATCAAGAATATGATACATTTCTTCATGGGTTTCTCCCACCGCCAAACCGCCAACCGCATATCCGTCCAAATCCATTTCTGAGATGCGTTTTGCATGCTCTATACGAATATCCGCAAATACCGCACCCTGATTGATTCCGAACAAAAGCTGATTTTTATTGATGGTATCCTCCAGCGAATTGAGTCTTGCCATTTCCTTTTTACATCTTTCCAGCCATCTTGTAGTTCGTTCCACAGACGCCTGCACATAGCTTCTCTCCGCCTTGCTGGGTGCACATTCATCAAAAGCCATTGCTATCGTCGAAGCAAGGTTTGATTGAATCTGCATACTCTCCTCCGGTCCCATAAAAATTTTATGTCCGTCTATGTGGGAGTTGAAATATACGCCTTCTTCTTTGATTTTCCTCAACCCTGCAAGAGAAAACACCTGAAACCCACCGGAATCTGTGAGAATCGGTTTATTCCATGACATGAATTTATGAAGTCCTCCCAGCTGTTTTACAATCTGATCTCCGGGACGTACATGAAGATGATAAGTATTGGAAAGTTGAACCTGTGTTTTAATTTCCTCTAAATCGGAGGTCGCAACGGCACCTTTGATGGCAGCTACAGTTCCCACATTCATAAATACAGGCGTCTGAATGACGCCGTGTACCGTAGTGAGCTCCGCACGTTTTGCCCTGCCCTCCTGTTTCAAAATCTTATACATTTACGGTTCCTCCCAAAATTCTTCCGAATCCCAAAGCTCTTCCAGCGTGATTCCCTGCTCTGTAATCACGGTAGCTGCCTCTACGCCTACATATCTGAAATGCCAGGGTTCATATTCAATACCGGTTATATATTCTTTCCCCAACGGATACCGAAGTATGAATCCGTATTTATAGCTGTTTTCAGCCAGCCACTTTCCCGCAGCTGTTTCCGCAAATCCCTCATTCAACTCCCTGTAGCTGTCTGTTACAATATCCAGTGCAAGTCCGATTTGATGCTCGCTTGCTCCCGGCACAGTCACTACCTCACTGGAAAGCTGATATGCCTCCATATAAGACATTCCTTTTCCCATATATCGGACGATTTTACGATTAAACAGCTTTTTTTGATATTCCAGATCACGATAAGGAGAACAAACCTCCAGTACAACATCGTCCTCCTTTGCATCCTGAATCATTGCCAGCAGTTCTCCGATAATCCGCTCGTCACAGTGCATCTGTCCTTTTATCGTATTTATAGAGCCAAGCTTAACCTCGTAATCATCAGGCACCGAATGTTGCTTATTGATGAGCACAAGTCTCCAGTCATCCTTTGAAAACATACCATTTCCTTCTGTCTGAACCGATACCTCATCGGAGTATGCCGGACTGGGATTTGCTTCCAAAATATCATCTGCACTGTATCTTGTCACAACATCCGTTCCATGTGAATGATAGGAGAAATCTTCGTCATCCAGCCTAACATCATCATCATCCAAAAGTTCAAAATCCTCCAGATTAATTTCCGTCTCCTCAGCCAGTACAATATCCTGTGCTTCCTCTGAAATCTGATTCCACTCACCGCTTTCACCGTTACCCGATATAAACATAGGAAATGAGAAACTGCTGTACACAACAAAGAGAAGAAAGGTTACCGCAAGCATGGCAAAACGTTTTCCGTTTCCTTTCAAATATGCCAGAGCATGGAAAAAAAACATTCCAACTGCCATTACAGGAATGATCCAAAACCGGCAAAGCTTATTCTTTTTTCCTATTCTGCGCAGTTTTTTTCGAAACCGCTCCTCCATGGACATTTTCATTCGTATTTAGCCTTTTTATTTCCCTTTGTATTTTTTATGTACGATATGTTCCTTTAGAGCATAGCATATTTTTTTTGAAGATGCATCTTTTTTTGAAAAAAGTTGATATTTTTTAAATATTAAAGTACAATGAAGCAAAAATATCGACGCAGGCATTGTATGTCAGTCGCTTGAGTTCATGGAGGATTGCATTATGGCCGGTTCTTCTTTTGGCACCATTTTTAAAATTACAACCTGGGGGGAATCCCATGGGAAAGCCCTGGGCGTTGTTATCGACGGTTGTCCGGCAGGTCTGGAATTATGCGAAGATGATATTCAGCAGTACTTAAACCGCAGGAAGCCCGGTACCAGTAACATCACAACTCCGCGAAAAGAGGATGATTCCGTGGAAATCCTCTCCGGTGTGTTTGAAGGCCGAACCACGGGTACTCCCATTTCTCTATTGGTGAGAAACACCTCACAAAAATCAGGTGACTATAGTGAAATAGCATCCTATTACCGTCCCGGGCATGCAGATTATACCTTTGACCAAAAGTACGGTTTTCGTGATTATCGGGGCGGAGGGCGTTCCTCGGGAAGAGAAACCATTGGCAGGGTTGCCGCAGGTGCTGTTGCCGCTAAGATTTTGAAGCAGCTCGGAATCACCGTCTTTGCCTATACCCGTTCCATCGGTCCTGTTCAAGCCGATATGGAACATTTTGACCGGGATGCTGTTTTAAACACACCAACAGCCATGCCTGACAGAACAGCAAACGAGAAAGCAATTGCTTATCTTGAGGAAACAAAACAGGCAACCGACTCTGTGGGGGGATGTATGGAATGTATTGTGAAAGGACTGCCTTCCGGAATCGGTGACCCTGTTTTCGAAAAACTGGATGCAAATCTTGCAAAAGCAATTATGTCTGTAGGTGCGGTAAAAGCTGTCGAAATCGGTGACGGCTGTGCGGTATCCGAAAGAAAAGGAAGTGAAAACAACGATGCCTTCCTCATATCAGATGGTCAGGTGAAAAAAGCCACCAATCATGCAGGCGGTATCCTGGGCGGCATCAGTGACGGAAGCACCATATGCATTCGGGCACATGTTAAGCCAACTCCCTCTATTTACCGTACCCAATCGACTGTCAATAAATCCGGCGAGGAAATTAGCGTAAATATCAAAGGACGTCATGACCCTGTCATCGTCCCCAGGGCTGTTGTTGTCATGGAATGTATGACTGCCCTGACTGTTCTGGATGCGATGATGATCAACATGTCTGCACGACTTGACTCTCTTGTCAGTTTTTATAACCCGGGTAAAAAATAATAAGGCTGAAAAAGGACTTCCGTCTTTCAAGAACGGAAGTCCTCTTTTTTCAGAATAATCATTGATATGTATCATTATGCCTGAAGCCGATGGAATGTAATACAGTTCGGCACATTTACCTTGATTGGTGCACCATTCATAATCAAAGTTCCGTGTTCTATGTCAACATGGAAGAAAGTCATATCATTGGATTCATGATTTAAGGACACCAAATACTTATTGTTGGGGAATAATGCAGCATCCTTGGGATATTCCCCGCTGATTGGCAAATAAAATATTTTTGTCAGCATACCGGTCTCTTCATCCACTTTAAATAATTCCGCAGAATTATCACCTGCCACAGTGCTGAGTAAATACCTGTAATCCTCCGAAAAAGTCAGCGCACTGGTTGCATTTGAACTTCCCCTTTCGACTTTTGCTGTTTCTACCGTCTGAATTTTTTCAAATACAGGCTGTCCGTTTTTATCTTCATAAGAATACACATCAATATAGCATTTCCATTCATGTACAATATAAATAAATCTTCCGTTCTTTGAAATCTTAATATGTCTTGGCGCAGACTCCATCTCACTTCTTATGACATCCGCCAGAACTACTTTTCCGTTTTTTGAGTCGAAGCGATAAACATTTACATGATCCATGCCCTGGTCTGCCACAAGAAGATATTTATTGTCGTGAGTCATTCTGGCACAGTTGATATGGGGTCTGAAATTCCTGTCGGCAAGGCTTCCAAGCCCTTTATGATAAATTTCATCCGTAATTTCACCGATGGAGCCATCTTCCTTCAGTCTCAACACGGTAAGCTTTCCGTCATGATATCCTGCTACAAACAAAAACTGATCCGTATAATCCGTAGATACATAGCAGCCTCTCATTCCGTTAATCGGCGCAAAATTTAACAGTTCTAGGCCACCATCCTTCTCAATCCGATATGCTTCAACGCCAAAATCCGTAATCGAATAAAGATACTTTTTATTATGAGAAATGGTTACATAGGAAGAATTCGTAATCTCAACCTGATCCTTCTCAATAAAACGTCCGTTTTTCATGTCAACATCATATATTTTTATTCCGTGGTTATCTCCCTGGGTATAAGTGGATACATACGCCACATACTTTTCCTTTCCCATGTGGAAAACCTCCTTTGTCCTTTTCTAAATATAAAATATATCACAAAACCTTTCTTTGTAAAATACTTTTTTTCAAAAAGATACCCTCTTCTTACGAAGAGGATATCCTGTATATCGAATGTTTATTTATTGCAATCGCAATCGTTTCGTCTTTCCTCATATCTGTCTTCCCGTCTGCTGTCGCGTCTGGGCATGGGAGGATAGTCCTGCCATGGCGGAGGAACCATACCCGAATTATCGCACTGCTCCTTGGCATCTCTTATGGCCTCTCTGGCATCCCGTATCGCTTCCTTTGCATCTCTTACCGCTTCTCTGGCTGACTCTCTTGCACACCCGCAATCATTCTCGGATGTTCTTCTGCATTCACACTCGCAGTTGTTATTTCTGCTTCTTCTCTCTTCACCTCGTCCGTAGCCGTCATTACGGCTTCTTTCGTCTCTTTCCTTACATTCTCGATTTCTTTCACCGCATTTTCTGTCGCATCCGAAGCTGTTGTTTCCGTGGTTGCCGCAGCATCCGAACAACAGCAAAATAATTATCCAATTCATATGCTCACCATATTTTGTTTTATGGTATCATATGCTGAGTTGTCATTCTTTGTTCCGCTTACTTCTTCCTTACAAGCTCTTTTCGAATACAGGCGAAGGTCTTATCTTCTCCTTCTTCCGCAAGCATCTTTAACATTTTTTCAAGAATTGCGGCAGTACTCGGATGAATCAAATCATGCTTTTTCCCCTGTTCATAATACTCCAGGGGAGAAGCATCCGTATAGTCTTTTCCCTTGTATACCTTACTGGCGGCAATACGGTCCATTATCATCTCTGCTATATAAATGTCCGGCATAGGTACCGGTACCACACATCCATGTTTTTCCGGATCATTCGTATAATCCATCCAATACTCATAATGATGTTTATTTCTTCCCTTATGATGCAGCCATGCTGTGGAACACCCTTTATCCTCACGTTCCGCATTGTTCGGGCTTCGGGTACCCTGGTAATACCTTACACCGACACTGAATTCCGTAGGACTGTACTTCGACATATCGTGTAATATTCCCTGCCTGTACAGACCTACCCGGAAACATCCTTTTGCCACAAGCCATTTATGATAAGTAATTGTTTTAAAATGTTTCCAAGCGTTTCCCATCTACTGTTTTTCTACCGTTGCCTTTCTGCTTTTCTTTCTTTGCTTTTCCTTTACGGGTACGCCGATAAACATGGTAATACTCCTTGGTGAGATACGTCTAATGTTTTCTCTCTCTTCGACCGGTTCCGCTTCTCCGGTCATAACAACCGGCTCCCACATCATACCCTTGGGAAGTCTCGGAAGTGCCAGGTCATGGCTTTCCCAATGCATATTCATGGCTAAATAAAGGAAAGAATCTTCTTGTTTTTCAAAATGGTTCGCATATTTACCGCAAAACATGATACCTATATGTCTGCTATAGCTTTCCGTCTGCGGTCTCCATGCATTTTCACCATGATATGACAAGTCCGGATATCCGCAGGAAATGGAATCCATCAATTTAAACTCGCTCTTCGGATGAAGAATGGTATGTTCTTTTCTGAATTCAACCAACTGTTTCCAAAAGAGAAAAAGAGTCTCATTCTTCCTCTGCATACTCCAGTCCAGCCATGCCGTTCCATTGTCCTGACACCATGGATTATTGTTGCCTCCCTGGGAATTTCCGAATTCGTCTCCCATGAAAATCAACGGTGTCGACTGAGTAAACATCAGCATGCACATGGCATTCCGAATCTGTCTGGTACGGAGCTGTTTTATTTTTGTGCTTCTTGTTTTTCCCTCTTCTCCGCAATTCCAGCTACAGTTATAGTCATTTCCGTCTCTGTTGCACTCTCCGTTCGCCTCATTATGCTTATGGTCGTAAGAAACCAAATCAGCCATGGTAAATCCGTAATAATTCGTAAGATAATGAATTCTTCCGGAATGCTCGGGAATATAGCGCATCTGTTTCAGGACATTGTTTAATACGTTTTCATCACCCTTCAGAAACCTTCTCATATCGTAGAGATAACTGTCGTTATATTCAGCCAGATGCGGGTATTCGGATTCCGTCTGATATTCCTGTATTCTTTCCATATCAAAATCATAATACAGAAGTTTTCTGTCTGCCAGCAGGGGGTCTGTGGTAAGCATTTCCAAAGGAAGATTATCTCCCATCAGATGGAAACCGTCCACATGATATTCCAACGCCCAAAAACGCAGTATGTCAGGAATTTCATTTTGGTTTACCTCGTTGGGAAAGTAAAACTGCATCACAAGCTCCAGCCCGTTTTTATGCAGATTCTTAACCAAAGTTTTAAACTCCCTCGTTGCGTCCCGGTCTGCAGAATAGGCTGCTTTTGGTGCATAGTAATAACCTTTTTTGTATCCCCAGTAATTTACATTTGTAAGCTTCTCCTGCTGATAGATTGCAGGCTTTCCTTCTTCTTTATCTTCCGGTACTTCGTCAAATTCATATGCCGGCTGAAGCTCCAGTGTTGTTATCCCTATATCTTTCAGATATGGAATCTTCTCTGCAATTCCCGAAAAAGTACCTTTATTCTTTACTCCTGATGATGCATGTTTGGTAAATCCTCTCACATGCAGACAGTAAAATATTGCATCCCTGTATAAAATTCCGGGACACTTATCCTGTTCCCAGTCGAAATCCTCCGATACCAGAGTTGCTATGAAGCTGTTTTTCACCGACTTTTTCCCGAAGCTCTGCCTTCCCGTAAATCTGACGGCATGTTCATCCGGTACTGCTTCATTGGCTTTATAAAAACCGTATAATACCGAATCCGGCCTTAGATTTTCTATTGTTTTACTATAGACATTACCGATCCGGTCCTCCTCCGTAAAGGGAATCCTGTTTTTCTCACTGCCTTTTGCATCATACAATACAATTCCGCAGTCCGGATTGTCAGATACAAAGGAAAAACGAACTCCGCTCTGATTGGCATGTGCTCCCAGAGGATATGGATTGTTTTGTCTGCTTCTTTCTGTCATCGTCTTCTCTCCGTTTTTTATGAATACCACTGAGTTTTTTATACCATATTCCCATAAAAATCACAAGTATCATTGCCGAACAGTTCAGAATGAGTTATGATACTGTTGAAAGGTGGATGAATACATTGCGTAAAAGAAAAATTATTTTATATTCCTTATTGACATCCTCACTGACATTGGTTTTTCTTTTGTCAGGCGCTCTTATGATATCTCATTACAGAGCAACAACCGCTTATCCTGACAGTGTTTCGGAAGAACCGCTCGTCCTTGAGTCTTCTGTTTCCGAATCTCCTGAAGCCAAGACTCCCGAACCGGAACCGACACCGACTCCGGAACCTGTTTTTGAAGAATATGATATCCGTCTGATGGCTGTTGGCGACAATCTGATGCATATGGGTATTGTCAATACCGGACGTATGGACGACGGCAGCTATGACTATTCTTTTCTGTTCCGTGGTATAACGGAATATCTGAATCAGGCAGATATAAAAATTATCAATCAGGAAACGATTCTCGGCGGTAACCAACTCGGATTCTCCGGTTTCCCCCGCTTTAATTCTCCAACAGAAGTAGGCGATGCCATTGCTTCTGCCGGATTTAATGTGGTGCTTCACGCTTCCAATCACTCTGCCGACCAGGGTATCACGGGAATCGACAATTGTATCGATTTCTGGAAAAATCATCCCGACGTACTGATGGTTGGAATAAATGAGGAAGCCAATCCGGAGGATATTCCCATTCTGGAAATAGGTGATCTATCTTTTGCAATATTGAATTATACCTACGGTCCCAATATGGAAACCTTGCCATCCGACCTGAGAGGCCGACTGAATATGCTTTGCAGTTATGATGAAAAATCCGGCAGAATTGACTTTACCTCATTGAATCCCAAGGTATTGGATGATATCCAAAAAGCTGATGAGCTTGCGGATATTGTCATTGTCTGTCCCCACTGGGGTACGGAATATCAATCCAAACCTTCCTCTTACCAGCAAAAATTTGCATTGTCAATGACGGAAGCCGGAGCGGACTTGATTATCGGAACCCATCCTCATGTTCCTCAGCCTGTGGAATGGGTTACGGCAGAAAACGGCAACACCTCTCTCTGCTACTATTCCCTGGGAAATTATGTTTCAACCCAAAAACAGACTCTCTGCATGCTGGAAGGTATGGCGTGGGTCACCTTTCACGTAACGGAAAATGATATATATATATCTGAAAAAGGGACCGGTGTTCTTCCGTTGGTATGTCATTATACCAGTGGCCCCGTTCGTCTTGACAGCGTATACCTTCTGGAAGATTATACCGAAGAGCTTGCCGCTTCTCATGGCATACGAAATTATGGCGGCGTAACTTTATATTTGGATGACTTGCAGAATAACAGCTGCGATATTTTTGGTGATTTCATATTAAAAAAGTCGGACATCCTGAAGACATCCGACCTTTCCGATACTGATTAATCTATTATGTTTTTCACGCCAATCACTTTACCGAAACTGATATCCGATATGATAACACCCTTTCTGCTGTTTGCGGAGTGAATAATCTGTCCGTCGCCGATATAAATTGCAACATGAGTGCATTTGCTGCCGGAACCGTAGCATATAATATCGCCGGGCTGTGCTTCGCTGTAATCTATGCCTCTACCCGCTCCGGAAAGCTGTCCGGAAGGTGTTCTGCTGATAGAATAACCGAATTCCGCATAAATCAGACTTGTAAAACCGGAGCAATCCGTACCGGTAGAAAGAGATTGCCCTCCGTGAACATACCTGTTTCCAAGGAATTGTTTTGCATATTCTATAATTTCATTTCTTAACTCTGAGCTGTCAGCATATGCTCCGGATGGCGGTTCCACCGTAAATGAAGTGTTTTCCTGCGCCTGAAGCTCCTCTACCCGCTGTCTTTCTTCCAACGCTTTTCTGGCTGCCAATTCAGCCGCCTCTTCCTCCAAAGTTTTTGCGTATACAAACTCCTCGGAAACGGTTACATATTCGGCTGCTATATATCCGGTTTTATTTTCCGTATATTGTATTTTCAGCCAGTCTCCCTGATCTTCCAGAAGCTTTACCTTTTCCCCGCTATCTATATATCCGATTCGGCTGGATTCCACGTTGGGTTCTTTTCTGACATTCAGTCTTTTCACTTGTACGACCGCATACCTTGTCACATATTCATCTATCACTTCCACCGCCGCATCACCGTACAGGAAAAACTCAGACTTGATGTATCCTTCTACGTTTCCTGACACAATTCGAAACCACTGTCCGTCCTCTCCGTCTACCGTCTCAAGGATTTGTGCCACTGCCCCATCATATATCTTTCCTACAATTTTACTATCCGTGTTGGATTCAGTGCGAACATTAACATAATTTCTGACATCCGCAAGAGCCAGGTCAGCATATTCGTTCTGCTCCTCCTCTGCCGTCATCGCCTTATATTCTTCGACCGCTTCCTGCAGGCATTTTTCATCCACCGGTTTAAAATATTCCTGAATACCGCCACAAATTAAAACTGTATCCTGATTACCGGACAAGTCGCTTATTTCCGCAGCCTTAACCCTTTGCATTACATTCATTTCCGACCCGGAATATAAAATCATTGCCATCAAACCAATTGCAAACATTTTTAAAAATCTATATTTCATCTATATCTCCTTAGCACCGCTCCCGCAGTGCCTTGCATATGCAGACGCTTATGTGTAAACACAACGCGTCTTTTATCATCCTTTTTGTGCACTGCTTATTGCATACGTGTACATTATATCATGTTACAGAAATATTGCAAATATGTTGCAACATTTTTTAAAAAAGGTTATACTATCTTCATAAAATCTGTTTTTGCTTATAGGAGGTTTCCCATGGGAAAGAAAAACGACTTTGAAGACGAGGAAATGACTGTAGAATTGGAGCTTGAGGACGGCACCAATGTAAACTGTGCAATTATCACGATTCTAACAGTAGATTCAAAGGATTATATTGTTCTTTTACCTCTGAATGAAGAGGGAGAAAACGAGGATGGGGAAGTCTGGTTTTACGGGTACAGCGAGAATCCGGACGACCCTAATGAAGAGCCTGTTCTGGATTATATTGCAGATGACGAGGAATATGAAAAAGTTGCCGACGCTTTCGACGAGTATCTGGATAGCTGTGAGTTTGATGAACTGATTGACGAAGAAGAACAATAATTTTATATCAATTTGTATCTGCTTTTGTTTGATTTAGCAGAGGATTTAAAAATCTGGAAGGGAGCCTGGGATGCAGTTCATCTCCTGTCAGGTACAATATTTCCAGATTTTCTTTTGCCCTGGTCATTGCTACATAAAGCAATCGTCTTTCCTCCTCCACGCAGCTGCTGTCCGGCATGTTGCCGTGGGGGAAATTTTTTTCGTTGCAATCCGGCACAATAACCGTATGAAACTCAAGCCCCTTTGCTCCGTGAATTGTCATTAATCTGATTTTTTCCTTTGCTTCTTTTGTATTCTTACGTTTTTCCGTTTTTTGTGAATCATTGAAGGCTTCCTGCATTTTTTTCCATTCCGCTGCACTTCGGTATTTCGAAGCATCCGTCTTCAACCAATCAATTATTTCATTCCACTCTTCCTGCTTTTCTTTGTTTCCCGCTGTTTGAATTTTCAAAAAATTCTCATATCCTACCGCTTTCAGGATATAGTTAATCGCAGTATTGACAGACAGTCTTTTCAGGCAGTTCAGCTGTCTTTCCAACTGTTCTATTCTCATAATAATATCTCTGTATACCTCTTTACCTCCGTTCCTTTCATAATACTCTCTCATATCCTTCAGGCTTCTTCCCTCTCCAATCGCTTCCCGGCTTATGTATCTTGAAGGTCTGTTGATTATCCGTATCAGATATTCTCTCCTCCATTCTCCCGCTGCGAGCAGCAAATAAGCCATGATATCTTTCACGATGAAATGCTCATATATGCTTTGAACCTTTTCCTTCATCAGATACGGAACACCGACTCTTTTCAACTCTGCAGCAATTCGCTGCATATCTGCATTTGTACGAAACAGTACGGCACAGAGTTCATCATCTTCCTTATACTCTTTCAACCATAATTTCAAACGTTCCGATACAAACTCGATTTCTGCAGTCTTATCCGGGAATGATCTTAAAATAACTTTACCGTTTCCGCTATTTATTTCTTTTCCGGGCGCACTTTTAAACTCCTTTACAAATCTGTTCCTGTTTTCTCTTATCACTGCCGATGAAGCATCCAGTATTTCTTTTCCGCATCTGTAGTTGATATTCAATAATAATTTTTCCGCACAGAACTCCTCTTCAAACCGTCTCATCAGTTCAGGATTTGAACCTCTGAATCCGTATATGGATTGATCGTCATCTCCAACTGCAAAAATATTGTTTGGCTTTTCAGATAAAAGCTTTAAGACTTCATATTGTACAGGATTGATGTCCTGAAATTCATCAATCAGAATATGTGAGAACCGTTTTCTCCAATACTCTGCCTCCCTTCTGTCCTCTTTCAGTAATTTTCTGCATTCAAACAACATATCATCAAAATCTGCCAAAGCTTCCTCTGACATGGCAGCACAATACGCTTTCCATATTTCCGTAAAATTCGTTTTTACGGGAAGTGACAACTTTTCCGTTGCTTTTTCAAGGTTACCTGTATTTTTATAAAAACTGATTGCAGATAAAATCGTTAAAACATCCTCTTCTTCCTGCGCTGTATTATCTCCTGTTTTTTCATTTATGTGTTTTAAGATGGGAATCAACAATTTCTTTTTTTGTGAATCAAGAATCAGACTTTTATGACGGAATCCGCCGGATTCCTTTAAAATGTGATAGAAAACGGAATGAAATGTTCCGAAATTGACGGGGTAAAACTGATCGGAAATTCTCCGGAAGCGACATTGCATGGAGATTGCTGCTTCTTTTGTAAAGGTGACTACAAGTATCTTTTCCGGAGGTATACCTTGTTCTATTAGAAACAAAATTCGGTTGACAATTGTGAAGGTTTTTCCGGAGCCCGGGCCCGCCAAAAGAAGCAGCGGACCCTCACCCCTTGTCACAGCCTCACGCTGTGCTTTGTTCATGCTTTGTAAATCAGGCATTTTGAAGTTTCTCAATTCCCTTTCGGATTCTCTTTAATGTCTCCTCTTTTCCGAGCACTTCCATAATTTCTGTAGCACCCGCAGGAGTCATCTGCTTACCGGAAACTGCGGTGCGTACAGGCCACATCACATATCCGTTCTTCACGCCTTTCTCCTCCACATATTTTGTCAACAACTGATACAGCCCGTCATTGCTGTAATCCTCCTGTGCCTCCAAAAGGGGCAGTACATCCTGAAGAACCTGCAGAGATGAAACACTGTCTGTCTTCATCTTCTTATGAGTATACATTTCCACATCATACTCAGGAAGCTCCTGGAAGAAATCAACCAGTCCCGCAATATCCGGAAATACCTCAATACGGGTCTTTACCATATTTGCAATCTTCTTTAAGTCAAAATTCTTTGTCAGTACCGCCTTCAGATAAGGCTCTGCCATCTCATAAAATTTATCAAAGTCCATTGCCTTGATATACTCGCCGTTCATCCAACGAAGCTTTACAATATCAAAAACTGCGGGCGATTTGCTGATTCTGTGATAATCGAATTCCCGAATCAGCTCCTCCAGAGAAAAGATTTCACGATTATCCTCAGGACTCCAGCCAAGAAGCGCTATATAATTTACGATTGCTTCCGATACAAATCCCTGCTCCAGCAAGTCTTCAAAGGAAGCATGTCCGCTTCTCTTTGCCAGTTTCTTATGATTTTCATCGGTAATCAGCGGGAGATGAACATACACCGGACTCTCCCAGCCAAAAGCATCATACAGTCTCTGATATTTCGGAGAGGAAGACAGATATTCGTTGCCTCTTACTACGTGGGTGATGTTCATAGTATGATCATCCACCACATTCGCAAAGTTATAAGTGGGATATCCATCGGACTTAATCAGAATCATATCGTCCAATTCCGCATTTTCAACAGTAATATCTCCGTATAACTCGTCATGGAATGTTGTGGTACCCTCTGTCGGATTGTTCTGTCTGATGACAAAAGGCTTTCCGGCAGCCAGATTTGCCTCGATTTCCTCCTTGGACAAATGCAGGCAGTGTTTATCATAGACCGTAATCTCTTTTCCTTCCACAACCTCTGTCTTTAAGGAGGCAAGACGCTCCTTGTCACAGAAGCAGTAATATGCTTCTCCCTTGTCAATCAATTCCTTGGCATATTTCATGTATATGCCGGTTTTCATTCTCTCGCTCTGAACATAGGGGCCGTAGCCACCGTCCTTGTCCGGTCCTTCATCATGAACCAGACCGGTCTTCTCCAAGGTACGATAAATAATCTCTGTAGCGCCCTCCACAAAACGTTCCTGATCGGTATCTTCAATTCGAAGCATAAAATCACCGCCGGCATGCTTCGCAATTAAGAACTCATATAAAGCAGACCGCAGATTACCCACATGCATCTTTCCGGTCGGGCTCGGTGCGTATCTTGTTCTGATTTTCATTTTTTGTTCCTTTCCTGCATAAGTCTCTTTTTTCAGAACCGACTCATGCTTTTCATACTATTATTATATAGCCGTGCAGCCATTATTTTAGCCCTTTTTTTTAAAAAGTGCAACATGAACTTTCTGCTTTCGGCATCGGTCCGCCGAACACATTTCGGCTAATCGGGACTATCGGTTATTGCTCCGTTCTGTTGTCGACCACCGGTACTCTCTCCTGCGCTTCCTCTTTGAACTTTGCCACTTCCTTTGCTGCCTGAGCAATGGGTATATTCGTTCCGGCTCCGGCGACACATCCTCCGGGGCATGCCATCCCCTCAATCAGACATCCGTTCTTTTTCCCGGCCTTTGCCAAAAGAAGCATTTTCTTACATTCTGCCAGACTCTCCGCATGTTCAATCTTTACCTCTGTCCCGGGATAATAAGTTTTAATACATTCCTCAATGGCACTTGCAACGCCTCCTGCCACGCCGTAGCCTCTCCCGGCAGCCGTGGCATCCCGCATCTCATCCATTGCCTTGATTTCATCCAGCAAAATCCCCTTTGCTTCAAACATTCCCGTCAGTTCCTCGAAGGTAATGACAAAATCCACATCCGAGCGAACCGTTCTGCGGCTTGCCTCCAGTTTTTTGGAAGCACAGGGCCCGATGAATACAACAGAAGCATCCGGATGCTCCTGTTTGATGATTCTGGCTGTAGCAACCATTGGCGTCAATTCGTTGCTGATTTTATCAATGGTCTCCGGAAAAAGATTTTTAGCCATAACGGACCAGGAAGGACAACAGGATGTCAGGGCAAATGCCTGATTTCCCGTAGCAACTTCTTTTACATAATGTTCCGCCTCTGCCATACACCCTATGTCTGCACCGATGGCGGTCTCGTATACATCCGCAAATCCCAGTTCCTTTAGTGCGGTCTTGAACATATCAGGCGTAACCCGTGACCCGAACTGACCTGCAAAGGCCGGTGCAACCTGTGCAATAATCTTTCGTCCCGACTGCATGGCTCGTATCAACTGAAATATCTGTGATTTGTCCGCGATTGCACCGAAAGGACAGCTTACCATACACATACCGCATGAAACACACATATCATTGTCAATGTACGCTCTTCCAAACTTATCGGACTTGATTGCATTTATACCGCAGGCAGACTTACAGGGTCTTTCTTTATGACAGATGGCATCATAGGGACAAATATCTTTACACTTTCCACATTTGATACACTTTTCCTGATCTATAAAAGACTTTCCGCCTTTGAAAGAAATAGCTCCCTTGGGACACACAAGCTGACATGGATGCGCCAGGCATCCCATGCAGGTGTTTGTAACCTCATAACGATTTTCCGGACAGGCATTGCAGGCCGAAGGAATGACTTGCATCAGCGGCGGTTCATAATACTTTTCGTCAATATTACTCTCCTCCAATCCCTGGGTCAGATGTCCGGGATGCTCTCTGTTCTCCGGTCTTAAGCTCATACCCATGGCAAGGCGGATACGTTCTCTGATAACCGCTCTGTCACGATATACACTCTCCCAGTATTCAGACTCTTCATAGTCAACAATTTTATAAGGGAGTGCTTCCATATCGTCCTTCAAATTTGCAGAATTGTATGCCAAATTTGCTACTTCCTTGAACACTCTTCTCCGGCGCTGCCTTACAGGGGTATCAATTCCTCTCATACTGCTCATTTTTTTCTTAACCTTTCCGGAATGATATTTTTTTAACAAATATATTTCTATTAAAGCATACTTATATTGTAAAATCAAGTGCAAAAGACGGCATATTTCTATGCCGTCTCTCCTAAAATTGACTGAATCCATAAAAGAACTTTTTCGATTCCTTGATCCCAGTATTTCCACTGATGGTCGCCGTCTTCTTCCTCATAAATCAGATCAGCTCCCAGGTTTTGTAAATAATTTTTTATTCTCAGATTATCCTGATACAAAAAATCCTGTTTACCGCACCATTGATACATACGCGGCAGACTTTTTCCCTCTTCCGTTGCCCTTTTTGCCAACGCGAATAAATCGTTTTCAGAGCCGCGAATTTCCTGTCCTCCATATATACTGTAAAACACACCGTTAGGATCAAAATCCGGTTCACCTTTCATTCGTTCTAACATGGAAGCCACATCCAATGCGCCGGATAAGGATGCCACCGCACGAAAACGTTCAGGATATGCAAGTCCAAGTTTAAAGGCACCGTACCCGCCCATAGAAAGTCCCGCTGCAAAGGACTGCATGGGATCTTCTGTAATCTGAGGGAACAAATCCCGACAAATTTTCGGCAATTCTTCTGATATGTATGTCCAATACCGAAATCCGATTCCCATGTCTGTATAAAAGCTTAAATGTGCCGCCGGCATGACTACCGCAATTCCCTTGTCCGAAGCATATCTCTCCACAGACGTACGCCTTGTCCATACGGTGTGATCCCCGTTGTAGCCGTGGAGCAGATACAATACGGGATATGGGGGAGTAAAATGTCCTCCATTTACCGGGTTTTCTATTTCCAATCGTTGTGGCAGAATCAAACGAATATTCACGCTCATGCCCAACACCTGGGAAAAACAATCCACATCTATCAAAGCCATACTTTTGTTCCTCCCCGCTTATGCACCAAATATCTGCCGTGCAATATCCGGCCTGTTTGTGATAATACCATCGCATCCCAATGCTGCCAGTTTCATCATTTCATCTGCCGTATCACAGGTATATGGATTGACTCCGATTCCCCGTGCGTGCATCTGCATTGCCAATTCTGGATTTTCCAGTACACTATGATAATCCGGATGCAGAAAATCAAGCTTATAATCCAAACCGTCAACCAACTCTACCAAATGGCGTTTATTACCTGCTCCTTCCAAAATATTCCGATAATCAAGCCCCGGATATGCAGCCGTAAACGCAGCTGTCATCTCTCGTTCAAAGACCTGCATTTTTTCATGAAAAGTCAAAAGTCCAACCCGGCATTCCTTTTTTTTGCGCTTTAGCTCTCCCAACAGCTTGGCATCAAAGGAGGAAAAAATCACCTTGTCCCACAATCCGCTCTCCTCCACGATATCTATGACCTTCCCTGCAAAATCC
>JALEIR010000088.1 GCA_022769665.1 Lachnospiraceae bacterium | reverse complement strand
TGCATATAAATACCTGCTGAACCCATTTGCTGACACACCATATAATTTCTGCATCTGCGAAGAAAGCGGATTAAATAAAAATGCAGATATTACCATGCCCAATCCTGCTCCTGGTATAACCAGCCCGATATATCTTCTGAGAAACATATTTCTAATATCTTTCCCGGATATTCCAATCGCCTTCCGCATACCCACTTCCCCTGCCTCAGAACCATCTCTGGTCAGCAGCATAAACCGGATACACACCAGTGAAATAAGCAAAACCAACACACTTATCAAAAGAATAATCATAATCATAATTCCGTCTGAAAGAGTATTCATCATTTTAATCAAAGGTCTGGTAATCGTAGGGCCATTCATTGGGAGATTTGCATCTTCATATGCTGTTTTAAAGGCATTCGTGTCTGTATTCTCAGTAAGCAAAAATTCAATCAGATACTCCTCGCTCCCCAGGCTTCTTAAATTCTCATAATCCTCTTCACAAACCAAAAATCTCTTAGATGACGCCATCATGGAATTCATCTGTGAATCCCTGATAAAGCCCGCCACTGTCAGTTTTCTGTTTCCAATCCTCATATCATCACCAATTTTTACATGATACATGGATTCATAGCATACCGGCACATAAACCTCTCCCGGTTGAACTATGGTAAGCTCATTATTAAGACCAACCATATAGTCAAATCCATCACCCTGAATGCTGATTCCATTATCCTGGGTACTGTCCAACAGGGACTCTTCCCCCAGTATAAGGATACTGTTTTCCAGATTCAAAAAACGGATAATCTGATAATCGACAACCTCCGGTCTGTTGAGCGCAAATTCTCCCAGCTTATCCGTATCGATATTTCCTGCATGCATCTGCAAAAAATCCGGAGTTCTTGCCACTTCCATAAGATGATCGATTGCTCCGGTCAGATTTGCAAAAAGCATTGCCGTGAGGGATATCATCGCTACAGATATTGCAACAAATGCTGTAAAGCTTACTGTGGAAAATCTGTCTCTTCCCCATGATTCTTTTGTCATTCTCCAGTAAATATTATCTTTCATACTTATCCTTTCATCATTTCCAAATCCTGAATACTCTTGATTCTCGCCATCATTACTGCCACCACGGACAAACATACACCGGAAATAATAATCACTATGCCTGCTCCTCTTCCTATATCTATGTTAAACAGCTTTGCCGCCAAATCCGCCAGTACCCCGCCGATTCCATATGCAACTACGTAACCCATCTGGGAAAGAAATCCTATAAAGCCCCATGCCCTTCCCTGATGTTCATCCGGAATATTCGTCCTTACCAGATAATCCAGACAATTGTTTGCAAAAGGTAACATGGCAAAAAATAGAAATCCAAATCCACAAATGATAAAAATGTTCTCCCAGATACCAAATCCAATCATAAATAATCCTGCAAACATTAAAGAAACTTCAAGTACTTTGACATATTTTTTCCTGATTCCGCGGATACCCAATACCAGACTGGAAACCAGCATTCCACTTGCACATACGGTTTCTCCTATTCCCAATGTCTTAGAATCCGCAAAAGACAAAATAAGCGGCTCCGCCAGAATCTGAAATACTCCGAGGAACAGTGTCATAACTGCAGATACCAGAATGAGTAAAAAAATACCCTGTCCGGAATGTACCACATCCCATCCTTCTTTCAGACTCTCCATGAAAGGCTTATTTGCTTCACTCGGCTTCGTCCCGATGTCTCTTTTAACAACTGCAGTGGATATTACGGTCAGAGCAAAGGTGCTGATATCAATAATAAGTAAGAGCTTCACATCACTTATACTCAGCAAAAGGCCTGCCACCAAAGGAGATATCAGATATCTGGCACTTCCTGCCAGACTTACCAGACCATTTGCTTTTGAGAACTCCTCCTTGGTTAACAAGTCCGAAACAGTCGCCCTGTAGGAAGGTTCCAGCAGAGACGAGAAAACGGAACTCACAAATACACCTATACAAATCTGCAGAAGGCTTGCTCCCCCATTCATCATACAAATCAGAATGTAAATAATTCCTAAAGCAGAACAGCCGTCTCCTAACATCATCAGCAGTCTTCTGTCATACCGGTCTGCCAACACTCCCGCCGGGACACTCAAAATCAGGGTTGGCAAAAATGCCAGCAGAGTTACCAGTGCCATTGCCGTAGCACTTCCTGTCTGTCCAAACACATATACTCCTAAACCAAAGCTGGTAAGCCCGCCCCCTACGGAAGAAATCAGCTCCCCTGTCCAGAGCAGAAGAAACTTTCCAAAATTACTTTTCCTTACATTATTACTCATATCGTTCCCTTTCTAATTTTACCGACCGATTGTCTGTCGATTAATATTTAAATGAAAAAGGAATATTACATTCCTTTTTACCTAAATCTTTTCAATTACTTTTCGAATATGGGTTTCACTGTCTCCAGCAATGCACCGGATTCCATTCCAAACACTCTCTCAGCATGATAGATAAAGCCCATTCTCTTTCTTTGCTCCTCTTCTTCACTGTAGTGAACCATACTGTCAAAGGCAATATAGGAATAAGTCATAATCATTTCCACAGCCTCTGCCGGATAATCTGTATGCATAATCCCCTGCTTGATTCCATCTTCCGCTATCTTGGTAATCAGTTTATTTACCCTTCCCAGCAGCATATTTTCCAGCTTTTGATGCATCAGTGCATTCTGTGGTCTGTGAACCTGCTCCATGACCATATCACCAAGTTCATTATCAATATTAAGAGATAACATAGTACGTGTTAAGCGTTCGAGAACCGGTATGGATTCATCTAGTGCGATAACCGCGGCTTTTTCCACCATTTGATTCGTCAGCCGTTCTATCATTGCATCCAATATATCTTCTTTCGACTTGAAATGATAATAAAGTGTCCCTCTGGCAATCCCAATCTCCTCAAGAATATCATTCGTACTGGCATTATCGAATCCCTTTGCACAAAATAATCTCTCGGCAACATCTAATATTTCATTTCTTCGCTCTTCTGCATCCTTCACGATTCTCATTATCTACACCTCTACCGACACCTTGTCGGTAATAAACATAACACACAATTTCTTTTTGAGCAAGCCCAAAATTCTCGTTATCCGGATAGACCGTTAGCCTTCATCTGGGCCAAAACTCCAAGCTCTGCAGCTTTGAAGCAATGCTCCTGTGTCATGGCATTTTCGGTACGGTTAATGCAGTCCAAAATCAATTGACCAAAGAATGGATAGCCTACCTGTCCATGAACATCAAATCTCTTTTCTCCCTGTTCATTTACCAGGAAAACAAGGTCGCTTGTGGCAGGTTCCTCGCCGACATTGATGTACTTTCTAAGCTCAATGGTTCCTTTGGTTCCAATAATCATGGTTCGTCCGTCACCCCAGGTACGCAGACCATCCGGGGTAAACCAATCTACACGGAAATAGAAGCTTGTACCGTTCTTACCGGTTATCATACAGTCGCCGTAATCCTCCAATTCAGGATATTCAGGATTTGCATAATTTGCCACGCGGGCAGCTGTTACCTCAGCATCGGTTTCTCCTGCATAGAACAGGTACTGCTCAATCTGGTGAGAACCGATATCACAAAGGATACCACCGTATTTTTCATGTTCAAAGAACCATTCCGGTCTTGCTTTTGCATTCAGTCTGTGCGGTCCAAATCCTGCTACAGAAATAACCTTTCCGATAGCACCTTCTTCAATCAACTGGCCTGCAAAAACGGCACTTTCCACATGAAGTCTCTCGCCGTAATAACACATATACTTGCGTCCGGTCTTCTTGACGCAGGCTTTTGCTGCTTCTAACTGCTCATATGTAGTCAAAGGTGCCTTGTCTGTGAAATAGTCTTTTCCGGCTTCCATGGCACGAATTCCAAGTGCACATCTCTCACTGGTTACGGCAGCTCCCGCTATCAGCTTTGTCTCGGGATCATCGAATACTTCCTGCTCAGAAGCGGCAACCTTTACTCCGGGGAAAGCTTTGACGAAATTAGCAATCTTTTCAGGATCGGGGTCGTACACATACCTAAGTGTTGCGCCTGCCTCCACAAGGCCGTTGCACATTCCATATATATGACCATGATCCAGGCGAACTGCTGAAAAACCAAACTCTCCCGGTTTTACAACGGGATTAGGCTTGCCCTTAGGTGCATAATTCATTCCGTCTGCTGCATTACTTTCCATATTGCTCATGTACTCCTCTTCTATAAACTTTGCGCTCTCATTATTTCTGATAATTACTTCCTAACGTAATCTCACCCTCCAGGCTGACAGCCGAGGTAGTCTTTTCATAAAAATGAGGTACCTTCGCCATAATGCCGTCCACCGTATAGAACGGATCATCCTTCTGTATGGGCAGAGTAACTGTCTTCTTCTCACTGCCGGACTTGTAAATCGCACAGATTAGCTCGATGGTCTTTCTTCCGTCTTCACCGCCAATGGCAACGGGGCAGTCAGTCTCTAGTGCTGTAAGAACGTTTTCAAGCTGTCCGGTATGACCTTCCCATTTCAGTTTCGGAAGCTTCTCTGTAAACTCAGCGATTTCCTTTTCTAAAGCCTCATTGCGCTCCGGGAATCCGTTCGGCATGGATTCTGACGCAAACACATCAAACGGTGCGGCTATCTTTGCTTTTTCACACTGGAAAACCAGGCTTTGATTCTCCCCGTGATGCACTACAGAAGCAGTCAGCTGAGCCAGTGCTCCGGGATATCCGAGAATACTCATTGAAAGATCCTCAACCTCTGCATTGTCATGGGAAACATTTGCCAAAACACTGTTTACGGTCTGAGGTAACCCCATCATCCACGCTAACATATCAATGTGATGTACGGCATGATTTAATGTGCATCCGCCACCTTCTTTTTCCCAGGTACCTCTCCACCATAAATCATAATAATTATGACCTCTCCACCAAAATGAATCAATCTGTGCAGACTTCACCTTACCGGCAAGGCCACTCTCCAGCAATTTTTTTAGGTTACTGATTGGCTGGCGAAAACGATTCTGCGCAATGATGGATAGCTTTTTACCACTTTCATCACGCGCCTTAATCATGGCATCACATTCCTCCAACGAAGCTGCCATCGGTTTCTCACAGACGACATTCATGCCTGCTCGCATACAGTTGATACTGATAGAGGCATGTACATAGGGAGGCGTACATACATCGACTAAATCAATATCATCTCTATCCAAAATCTTCTGATGATCATCATAAACAACAGCATCTGAAAGATTATATTTTGACTTCATCTGCTCTGCCTTCTCAGGTATGATATCTACCAGCGCTACAATCTCACAACGCTCCGGAAACTGTAAATAAGCTTGAACGTGTGCATTTGATATGGAACCGGTTCCGATAATTGCTATTCTTATCATCTTTTTTCCCGCTCTTTTCTTTTTTTGTTGTAAAATCTATCTGTTTCCCTTTAGCTCACAGGTATCTTCCTGTTCCGAAAAGGTTCATACATTCTTAACATTAATTGCATGGTTTCTTTTACCTGATCGATATCGTTTCTATACGGACGTTTCTCGATAACTGCACGGTAAAAATCCTGAATGCAGACATAATGACTATTTCCCCAGTAATCTTTTTCAAATTGTGGCTGCTCATCATTTTCTATGTGCTCCCTTTTGCCATCCTTCCAAAAAATATCCAAAACATTTCCTTCCATTCGAAGGACAGCATTTTGAGTATCTATCTCAATAATAACCGGTACGCTATTGCTGTACGCATTTGTTGCATAGAAAAGTGCTTTCACACCGGATTTAAAGACTATGTATGCCTCCGTTGTGTCTTCCACCTCAATCACATTTTGCAATGAGTGATTACTCATATGACACTTTACATCCGCCACTTCACCGAGAAGATAAACCAAAAGGTCCAGGGTGTGAATTGCCTGATTAATCAGCACTCCTCCCCCTTCTGTTGTCCAGTTGCCTCTCCAGTCGCTTTCGGAATAATATTCCGAGGTACGACACCA
>JALEIR010000085.1 GCA_022769665.1 Lachnospiraceae bacterium | reverse complement strand
ATAGCGGCCGCTTTCTGTTAACCCGGAAAAGTCGCCGACATAGTCTGTTTCTCCGGCAGAAGTATTTTCCACCTTTATGTCAGCTCTTCCGCCGCAGACAAAGCTTCCGTCGCTTCTCATCACGGAGAAGGAGACAGGCTTATTGCTGCGGATTGTCATCTTTTTCTGCATTCCGGGCAGATAGCCGCATTGATCCACAAAAACATTCTTATACATATGTAACCCCCATTTCCGAGAATACCTGATAGGCTGAGAGCTGCTGCTTCAGGTAAATTCTCATAATAAACATTTGATACCATGATTATGACATGAGACATTTTAAAGGTGCAAGGAACTCATTGCTTTCTTGTACTCATTATTTGCGGCAGGTTTCGAAACTTCTCCTATTCTTCATCCTCATCCGTTTCGTCAGCCATAGGACGCACGGTGATGCCATTGACCATAACACCGCCATCCAGCCGGATGACCAGACATTCCAGACCGTTGATGGTGCGTGTTTCAATGAGGTCGGTACGGTCCGGACTGACTTTGATGACTACATCCGGAGTCTTGACTTCAAAGGTTCTTGTATTCATGACATTGCTCGCCAGAAGAGCAGTTGTTTCACCGGCTGTTTCGTCATAACATCTGTCAAAGGCTTCCAGTTTCTCGTTGGAGACACCGCTGTCTGCCAGTATGGTCTTCACCTCGTTTTTGGCCAGTACAAGAGGTTCCGGCTCTTCCTTGTGTTCCTCAGCCATTTCCGTTAATTTTTCATGGATATTCTTTACTACTTCGATGCCGCAGTCTTCTCCAAGAGTTTCCTCAATCAGCGTCTGAAAGGTTTCTTTCTGGTCTCCTGCGGAGAGAGGGAGCGGGCAGCCCAGAAGCTCGGATACAAAGCCGTCCCTCAGTTCCTCGGGGTCCTTGGAGTAGTAAAGCGCACTGTGAATATCACTGCTCCGGTCCGTAAAGGCGGGGAAAAGGAAGCCTGTCTCGGGAAGACTCACAACCCAGTCGCGGATGCGGTTTTGGAAGGTGTTTTCCACTGCGTTGTAGGACAAGCCGGGCTTGGACAGTTCAACGGGGCAGATACAGGCAAGGATGTACTCGTAGATTTCATCGGAAGCATCTTCCATATCGATGCCATCCGAAGTCCGTCCGGGTACGTCATATACATCGTGAATCACCAGAATCAGATAATTTCCCACAAATTCATAATTGGCAATTATCTTGTCGTAAAATTCTTCCAGCAGTGCGTCATCTTTTAGCTTGCTGTCTCTTAACCGTAGCAGAAATTCCTGAGTGCCGCCTTCTTCCTCGCTCTTTAGAGGAAATTCCAGGGTCATCAGGTTTTTGCCGAGGGTACCTGAGAGAGTTTTTCTCAGTATCTCGAAGTATTTGAACATTTCTTCCTCCGGCAGAGCCAGGAAAGCCTGTTTCAGTTCTGTCTTTTTATTCTTTTCACCGTCCACATAGCAGCCGCAGATACGGGTGATGGAACAGTTCTTTGGAGTGAGCAGCTTTTTGATTTCCGCAATTTCCTGTTTTGTCATATATGTATACCTCTTTCCGATAACGGTTCAACCTGACGTCATATGCTTTCGGACACATTCGTGCCATGATAGTCCGGACCCGGGCTGATGCGTTATTCATTCATTGTGACAAGATTCAGTATATACCAAATTTTTTCCGGGGGCAAAGCTTTTTATATCATTTTTACCTGCGGTATGCCCTTGTGAAGGAATAAGTACTGTGTTACAATATTGACAAACAGTATGAAAAATATTGGAAAAACAGAGGAGAGAAAGAAAATGAGCAAGGAAAAAGGAAAAGGATTTGGTGCGGAATTTAAGAAGTTTATCATGAGAGGCAATGTGATGGACATGGCTGTAGGTGTTATCGTCGGCGGTGCATTTACCTCCATCGTCACATCTTTAAACCAGGATATTCTGACCCCCATTCTGGGAATCTTCGGCGGAACGGATTTCAGCTATCTCTCGGTTGCATTGGGCAAGGGTGAAAATGCGCCTTTGCTGAATTACGGTAATTTTATTACCGCAATCATTAATTTCCTGATTACCGCACTGGTCATTTTTTGTCTGATTAAGCTTTTGAATAAAATTAATGAGAAGTTTAGCCACAAGGAAGAAGTAAAGCCTGCGGCACCTACCACGAAAAAGTGTCCCTTCTGTAAGAGCGAAATAGCCATTGACGCAACCAGATGTCCCCACTGTACCTCCCAGCTGGAGCAGTAACAAAAATCCGGGACTCACTAAGGCCGGCATAAACCGGACACGGCGGATCTCGGCGTATGGACGTATGACAGATATCGGGAGAAGAGGATGACACAGGAAAAGAATTGGAGAAAGTGCATAGGTATTGTCGTGGCGCTTGTACTGACAGGTATGCTCACCGGTTGTGGAGAAAACGGGGAGAAGACAGCCAATGCCGTTGCGTTAATGAAAGACCTGAACTATCAGGGGGCATTGACGGAATTAGACGCTGCCATGGAGGCAGGAGAGAACCAAAGACTGGTTGAACGCTACCGCGGAATCGCCTATATGGGATTGACGGAATACGGGCAGGCGGCGGAGGCTTTTTTGAATTCCCTGGCCGGGAGCAACGGCTTTGTACAGGATTTGGACTTTGATACCAACTATTACCTGGCGGCTGCTTATACCAAAAACGGACAATACAGCGAGGCGGAGGCAACATACAATGCAATTCTGGCCTTGAAACCGGAGGAAACGGATGCTTATTTTCTGAGAGGCAATGTCCGGATGAATCTGAACCGTTACACAGAGGCAAAGGAGGACTTTGACAGAGTTATCTCCATGGAGCCGAAGAATTATGACAGACTGATAGAGATTTATGAAATTTTGGCACATTTCGGCTATAAAGAGGCAGGTCAGGAATACCTTCAGAACGCGCTTGCATCAGGCGGTAAGCAGATGGACAATTTTTGTATAGGGCGTATATATTATTACCTGGGTGAGTACCAGAAAGCCTGTCTGGCGTTGGAAGAAGCCAGGGAGAAGGGTGGAGCGGAGAGCTACCTGTATCTGGGGCGGTCTTATGAGGCTACAGGCGACTACAACTATGCATCCAGCGTTTATAACAGCTATCTGGCAAAGTACGAAGGAAATGCTGAAGTGTACAATCAGCTGGGACTCTGCGAGATGGCAAAGGGTGAATACCAAAAAGCGTTGGAAGCTTTTCAGGCGGGAATGCAGATGGAAAACAATGAGAATCTGCAGTCTCTTTCTTTCAATGAAATTGTGGCATACGAATATCTGGGAGAATACGAACAGGCTTATGTGCTGATAAATCACTATTTGAAAAATTATCCCGATGATGAACAGGCGAAGCGAGAGTACGACTTTTTGTCAACCCGATAGACAGGGCTAATGCCTGGTTTGAAGAAAATGAGCATATTCCATCAATTGATCTACGGTGCCGCTGTCAAAAGTGAGCACCGTATTTATAATATCGGTAACAGTATATTCCCGGGAGACATGCTTGTCCAGTAATTGAGGGTCAAAGCGGTATTGGGTCCGTCCCAGCAGGTAGTCTGTTGTCACTTCAAAATAGTCTGCAAGACGGCTTAGTGTTGTGAGGTCGGGTGAGTGTACATCGTTCTCGTAATTGGAAACTGTGCCTACAGATACCCTGAGATAGGTAGCAAGCTCTTTTTGACCGACGTTCTTCTCAATTCGAAGTTTTGCCAGAATCTCTCCTGTTGTCATACAAGCCTTGCCTCCTTTCTGCCCAATCTGTAAATTCATTTTATCTCTTTTTACATTTCGTAAAATAGGATTACACGAATCCAATAAATTATCACAGAACATAAAATAAAAATTTAGGAATTCTAAAAATGTGAAAAAATTATTGCCGGATTTGTCGAAAAAATTCCGTTAGTTTTGAAAATGACATACAATATATTCTGCCGGCAATAGGAATAAACTACTATATATAGTACTGTTCGTTGACTTTTGGTATTTGAGATGATATGATGGTTCTAATTGAAATATTCCAAAGGACAGGAGAGGGGTTACGGGTATGCAGGTTATTAAGCGAAACGGAGACAAAGCTGATTTTACACTGACAAAAATCAATGATGCCATCATGAAGGCGTTTACTGCCACCAATATGAGCTATACAAATGACATCATTGATTTGCTGGCACTGCGTGTCACCGCTGATTTTCAGGACAAGGTAAAAGAGGATGCGGTTCATGTGGAAGATATTCAGGACAGCGTGGAGCGCGTTCTGGGACAAGCCGGTTACGAGGAAGTGGCAAAAGCTTACATTCTATACCGCAAGCAGCGCGAGAAGATGCGTACCATGACTTCCACCATCCTGGACTACAAAGAAGTTGTGAACGGCTATGTCAAGGTGGAGGACTGGCGTGTAAAGGAGAACTCTACAGTCACCTATTCGGTTGGCGGTCTTATCTTAAGTAATTCCGGTGCCGTTACCGCCAATTACTGGCTTTCCGAAATTTATGACGAGGAGATTGCCGAAGCTCACAGAAACGCCGATATTCACATTCATGATTTGTCCATGCTGACGGGCTACTGTGCGGGCTGGTCCTTAAAACAGTTGATTCAGGAGGGCCTTGGCGGTATTACCGGAAAGATTACCTCCGCACCGGCAAGACATCTTTCCGTGCTCTGCAACCAGATGGTAAATTTCCTGGGAATTATGCAAAACGAATGGGCGGGTGCTCAGGCGTTCTCTTCTTTTGATACCTATCTTGCACCCTTTGTCAAGGTGGACAATTTAAGCTATGACGAGGTGAAAAAGTGTATTGAGGCATTTATTTACGGAGTGAACACACCCAGCCGCTGGGGAACTCAGGCGCCTTTCTCCAACATTACCCTGGACTGGACGGTACCCGATGATTTGGCGGAGCTTCCTGCCATTGTCGGCGGCAGGGAGATGGACTTTAAGTATAAGGACTGTAAGAAGGAGATGGACATGGTCAACAAAGCGTTTATTGAGACCATGATTGAGGGTGACGCCAACGGCAGAGGTTTCCAGTATCCCATCCCCACCTACTCCATTACCAGAGATTTTGACTGGTCCGATACGGAGAACAACAGGCTGTTATTTGAGATGACCGCAAAGTACGGTACACCGTATTTTTCCAACTATATCAATTCCGATATGCAGCCCAGTGATGTGCGCAGCATGTGCTGCCGCCTGAGACTGGATTTGAGGGAGCTGCGGAAGAAGACAGGAGGATTCTTCGGCTCCGGCGAGAGCACGGGAAGTGTTGGAGTAGTTACGATTAATCTCCCCAGAATCGCTTATCTGTCCGCCAACGAAGACGAGTTCTTTTCCAGACTGAATCACATGATGGACATTGCGGCCCGTTCCCTGAAAATAAAGCGGGGTGTTATTTCAAGGCTTTTGGAGGAGGGGCTTTATCCTTATACTAAGAGATACTTAGGCTCCTTCGATAATCATTTTTCCACCATCGGTCTCATCGGAATGAACGAGGTGGGCCTGAATGCCAACTGGCTTCGGGCTGATATGACACATGAGAAGACGCAAGCCTTTGCAAAGAAGGTGCTGAACCACATGCGGGAAAGACTTTCCGACTATCAGGAACAGTACGGTGATTTGTATAATCTGGAAGCAACGCCGGCAGAGAGCACAACTTATCGTCTGGCGAAGCATGACAAGAAACGCTGGCCCGCCATCAAGACTGCAGGTAAGCCGGGAGATACCCCCTACTATACCAATTCCTCCCATCTTCCTGTAGATTACACTGCCGATATTTTTGATGCGCTGGATATTCAGGATGAACTGCAGACACTATACACATCAGGAACTGTTTTTCATGCTTTCCTGGGCGAAAAGCTGCCTGACTGGAAAGCTGCAGCTTCTCTGGTGCGCACCATTGCTACCAACTATAAGCTGCCCTACTATACGCTTTCACCCACTTATTCCATCTGTAAGACCCACGGCTATCTGGCGGGAGAGGTAAAGACCTGCCCTCATTGCGGAGAAAAGACGGAAGTATACAGCCGAATTACCGGGTATTACCGTCCCGTACAGAACTGGAATGACGGAAAACTGCAGGAGTATGCAAACCGTAAGGAATACGATATTGAACATTCCGTTTTAAAGCGGCCCACAAGAAGTGTAGTGACGCTGTCTAATTTTGCCGAGGATGTTGATGTGTCAGTGGAACAGCCGAAAAATATCAGGTATCTTTTTACCACCAAGACCTGCCCCAACTGTAAGCTGGCAAAGGAATATCTGAAGGGTATCAATTATGTGCTGATTGATGCCGAAGAAAATATGGAGCTGGCAAGCCGTTACGGTGTGATGCAGGCACCTACACTGGTTGTGGTGGAGGGAGAAGAGCAGAAGAAATATGTCAATGCTTCCAACATCAAGAAGTATGTTGACCGGATGCAGCAGGTTTTGATATAATACAGTTAATCATAAGGCGTTGCCCTGATGGGACAGCGCCTTATTTATGCGGAGGAAAATATGATAAACAAATTAAACGAAAAAATCAAAAAGACGGGTGCGCCCATTGTGGTCGGTCTTGATCCTATGCTGAAATATGTTCCTGAGTTTATTCGCAAACAAGCCTTTGCGGAGTATGGTGAGACTCTTGAGGGTGCAGCGGAAGCTGTCTGGCAGTACAATAAGGGCATTGTGGATGCTGTTTATGACCTGATTCCTGCGGTTAAGCCTCAGATTGCCATGTATGAACAGTTCGGTATTCCGGGCATGGCGGCTTTCAAAAAGACGGTGGATTACTGTAAGGAAAAAGACCTGGTGGTGATTGGTGATATCAAGAGAGGCGATATCGGCTCTACTTCTGAAGCCTATGCGGTGGGACATCTTGGAAAGGTGCAGGTAGGAAGCAATTCATATTGCGGATTTGACGAAGATTTTGCCACGGTGAATCCCTACCTGGGTTCCGATGGAGTGAAGCCTTTTATGAAGGTTTGTAAGGAGGAAAAGAAAGGAATATTTGTCCTTGTAAAGACCTCCAACCCCAGCAGTGGAGAATTTCAGGACAGACTGATTGACGGAAAGCCACTCTATGAAATCGTAGGGGAGCAGGTAAATGCATGGGGAGCGGAGTGTATGCCTGAGAGCGGCAACTACAGCTATGTGGGAGCTGTAGTGGGCGCTACTTATCCCGAGCAGGGAAAACTCTTGAGAAAGGTGATGCCCCATACTCTGATTCTGGTACCGGGCTACGGTGCCCAGGGAGGGAAAGGTGCGGACCTGGTACACTTCTTTAACGAAGACGGACTGGGAGCCATTATCAATTCCTCCAGAGGTATTATTGCAGCATATCAGCAGGAGCAGTACGCGCACTTTGGCGAGAAGGGCTATGCGGATGCTTCCAGGGCGGCGGTGCTTGCCATGAGGGAGGATATTGCACAGGCATTGAATTGCAGATAAAAATCGGAACAATTTTTTGGGTAACCGGAAGAGGGCCAATCACTGTGAAAACAGTGGTTGGCTTTTTACATGCCTTTTACGGAAAAACGATAGCATATTTTACTTGGAACCAAAAAGGTGATTAACGATACGACCTTTCAGATTGACAGTGGCAGTTTTACCACATTGCTGTGGGCTTCGGGATGTGGAAAGACAACACTTCTCCGAATGATTGCGGGGTTGGAAAATCCGGATACAGGTGAGATTTATTTTGATGATAAATGCGTTTTTTCGGCTGACAGAAAAATCAATGTGCCGCCGGAAAGGAGAGAGCTGGGCTTTGTGTTTCAGGATTTTGCGCTGTGGCCCCATATGACGGTGTTTGAAAATGTCGCTTTTGGGCTGAGGGCTGCAAAGAAGACAGAGGGACTTGAGGAGAAAGTCCGGGAAGCGCTCAGAGCGGTCAGACTGGAAGAGTTTGCGGCAAAATATCCTCATCAGCTGTCCGGCGGACAACAACAGAGAGTTGCCTTTGCCAGAGCAATCGTGATAGAACCGTCGTGCATTTTGTTTAATGAACCGCTTTCGGCACCGGATGCGCTGCTGAGGGAAGAAATGCGGGTAGAAATGAAAGAACTCGTAAAAAGGTTGGGAATTACCGCGGTTTTTGTCACCCATGACCAGACGGAAGCCATGAGCATGAGTGATAAGGAGGCGGAAGAACGGTAATATGACATATAAAGAAATCAGAAAAAATGAAGAAGTAAAAGCTTTGATTGCAAAAGGAAATGCAAATCTCGGAAGTTTGGGCTATACGGACCATTCCGAGGCGCACTGTTCTTTGGTGGCAGAGCGGGCTTCCTTTGTTTTGCAACAATTCGGTTATCCGGCACATGAGATAGAACTGGCGAAAATTGCAGGGTTTATGCATGACATCGGAAATGCCGTAAATCGCAGGCAACATGCGGAGTATGGTGCTCTGTTGGCCAACGAAATCCTGAAACAAACGGATTTGCCGGCGGAAGACAGAATCACCATCGTATCTGCTATAGGAAATCATGACGAATCGACGGGTGGTGCTGTTGATGCCGTTTCGGCTGCCCTGATTATTGCAGATAAGACGGATGTGAGAAGAAACCGTGTCAGAGTAAAGGACAAATCCATGTATGATATACATGACAGGGTGAATTTTGCCGTTACCGAGGCAAATCTGAAAATCAATCTTGAGAAGAAGCAGATAGCACTCAATTTACAGATTGATGAAAGCATATGTACGATGTATGAGTATTTTGATATATTTTTGGGCCGAATGCAGATGTGCAGACATGCCGCAGAGATTCTTGGCGCCAGATTTAAACTGACAGCCAACGGAAGCAAGGCTTTGTAGGTTAGGAATCAGGAGTCCTCCTTTTGCGAGGACTTCTTTTTTATGTGGACTTTTTATCCTCCGGTATTTATAATAAAAAAGAATGAGTCCTGACGACAATAGATGAATTGGGAGATTGACAATGAAAAAACTGGCAACTGTCCTGATGATTATTCTGGGAAATGCAACCTATGCATTGGCGGTAAAGCTTTTTGTACTGCCCGTGGGGTTGATTACCGGCGGAACAACAGGCCTGGCACTTACCGCAAACCGTTATCTCGGAATTCCCATCTCCGGTTTTGTGCTCTGCTTTAATGTGCTTATGCTTCTGGCGGGACTGATAATTCTGGGTAAAAAGTTTGCCATGACTACCATTATCAGTACATTTGCATACCCTGCGGCATTGCAGGTATTTGATTTCCTGCTGGGAGATATGATTCTGACGGAGGATTTGTGGCTTTGCACTGTCTTTGCGGGGCTGGGAATCGGAGTAGGGCTGGGAATTGTAATCCGGCTGGGAGCGTCCACGGGAGGTATGGATATTCCGCCTCTGGTTCTGAACCACTATTTCAAAATTCCGGTGTCTACAAGTCTGTATGTGTTTGACTGTCTGATTCTGCTCTCCCAGACACTGTACAGTCCTATAGACAGACTGCTTTACGGAATTGTAATGGTACTGATTTATTCCTTCGTGTTGGACAAGGTTCTGCTTATGGGAAACACGAAAACCGAGGTGAAGGTGGTGAGCCGCCACTATGAGGAAATCCGGGATGTGATTTTAAACGGTATGGACAGAGGTGTGACGCTGCTCTCCGCAGAGGGTGGTTTTATGGGGGAGGAGACACGGATGATTTTCAGCGTGGTATCCAACAGAGAACTGCCCAGACTGGAAAAACTGATTCACGAAGCGGATCCGGACAGCTTTATGGTAATCAGCCGTGTCAGTGAGGTGCGGGGAAGAGGCTTTACCCAGAAAAAGGAGTATCGGGAGAGAAAGACAAATTGATGTCTTGCAAGGACATAAATTCAAAGATATACTATAAAAGCGGGAATACAAAACACTTATTATTCAGGAGGATTCGTTTATGTACATCACATGTTTGGATTTGGAGGGGGTTTTGGTGCCGGAAATCTGGATTGCTTTTGCAGAAGCCAGCGGAATACCGGAGCTGAAAAGAACCACCAGGGATGAGCCCGAATATGACAAGCTGATGAAGTGGAGAATCGGCATTTTAAAGGAGCATGGTCTGGGACTGAAGGAAATTCAGGATACGATTGCAACCATTGATCCGATTCCGGGAGCCAAGGAGTTTTTGGATGAACTGAGGAGCTTCTCTCAGGTTATCATAATCAGCGATACCTTTACCCAGTTCGCCACACCTCTGATGAAGAAGCTGGGGTGGCCCACAATTTTCTGCAATTCTCTGGAAGTTGCGGATCACGGGGAAATCACGGGCGTTAAGATGAGAATCGAGAATTCCAAGCTCACTACGGTGAAAGCGCTGCAGTCCATAGGCTATGATACGATTGCAAGCGGTGACAGCTATAATGACTTGGGCATGATTAAGGCAAGCAAAGCGGGATTCTTATTTAAGAGTACCGATAAAATCAAGGCGGATAATCCGGAACTGCCGGCCTTTGATACCTATGATGAACTGATGGCTGCAATTAAAGCGGCGATGAAATGATAAAGTCGGATGAAACAGCGTCTGTTACGGCGCTGTTTTTTAGTGTTTAAATTTTCATCAACTTTAACAAAGATAAAAAACGTTTTCCAATTTAAAAATGAAAAGAAAGTCCCCAAAATAAAGGAAAATGCAAAAAGCTACTAAACTTACAGGTGAAGAAGCAACAGTAAAATCTTGAATTTTGCGTAGTTTATTTGGGTAATATAACGAAAAACAGGCAATAAAATGTTTCGAAACTTACAAACAAAAAAATTCGGTAAGAGTGTAAAATTGCACAAAAGTAATAGTAAAACCTATTTTTTTTATGGAAACTGCACAAAAAATGTGTTGACGATAGCAAAATCATATGGTACTATCTAGTCAAGCGAAACAAAAAGAAACAAATAAATCGCTAAACATTTGTAGGAGGATGAATATGAAAAAGAAAGTATTGGCAACATTGCTTGTCGCTGCTATGACCGCTGCTATGATGACCGGTTGTGGCTCCGATAACAACACAGCAAACAACACCCCTGCTGCTGACAGCAAGGAGAGCACACAGAGTGAGACACCTTCTTCCGAAGCACAGTCTTCTGATGAGGCATTTGATTATGGCTCAGGTAACATTACCATTTGGGCAGCAGACACAGTTACAGGTCTGACCCAGGAGCTGGCTGACAAGTTCATGGCAGATAACGGCTTTAACTACACAGTAACCGTTGAATCTGTTGGTGAAGGCGATGCAGCATCCAACATGATTGCAGACGTTGAGGGCGGCGCTGATATCTTCGGCTTCGCACAGGACCAGATTGCACGTCTGGTATCCGCAGGTGCTCTTCAGCAGCTGACAGGAACCGGCTATGACGAGTGGATTGCAGCAGAGAACGACGGCGGTGCCGTTGGTGCAGCTACCGTAGGAAGCACTGTTTACGCATTCCCTATGACTTCCGATAACGGATATTTCCTGTACTATGACAAGAGCGTGGTTACCAACCCCGACTCTCTGGAAGCTATCGTAGCTGACTGCGAAAAGGCAGGAAAGAACTTCTACTTTGAAATCAACTCCGGTTGGTATCAGACAGCATTCTTCTTCGGTACCGGTTGTACTTTGACCTACGATACCAACGATGAAGGCGGATTTACAAACTGCAATATTAACTATGCTTCCGAGCAGGGTCTTGTGGCTCTGAAGGAGATTATCGAACTGCAGTCTTCTCCTTCTTTCCAGAACGGTTCTGCTGCAGGTAATGCAATTAACGCAGGCGCTATCGTAGACGGTACTTGGGATTCCGCCGCAATGCAGGATATGCTCGGTGAGAATTATGCTTGTGCAAAGCTGCCTACCTTTACCGGTTCCGACGGTAAGGAATATCAGCTCGGCGGATTCGGCGGATTCAAGCTTCTGGGCGTTAAGCCTCAGACCGAAGCAGGAAAGCTTCGCGTATGCTTGGAGCTGGCTAAGTATCTGACCAACACCGATTCTCAGCTTGCAAGATTTGAGGGCTTCGGTTGGGGGCCTTCCAACCTGACCGCACAGGCTAACGAAGCTGTTCAGGCTAACCCTGCACTGGCTGCATTGGCTGCACAGTTGAACTATGCAATTCCTCAGGGCAACTATCCTAACGATTACTGGTCTCGTGCAACCTCTCTCGGTGATGACATAATCTCCGGAAATATTACAAAGGATACTTCGGATGATGACCTGAAGGCAGTTCTGGAGCAGTTCCAGAATGACTGCATCGGTTATGCTGCACAGTAAGATAAAAGAAGAAAAACGAAGAATAGGGGGGAGAGATACCTCTCCCCTATCTTTTTCGTATTATTACATGAGTATTCTGCCCGAGGCGGCAGTGCAGACCTGGAGGTACTATGAAAAAAGTTGCGGGCTTTTTTAAATGGATTGGCAGAGATATCAAGGAAATCGGAGTTACCTTCAAAGAAGGTGACTGGAAGACGAAGGTCTCTTTCCTGATTATGGGCTTCGGTCCTCTGATGAGAAAGTGTTTTTTGAGAGGCATCGGTCTTCTCGCAATAGAAATATTATATATTTGGTACATGGTGGGATTCGGTGCACAGTATCTGGCCAAGTTAACGACCTTGGGTACCGAGGCAACATACATGGATCTCACAACTTTTGTAACCGTGTATGGAGACAACAGCTTTTTGATATTGCTGTGGGGTCTTCTGAGCGTTCTGTTTACTTTGTTCTTTCTTCTGATTTGGCGTGTCAATGTGCGCGAAAACCGCAATGAGGAGTTACGTGCAAAAGAAGGCAAAGCGGTTCCTACTGCCCGTGAGGATTTACACCAGATGCTGGATTCCAAGTTCCATGTGACCATGCTGGCTCTTCCTACACTGGGCATTTTCGTGTTTATGATTTTGCCGATTTTGTTCATGATTTGTGTTGCGTTCACAAACTATGATTACAACCATCAGCCCCCCGGAAAACTCTTTACCTGGGTTGGCTTTGAAAACTTCAGAAATTTGTTATCTTTCGGCTCTGACGGTTTCGGAAGTACTTTCTTCCGTGTCTTGGGCTGGACATTGATTTGGGCATTTTTTGCAACCTTCCTGAATTATTTCCTGGGAATGGGAGTTGCAATTTTGATTAATAAAAAGGGAATCAAGTTTAAGAAGATGTGGAGAACCATTCTGGTTATGACTATCGCAATCCCTCAGTTTGTTTCCCTGCTTTACGTTTCCAAGTTGTTTGCCAATGACGGACTGATTAACTCCTACCTGATGAAGTGGGGCGTGATATCGGAATATATTCCGTTCTGGACCAATCCGACACTGGCGAGGATTACCATTATTATCATCAACTGCTGGGTAGGTATACCTTATCTGATGCTGATTTCTACCGGTATTTTGATGAATATTCCCTCGGATTTGTATGAGAGTGCAAAAATTGACGGTGCAAACGGCTGGCAGATGTTCCGCAAGATTACGTTGCCCTATATGTTGTTTGTCACAGGTCCTTACCTGTTGACTTCCTTTACCGGAAACATCAACAACTTCAACATTATCTACCTGTTGTCCGGCGGAGGCCCTCAGTCCATGAATCTGGCAGGAAGCGCCGGCTCCACGGATTTGCTGGTAACCTGGCTGTACAAGATGACGGTCAACGAGACAAACTATGCTATGGCTGCTGTAATCGGTATCATGGTATTCGTGGTAATGGCAGTTACATCACTGGTGGCTTACGGTCTGTTGCCGTCAGTCAGAGATGAGGAGGGATTCCAATAATGGCTAAAAAAGAAAAGATACACAAGCAGCATAGGGCATTGAGCAATGCAATTGCATATGCGGTGTTAATCCTGATTAGTATTATATGGCTGATTCCGTTTGTCTGCATTGTTTTACAGAGCTTCCGTTCCTATATTACGGAATTCGGCGGAATGGTAGGTTACCTGTTACCGAAAGAATTTTCACTGGATTCCTACAAATGGCTGTTCTCGGATGAAAGCCAGTTTTTCCGCTGGTACGGAAATACTTTAATTATTGCAGCATTTATCTCCATCGGACAGACCTGTATGGTATTGATGGTAAGTTATTCTCTTTCCCGTTTGAGATTTAAACTGAGAGCGGTGTGGATGAGAGTGTGCCTTATTCTGGGCATGTTCCCCGGCTTCCTGACCATGATTTGTCTGTACTTCCTGTTGAAGCAGGTTGGGCTGACCCAGGCAGGTGCCATTCCCGGCCTGGTACTCATCGGCGTGGCAAGCTCCGGCATGGGCTATTATGTATGTAAGGGATTCATGGATACCATTCCCAAGACCCTGGATGAAGCGGCCAGAATTGACGGTGCTTCCAGAGCGAGAATCTTCTTTACCCAGATTATTCCTCTGTCAAAGCCCATCATTATTTATACAGCGTTGACAGCGTTTATGGCTCCCTGGTGCGATTACATTTTTGCATCCTATGTAGCTTTCGGTTACAGCGACAGCTACAACGTAGCGGTTGCATTGTACCGTTGGGTAAAGACCAACGACTATCAGGGTTACTTTACCAGATTCTGCGCAGGCGGTGTCCTGATTGCAGTACCCATCACCATTCTCTTTATGTGCTTACAAAAGTACTATGTGGAAGGTGTTACCGGTGGTGCGGTAAAGGGTTAATGAAACAGAAGATTTTGAAAAGGGCTCCTTTTGGAGTCCTTTTTATTTTGGGTGAATGATGGGTAAATGGCGAATCGCCTGTTGAAAACCTATTCGGTTTATGTTAATATGAAGAAGGTTCAGAACTGCAAAGGAGACGGAAAATGGAAGCATATAAGCAGGAATTTATTGAGTTCATGGTAGACAGCCATGTATTGAAATTTGGTGATTTTACTTTAAAGAGCGGAAGAAAATCTCCTTTCTTTATGAATGCGGGAGCATATGTGACCGGAACGCAGCTGAAGAAGCTGGGAGAGTATTACGCAAAGGCAATTCATGACAACTTCGGTGATGATTTTGATGTGCTGTTCGGCCCGGCATACAAGGGAATTCCGCTGAGTGTTGCTACCACCATGGCATACAGCGAATTGTACGGGAAGGATATCCGCTACTGTTCCAACCGCAAAGAGATAAAGGATCACGGAGATGTGGGAATCCTGTTGGGCAGCAGTATCAAAGACGGAGACAGAGTGGTAATTATCGAGGATGTGACAACCTCGGGCAAATCCATTGAAGAGACTTTCCCTATCATCAAGGCGCAGGGAAATGTTGAAATCAAGGGATTGATGGTATCCCTGAACCGTATGGAAAAAGGACTTGGCGGAAAGGTCAGCGCCCTGGCGGAAATCAAAGAAAAGTACGATATTGAAGCAAGAGCGATTGTGACCATGCAGGAAGTAATTGAGCATCTGTACAACAGACCCTACAAGGGACAGATATACATTGACGATACATTAAAGGCGGCGATTGATAAATATTATGAAACATACGGTGTTTAACGAAAAAATGAGCGAAGAAAATGATATTCTGGTAACAGGAGAAAAGAAGGCGAAAGGAAGTAATATGATGGAGCAGAAGGTTTACAAGACAATGAAGGCTGCGGGAGCTACCAATATCGCTGTCGGCGTAATTACACTGGTTGTGGGAATTGTTACAGGTATACTGTTAATTGTCACCGGAGGCAGGCTGCTTGCGAGAAAGTCGAAGATTTTATTTTAAAAAAGCAGGAGCAGAATTGGGCATTTCCCGAAAGGTAAAGAGACTTTTCCGGGGAGTGCCCTTTTAGAGTTTATATGAAGAAAAGAAAAAATTATATTTTTACCAATAAACGGCATTCAGAGAGATCCATTATGTCCACAATCCTTGGGGTAATCAGTCTTTTGTCTCTGGGTGCAGTAATTTTTCTGTCCTACCGAAATCATGGGGTGGCAGAAACGGGATTCGGATTTACAGGGATTCTTGCACTGGTGTTTTCAACGGTGGGAATCGTGATGGGAATTTTGTCGTGGCGGGATAAAAACTGTTACAGATTGTTTCCTGTTTTGGGAACGTTGCTGAATTTGCTGGCACTTTTCAGTATCAGTATTATTTTATATGCGGGAGCGAATTTATGATGAGTGAAAAAGAGCAAAGAGAACTTTTGGAGGAGCGTTATCAGCTTGTGCTGGAGAGAATTCGGGAAATCCCCGGAGAACAGTGCTGCGGAAAAGAGTTCAAAGAATATTTTGACGAGATGGCATCCTTTGTGATACTGCTCCATGACACAAAATGCTTTTTGGAAGAGGGAGGCTTGAAAACGGCATCTCTTGAAGAACTGCAGAGACGGAATCATGCCTTGTACGCCGATATCCTGCCGGAGCATTATGAGGAGAGTTACGGCAATCCGGCGTATGCTGTCAGAAAGCTGGGTAAATTCGGACAGGAGCTTTGCTGGCTTTATGCTGAACTGCGAAGAATGATTGAATATCTGTATCAGGGAGAGACGGAGCAGGTTGTGATCGGACTGGAGCTGCTTGCGGAGGTTTATGCGGCCTTTACCTATGAATGGAATGAGAATCAGGCATTGCCTTCCGAAGAGAATATCAGGAAAACTCTGTATTGGTATATGAGCGATTATGCTGACATCAGGACCGAAAGGGATGTACGGCAGATGGTATGTCCTGAGGGGTGCTTTGTCGCCGATATCATTAGGAACTGTGATTTAAATGATGTGCGATACCTCTATGCCTATGGTAAGTATGTGGATGATAATGAACTGGAGACGGCCGGGTATCTGGCGGGTCTGCCGGAAGAAACCATTGCAGCCATGGCTGATACCTACACGGAAGGGTATCGTATCGGCTTTGAGGTCACCGGAAAGGATTTATCCCAAAAAAATACGGTAAATATCCGATATCATATCGGGTTTGAACGGATGATGCGGCGGGCGCTGGATAATTTTAAAAAACTGGGACTGAAGCCTGTTGCAGGTGAAAACCATATCGTGGGCGGAACCGTCAACCGACAGTACGGCTATGACCACAAGGATGACAGGGCGCTGTTTTTGGACAGAAACTATGTGAATCGCCGTCTGGAAGTGCTGCGCACGGCTTTTGAAAAGTATAAGGAAGCCGCAAAAGGCTATGCGGGACCTGCAGTTGTGGAAACCTTTGGCGAGAAGGAGTTTCATCCTGTCAATAAGAAGGAAGCACTGAAACTTTCCGAGGAGCAGAACAAACTCTGGGTTGAATTTGTCAGCCAGAACAGAGCCATTACCGAGGAGTATATCATCGAGGAGGAGCGCAGCTTTACCATTATCGCATTTCCTGTTCCGGAGGTGGGCCCCGTCTTTCGGGAACTGTTCGACGAGACCATAAAGCTTAATACACTGGATTACATGCTGTATCGAAATGTACAGCAGAAGCTGATAGATACGTTGGACACCGCAGATTATTGTGAGATAAAGGGCTGTGGAGACAACAGGACAGACCTGAAGGTAAACCTCTGGAAGCTGAAAGATCCGGCCAAGGAGACTATTTTCGAGAATTGTGTTGCTGATGTCAATATTCCCGTAGGTGAGGTGTTTACGTCTCCCGTATTGGAAGGAACCAACGGAATTCTCCACGTGACAAAGGTATTTCTGGAGGGCCTGGAGTACCGGAATCTGGCAATTACGTTTGAAGACGGTATGATAAAGGATTACACCTGTGACAATTTTGCATCGGAGGAGGAAAACAGAAATTTTGTCAAAGAAAATGTCCTGTTCCGCCATGAAACCCTTCCGCTGGGCGAATTTGCCATCGGAACAAACACTACGGCTTATGTGATGGCAAGAAGGCTGAATGTGGAGGCGAAACTGCCGATTCTGATTGCAGAGAAAACGGGTCCTCATTTTGCTGTTGGGGACACCTGTTATTCCCATACTGAAGATGTCAGGGTATATAATCCGGACGGCAAGGAGATTGTGGCAAGAGAGAACTCCCGCGCGGCACTTCGAAACACAAAGCCTGCGGAGGCTTATTTCAACTGCCATACGGATATTACCATTCCTTACGATGAACTGGGCAGCCTGACAGCGGTTCAAAAGGACGGAACCCGGATTGCCATCATCGAAAACGGCAGATTTGTACTTCCCGGTACGGAACCCTTAAACGAAGCATTTGAAAATTAAATCTTATTTAAGAAGTTAGTGGTTGCGAAAACTGTCTGATTTTAGTAAACTAATGAGAGAATAAACAGTAGATGAAGGAGGACATCATGGCTAAGGTTGATGGTAAGCCGCAGGTCGGCATTGTGATGGGCAGTGATTCGGATATGCCTGTTATGGCAAAGGCAGCGGATATTCTGGAGGAATTGGGAATTCCGTATGAGATGAAAATTATCAGTGCGCACAGGGAGCCGGATGTGTTCTTTGAATATGCGAAGACTGCAGAAGAAAAAGGATTTAAGGTAATCATTGCGGGAGCGGGCATGGCTGCACATCTGCCGGGTATGTGTGCCGCAATTTTCCCTATGCCGGTTATCGGCATCCCCATGCATACCACATCTCTGGGAGGAAGAGATTCCCTGTATTCTATTGTGCAGATGCCTTCAGGTATACCGGTTGCTACGGTAGCAATTAACGGAGGTGCAAATGCAGGACTGCTGGCAGCAAAAATTCTGGCCACATCAGATGCGGAACTGTTGGAAAAGCTGAAAGTTTATAGTGCGAAGCTGAAGGAACAGGTGGAAGCAAAGGACGCAAGGCTGCAGGAAGTTGGCTACAAGGCATATTGAGGTTACGGTTTCAAAGTCGCTGACAGACGTGCCCAAAGATGAGTGGTAACGGTTACCACACGATAAATTTAGAATGGCTACATGTGCCGGAAATGAGGAGAAAATGGATTACAAAAACGCAGGAGTAGATATCGAAGCAGGATATAAGTCAGTGGAGCTGATGAAAAAGCATGTGAAGGAGACCATGCGACCCGAAGTTTTGGGGGGCTTAGGCGGTTTCTCCGGTGCTTTTTCCATGGAGGCAGTCAAAGGTATGGAAAAGCCGGTGCTTTTGTCCGGAACAGATGGCGTCGGTACAAAGATTAAACTGGCATTTTTGATGGATAAACATGATACCGTAGGAATTGATTGCGTAGCAATGTGCGTCAACGATGTTGCATGTGCCGGCGGAGAACCTCTCTTTTTCCTGGATTATATCGCCTGCGGTAAGAATTATCCGGAGAAAATCGCAGAAATCGTGAAAGGTGTTGCAGAGGGCTGTAAGCAGGCAGGCGCCGCACTGATTGGCGGAGAAACAGCAGAGCATCCCGGACTGATGCCTGAGGATGAGTATGATCTGGCAGGATTTACGGTTGGCGTTGCGGATGAGAAGGACATGATTACCGGCGAAAATATAAAACCCGGCGATACCCTCATCGGAATCGCATCTTCCGGAGTTCATTCCAACGGTTTTTCTCTTGTGCGCAAGGTTTTTGAGATGACAAAGGAAAGCTTGGATACATATTATGATGAACTCGGTACGACTCTGGGCGAAGCCCTGATTGTGCCTACCAGAATTTATGTAAAGGCTATGAAATCCATCAAAAATGCAGGAGTTACCGTAAAGGGCTGCAGCCATATTACGGGCGGTGGTTTCTACGAGAACATTCCCAGAATGCTACCGGAAGGAATCCGCGCAGTGGTGAAGAAAGACAGCTATGAAATCCCCGCTATTTTCAAGCTTTTGCAGAAGACCGGTAAGATAGAAGAACATATGATGTACAATACCTATAATATGGGTCTCGGCATGGTGCTGGCTGTAGACTCTACCGATGCGGATAAGACCCTGGAGGCTGTCAGAGCGGCAGGGGAGACTCCTTACATTGTGGGTTACTGCGAGGCAGGAGACAAAGGAGTTACCGTATGTTAAGAGTTGTGGTATGTGTGTCCGGCGGCGGCACCAACCTGCAGGCGATTCTGGATGCCATTGATAAAAAGGAAATAACAAATACGGAAATTATAGCTGTCATCAGTAATAATGCCGGAGCGAAAGCGTTGACCAGAGCAGAAAATCACGGGATTTGCGCAATCTGTATGTCACCGAAGAGTTTTTCTGACAGAGCAGCTTTTAACCGTGCCTTTACGGAGAAGATGTGCGAGTTGAATCCCGATTTGATTGTATTGGCGGGATTTTTGGTAAGAATTCCCGAGGATATGGTAAAGAAGTTTTCCAATCGTATTGTGAACATTCATCCGTCTCTCATTCCTTCTTTCTGCGGAGTCGGTTATTACGGCTTGAAAGTGCATGAAAAAGTACTGGAGAGAGGCGTTAAGGTGACAGGAGCTACGGTGCATTTTGTCAACGAGGGAATGGACGAGGGCCCGATTATCGCACAGAAGGCTGTGTACATTGAGGATGATGATACACCGGAGGTTCTTCAGAAGCGTGTCATGGAGCAGGCAGAGTGGATTCTGCTCCCCAAGGCTATCGATGATATTGCCAACGGAAGAATAGAGGTGGTGAACGACAAGGTCCGTAAAACAGAAAAGTCAGAAATAAAGGTACAGAGATAAAGTTGAGGAATATAGAAAGGCATAGGTAACGCAATGAAGGTTTTAATCGTAGGCGGGGGCGGAAGAGAGCACGCCATTGCAGTCAGCATGAGAAAGAGTAAGAGAGTGGATGAACTTTACTGTGTACCCGGTAACGCGGGAATCGCACAGATAGCGGAATGTGATCCCTCTATCGGTGTTATGGATTTTGACAAGGTGATTGCATATGCAAAGGAGAAAAAAGTAGATTTGGTATTTGTGGCTCCCGATGACCCGCTGGTGGGCGGATTGGTGGATGCACTGGAGGCGGAAGGCTTCCGGGTATTCGGACCCAGAAAGAATGCGGCAATTCTGGAGGGAAGCAAGGCTTTTTCCAAGGATTTGATGAAGAAATACAATATCCCTACCGCAGCTTACGAAACCTTTGACAATCCTGAGGAGGCGCTGAAGTATCTGGAGACGGCTCCGATGCCGATTGTCCTGAAAGCGGATGGTCTGGCACTGGGCAAGGGAGTATTAATTTGCAATACGCTGGAGGAGGCCAAAGCCGGAGTGAAGGAAATCATGATGGACAAGCACTTCGGAAGCGCCGGAAACAGGATGGTCATTGAGGAATTCATGACCGGAAGAGAGGTTTCCGTGTTGTCCTTTGTTGACGGAAAGACGATTAAACCCATGACCTCCGCACAGGACCATAAGCGTGCAAAGGATGGAGATCAGGGCTTAAATACCGGCGGAATGGGTAATTTTTCACCCAGTCCCTTCTATACAAAGGAAGTGGATGAATTCTGTAAAAAATATATTTATCAGCCTACCGTGGATGCCATGGCTGCAGAGGGAAGAGAGTTTAAAGGAGTGATTTTCTTCGGCCTGATGTTGACTCCAAAGGGTCCCAGGGTACTGGAATATAATGCAAGATTCGGTGACCCGGAGGCACAGGTGGTGCTTTGCAGAATGAAGAATGATATCATGGATGTGATTGATGCCTGCATTGACGGCACCTTGGACAAAATAGATTTGCAGTTTGAAGACAATGCGGCAGTTTGCGTGGTTCTGGCATCCGACGGTTATCCCGTCTCCTATGAGAAAGGATTTGAGATAACGGGACTGGAGCAATTTGATGGAAAGGAAGACTATTACTGCTTCCATGCGGGAAGTAAGTTTGATGATAAAGGACGTATTGTAACCAACGGCGGAAGAGTACTGGGTATTACGGCAAAGGGTGCTACTCTGAAGGAAGCGAGAGCGAAAGCCTACGAAGCAACGGAGTGGGTATCCTTCCAAAATAAGTACATGCGCCATGATATCGGCAAAGCGATAGATGAAGCGTAACATCCACTTCTTTCATCCGGTTAACAAAGGAGGAGACAAGTTCTATGGATGCGATTATATTGGAGGATAAGTATCATGTCCCCCGCATATGCAAAAAATGCGGCGGAATCATGGTGTTTAAGGGAGTCGGCGAGTATCACTGCGAGGATTGCAATGCAGTAGATTATGATGATTACGGTAAGGTACGTCTCTATATTGAGGAACATAAGGGTGTGACAGCAGCGCAGATTGAACAGGCAATCGGGGTTTCCCAACGCACAATCCGACAAATGCTGAAGGACGGGCGTCTTGAAGTGTCTGCGGATTCCAGAGCCTTTTTGCATTGTGAGATGTGCGGGAAGGCGATTCGTTACGGAGAGTATTGCCCTGAGTGTGAAATGGCCCTTCACCGCAACCTTGAAGCGAGACAGAGAGCACAGATTAAGAAAAATATACAGGGTTTTGGATTGGGACAAAAGGGCGAAGACGGACAGAAGCGTTTTACCCGAACCAACAGTGGAACCTGAAGAAAGGAAAGCATATGAAAAAAACAGGAAATGTACAGAAAAGATTCTTATCGGTTGCTTTGGCACTGGTACTTGCGCTGGGACTTGGCTTGTTTGCGGATTGCTTTGCAATTGTAAGCCGCGCAGAAAGTCAGGCAAAGGTAATTGCCAACAGTGCAAACATCAGAAGAGAAGCAAGCAGTACCAGTGAGATAATCGGAAGTACCGAAAAGGACAAGGTGATTTCTATTAAGAGCCAGGTACAGGGAAGCGATGGTTATATCTGGTATCAGACCTTTGTGAATGCTGACACACTGGGGTATATCCGCTCGGATTTGGTACAGATTACGGACGGAAGCACACCGGCTACCGTGACGCCTGTTGAGTCAACGACAAATACTACCACCGGCACCACGCCTGTGAATGAGACTCCTGCGGAGGTAACGGCAGTGAATCCTGTCAGCGCAACGGTTTCCGGCGGTTCGTCCGTCAGAGTAAGAAGCAATGCTTCCACGACAAGCCAGATTGTGCAAACCGTATCCAACGGTCTTGCCGTAACTGTTACGGGAACGGCAAACGGCAGCGACGGAAAGGTGTGGTATCAGGTTAGTTTCAGCGCAAATAATACGGAGGTAACCGGTTTTATCCGCTCCGATTATGTGAAACCGTCAGAGGAACTGACACCTTACACGGAGACACCTGTAGAGGAACCCACAACAACTCCGGAAGAGCCGATAGCAGCTCCGGAGCCTGAGGAAGTAAAAGATTATGACACCATGCTGATAGACGGTACCTGGTATCTGATAGATAACACGAAAGAAGTGGCGGAAAAGCATGATATTCAGGGCCTGTTTGACAAGGTAACAAACAATGCGGCAGCTTATGAGGTAGCGCATAAAACCGCAAAGACAGAGAAAGTGGTTATTATTATTCTCGTCCTGTTAATTGTAGCTGCCTCTGCTGCAATTGCACTTCTGATATTTAAACTGAAGGATATGATGGATGCGGCATATTTCCATGAAGTGGAGAACGAGACCCTCAGAAGACGCGGAGCGGATCGCCCCGGCAATAGCGGCAGGGTAATGCATACTGTGGGAGCGGAGAAACCTTCAAACGGCAGACCTGCGGGAGCACCCCACGGAAATACCCAGGGCACAAGACCGGCAGGAGCAAGGCCTGCGGGAGCGCCTCAGGGAAGCGCCCAGGGAGCAAGGCCTGCGGGAGCGCCTCAGGGACGCGCCCAGGGAGCACGACCTGCGGGAGCCCCTC
>JALEIR010000048.1 GCA_022769665.1 Lachnospiraceae bacterium | reverse complement strand
TATACATTTTCAAAAGCAATTTTCAACTCACCGGTACAAAACATAGTCCTGCATTTCCCGCAGGAAGCCACTCTCTGTCAGCAGTACTGCCGCTTCGGACGGATATTCTTTTACAACGATGCGTTTTTTCCCGGGAAGGATTCTGCCCCGTCTATATTCATCAGTAAACAGAGACATAACCTCCTCCGGCTCCGCTCCATTAAAAATGCGCAGTGTCTTGCCCTGTCTCTCCATGAGCGCCACCGGCAAGCCGCTCCGAAAAGCAATGACCGTCCCCGGCACATTGATAAACCCTCTGTCTTCCTCATGAGGAAGCAATTTTCCCCAGGGCTGTATCGGGTCAGCAGCATTCAGCCACATCGTCTCCTTCCGGGGATGCAGCAGGGCCGCAGTGACGCTCTCAAAGTCTTTTCTGCGGATAAATTGCGCCCCGGAAAGTCCTTTTACGTAATAACCTCTTCTCACCTGTCCCGTGTACTCCTGGACCCTCAGAAGTTTCAGTGCTTCCTGCCAGGACAGACCGTAAGCGGCAGCCGTTTCCCGGCATAAAATCAGATATCGGTCAAAGCAGCCGTCCATTTGCTCCTGTACCGTCATCGGACGTAGAGGGCGTACCAGGTCAAAGCGTCCTGCCTGCAGAGCCTTCACCCGGACATTCACCCGCTGCCTTACCGTGGCTTTCTGTGTTTTCACATAATTCAGCCACTGGCGCACCGGTACAAAGCTGTCCGCACACACAATTCCCTTTTCCAGCAAGGAAAGCAACGTATCATGGGGGGACTCTCCCGGCAATACATTGTTCAGAGCCTGCATGAAGCTGGCTCCCCGCCTCAACAGCGCTTCCGCCACAAGTCTTTCCTTGTCCGACAGCGTGTCCCAAGGCACCTCCGGATCTCTGTCCCAGTCAATTCTTTCCGTGGTATCAAAGCGAAGCCTTCCGCCTTCTTCCATGTGCCAGAAATACTCTCCTTCCGCCAGAAAGTTATCCAGAAGTCCCTCTCTGTAATTTCTAACTCTGGCAGGTAAAATTACTTCTTCCCACAAATTTGCAGGTACAGCTGTTCCCGCAAATGAAGCAATTGTTTCCTTCAGACATTCCTCTCCGGGAGCAGAACGCTGTATACGGGAAAACAGAAGTGCCGCATAATTTTCCGGATGGCAGGTGACAATCTCCTCCCTGCGATTTCTTAACGTATTAATTCGTGCCCGCTTATATAACTCAGCATGGTAGTATATCACCTGCTTCTGCCCTGATACAGCATTCAAACCATTCGACTCACGCAAAGTGATTGTTCCGGTATCACCCATATCCGGAATCGGCTCAGCTACGCCCTTGGTATCAAAAGTTTCCTCCTGAGCAACGACCTCTCCCTTCCGACATAGCTCCTCAAGCACTTCCCTGGCAATTTCCTCTGTCCAGCCGTAGCGCCCGGCTACCTGTTCTGCGCATGCTCCGCCCCGATAGCGCAACATACGGCGGACGATATGGCATGCCTCTTCGCATTTTGGATTCTCCAAGGCCTGCTGATACTGTCCTTGCTGTTCCGCCGCAATCCATAGTCCCTGCTCCAGATATACCGCACGGCCCTCCGCTGCCAGATTTTCCAGCCACTCCACAGGAATTTCCAGTTCACCGGCCGCTAAATCTCCTTCTGTCATCAAAAGAGAATGAAGCTGTCTCTCATCCCCGGGAAGCTTGCCTCTTTCCTGCACCCGGGAAAGCTCCTCTGCTCCCGGACGCACCAACTCCTTTTCCTGTTTCAATGCTTCTTCCACAGCAGCATGAATTCCCCGAGGCGTGGGCGAGTAATCATACATCACCGCAGCCTCCTGACTCCACTGTAACGGCAGGGACATTGGTGAAGCCGTATCCGTATATATCTCACGTACTGCAATTTCTCCGGCGTGAATCATTTCCAATATTTCCCTTACTCCCGCCACATCCCAGAGCTGTCTCATACACTCCTGTCTGGTCTCCCGAATCAAAGGATGTTCCCTTTCCCGTACCACCCGGTCCAGCATTTCGGCACTGCGAAGCCGCTGCATCCAAAGGGGCTGTCTTCCGTTCTTCCGCACACCCATCATCAGCGCTCTGCCGCAGTTATAGCGAAATGCCATGTTAAAAAGCGGGGTCGCCGGAAGCAACGCCGACAAAACGGCTTCCGAAGTTTCTGCATTCACCCGATATAACAAGCCCTCCGGAATTACTCCGCTTCCATAGGAATAAAGCAGAAAACCATCCTCCTCGTCCACACTTCCAATATTGATATCCAACTCTTCCCTGGCAGTCTGAGCCACCAGCAAAGCCAGCGGACTGTTAATCTGTCTTCCGAAAACAGAGTGAATCATCAGCTGGCTGTTACCGGACTGATCCATGAAATGTTCCGCTATAATCGTTCTGTCATCGGGCAATCCTCCTGTAGCGGCAATTTGTCGCTGCAAATATCCTGCGGCGAGACTTGTGGCAGAATCGTCCAATCCAAGATTCCCCAAGGCTTCCGTCAGCCTTCCGTCTTCCTCTGCCTCCTGAAGTTTACGATATATTCTGCCGAATGCGGTGCCTGTTTCCTTGTTTCTACCCTTCAATTCCCCTTTCCAAAAAGGAAGTTTTGCGCCCTCCACGGGAGCCTGTACCACACTGACCGTATCTCTGCCGATATTTGTTACCTGCCAGGCAAAGGCACCCAGAATAAACTTATCTCCCCTCCGGGTCTCGTAGACGAACTCCTCATCCACCTCGCCAACCTTCACACCGTCCTCTGTCCGTACGGTGTAAAGCCCTTTGTCGGGAATAGTTCCCCCTGCGGAAACTGCCAGCATCCTGCTGTAGCCGTCACCTTCCACCCGCTCATGGATTCTGTCGTAAAGAATTCGAGGCCGCACCGGCATGTCTCTTTCATGTTCATAATCTCCCGCCAGCATGCCCAGAACCGCTTTTACATCCTCCCTTGTTACATTCCTGAAGGGCCACGCTCTGGGAAGAAGCTCCATCACCTCATCTATTTCATAACCCTGAAAAGCTGCCATGGAAACCAAATGCTGTGCCAGCACATCCAGACATCCCTCCGGCGGATTCAACCGTTCTACCTGTGCTTCCCGGGCCAACTGCGCCGTCATCCCACACTGTAAACACTCTGCAGCTGTTCTGGGAAATAAATACATGACACTGGTTCGTGTTGGATTATGCCCGGCCCGTCCCAGTCTTTGCATGGTACCTGAAATAGTACGCGGGCAGCCCACCTGAAGCACCTGATCAATATCACCGACATCGATTCCCAGTTCCATAGAAGAAGTTGCACACAAAAGCCGCAATCTGCCTTCTCGCAAATCCTCCTCCGTCTCCTGCCTCTGTTCCTTGGAAAGACTTCCGTGATGCACCCGGGCAAAATCTTCTCCGCCCAGAAGATTTACATAATAGGCAAGCTTCTCCGCATATCTCCTGCCCTCCACAAATGCGATGACACTGCGGTTTCCCTGACAATATCGGTACACCAGCGCAGCAAGTTCCTGCCACACCGGGTCTTTTTTCTTTTTATTTGTATCCGCATAAGGACTTAAAATCTGCAATTGTACTTTCTTTTCCATAGATGGCGCTGCTATCATGACAGGCTCGGGAGCCAGATATTCCGCAGCTTGCTCAAGGGGCGCAATGGTAGCGGAAAGACCGATACGCTGCAAGGGCTTTTTGCATAGTACATCCAATCTCGCTATAGACAGCATTAAATGTGCGCCCCGCTTTGTATCAATCAGGGCATGCAGTTCGTCTATGATAACTGCCTTTGCGGTACAGAGCACATTCTGCCCTGTCTTACTTGTCAACATTAAATACAGAGACTCCGGCGTAATAATCAGAATATGTGGCGGCTTTTTTACCATCTGCTGCCGCTCTTTTTGTGTAGTATCTCCGGTTCGAATTGCCACGGAAATCAGTTTCTCCCCGCCAATCCCTTCCAACGGCCTACGCAAATTTTCACGAATATCAGCCGCAAGAGATTTCAAAGGTGATACATAAATAAGCTGCAGTTCCTGCTTCAGACTCCCTTCCTCTGCCTGCTTTTTGAGTCTGTCCAAAAATACCAGAAAAGCAGAGAGGGTTTTTCCCGTCCCGGTAGGTGCGGACACAAGTACATGTCCTCCCGCGGCAATGGCAGGCCAGGAAGCCTCCTGCACCTGCGTAGGCGCACCCAGCTTCTCTCGAAACCATTCCGCTGTCCGGTTGTCAAATAATTGCAGACAATCCTTCATTTCCTCATCTTGCCTTTCTGTTTTTATCGCTTCAGCTTCCGCTTTTTCTTCTATCTTATTCGTTTTTTACTTGACAATCAATCTCTTTTTATTTATTATTTTACTGTTACGATTTATTTCGTATCGGCGCGTGGCTCAGCTTGGTAGAGCGCTGCGTTCGGGACGCAGAGGTCGCGTGTTCGAATCACGTCGCGCCGATGAAAAAAAGAGCTCTCACATCAGTGAGGGCTCTTTTTTGATTAGACACTGTATATGCTTTGTACACGCAAGCTCTAGCGGAGCGAACGCACGCTATTTGCAATCGTTTTGTAAAAATGCTTCCCCGATGCCAAAAATCACAAATATGGTTCCCACGCTCATAGACTGCTGGAAGCTGAATATATTATTTACTGTATAAGCCAACAGACAAAAACCACATGCGCAGGCAACCGGATTCTCACGACCCTTTTTCAGAAGCTCACGTATACCGCAGACAATCATTCCCCCAAAACCTATCAATCCAAGCACACCTATATTTACAAGAACCGTCAGCCATTCGTTGTGAGCATTCGTCAACCTGGCTGTACCGAATTTCTCATTTACATCCGCTATCAAATCTGCATCTTCACCGCTGTACAGATATTCCGCCATACAATCCGGTCCAACACCCACCAGCTTGTGCAGTCCATCCTGATTGATAAAGCACCTCCAGCCCGCGGACCAGGTTGCCCCTCTGTTACTTCCCCAGCTTTGACTGAAGGTAAATAATTTATACTCCGACAGTCTGCCAAGGCTTCCGGGCTTTGCTGTATTCACCGTAGCCAAAAGCAATACCGCCAACACCGCTGTCACGCATCCAACCACAACTGTTTTCGCCAAAACACCAAAGAGCTTTTCAGAATAGAAACCTTTTATTTTTCCTTTCTCTACCCATGCCAAACCGGCAACCGACACTATTGTCATAATAATCGGAAATACACCATATGTAAGCTTTGCGCCAAATCCATCCATATAATTCATTATGTATTCCTTCGGTGCAAACAGCCTTACCGCATAGACAGCCAGACAGCCTCCCCAGAGCAGTACCATATCCTGCCAGAAAAGCAACATCCGCTCTTTATCATGAACGGAACAGCAGAACATAACCAGCAATACAACAGCCAATGCCACCAGACCACTTTCACTGCCTTGAATCATCAAAGTAACAAAGCCCAAAACTGAATATGCCGCAAGCACCACCTTTTTCCATCCCTTCATTTCCGGCTCCAGCCAAAACAAAGCGATACCTATAAACACAACGGAAACCGCATATCCACAGTACCAGTTGATATTGCCGATGGTGGATATGAAGGACGGATCCAGATATTTCATGTCAATGGGATATATCCCGAAACGGTTCAGACATCCCAAAGCAAATACAGCGGCAGATACCGGAATCACCAGAAACAGCACCCACCTTCTGGGCTTCCAGAACTTTGACACCAGGAAATAAGTCATCATAAGCATAAGCTGCGGCACAAGACCCATGTACCATCGTTCTGCTCCCCATAACGCATTTTCTCTGTAATCTGAAAATCCATAAGAAATGAACAGCGCGACGCAATAAACAAATGCAAAAATATCTGTCAAAGAAATAGTTTCTCGCATCATTTTTTTCAATGAACATTGCTTTCCGTTGTCCCGCATTAAAATACCCAGGCTAATCAGCAAATACAGTAAAACCGGCAAAACAAGAACTCTTCCGGCATTTACGCTCAGTCGGCAGAAAAACTCAGCTTTATCTGAACCAATATGTATATAGCCGTCTGTAAAATAAAACGGAAAAACCGCCAGCATCAGCATAATATACAGACACACGGCATAGTCGATGAGGTCCTTCAGAAAGTCTTTGACGCTGTCTGTTACAGGCTTGGTTTTTCTCTTTTTGTCGCTGTTTGAATAATAAAACATTTTCCCCTCCCGTAGCAGAAATACTTATATTTCCATAATAGTCTACTCATTATCGTTCGTCAAATGCTTTTCCCTCCGCCGTTCTATGCTTAAATACCCCTGGTATATCATCACAAAGCCCAGCGGCCCGCCTATGATTCCCCATAATCCGAAAAGTTTGATTCCGGCATAAATGGACAGCAAAATGGCAATGGGAGGAACCCCCACTTTTTTCCCGATCAACTTAGGCTCTAAAATTTCTCTGATAAATATACAAGTAACATAAAGCAACAGGCAAAAGAATGCACTGAGATATTTTCCCACCAGAATCTGCTGTACGCCCAGCGGCACCAGCACGATTCCCGTTCCGATAAAGGGCAATGCATCCAGAATTCCCGCCAGCATTCCCCATAATCCCCCGTGTCTGATTCCGCAAATGCTCAAAATTGCAGCCGAAGTTCCGCCGATTACGCTCATAATAATTGCCTGCGCCTTCACGTAAGTTGCTATATAGCGGATAATTCCGCAAATAATTTCCAGAAGCATGTGACATTCTTCCCTGTCCAGCATGCGGTTCATTATATTGTCATAATCCTTCGCCAGCAATACGGTAGCAATGAGAAAACTAATCAGAAATCCGCCGAAGGTTGCAGCCACTTTCACAAACTCCAGGGACTGAGACAGCATATCCGGCACAAACTGCAACTGAAACCAGTCTATTCCATCTCTCACTGCAGAAAAAATAGTATTCTCCAGATATTTATTGTCTATTTTGATCGTTTTTCCCACAATACTGCAAACCTCATGAATGACGGAAAAAATATCTTCCTCCAGTGAATCCAGATTCCCCAGCCATCCCGGCAAACTGCCCACAATCCAGAAAAACAAAACCCACACCAAAAGTATGAGAATTGCGCATGCAATCAATAACAGCAGAACTGCTCCCACCTGACGATGGATTTTCATTCGACTCTGCATCTTTTGAAGTGTCGGCCCAAAAATAGTAACAAACAGCATGGCAAGTAAAACCGGTGCGGTCAAAGGTGCAATTACCCTTAAGAAAAAATAAACTGCTCCTGTCAAAAGGAGCAGTATCAAAAGTCTGTTTTCTTTCAGTTTTTCTGCCATACCAAGAACCTCCCGTGCATTTCATCCTTGTTCTTAGTATGTTTGTTTTCACCAAAATCATGACAGGGGAAAAAAGGAAAATCCCTTCGTTTCCGGCTTTGTCTCAAAGCTTAAAGTTTCGCCGGAAACCGGATGAATAAAGGATAGTTTGTATGCACAAAGCGCAACTGTACGAACTCCCAATTTCGCGGAACATTCCTTCGTCTCTTCATCTCCGTATTTTACATCTCCCAAAAGCGCCATTCCCGCATTTGCCATCTGGGCACGAATCTGATGGAATCTTCCGGTTTCAATGTGAATATCAGCCAGAGAAAGTTCCTCCCCGGTGGATATTATCACCGTCTGTAAAATCCGATAGTGCAGCACTGCCTTCGCTCCTCTTTGTCCTTCGCTACTTTCCGTTACACTTTTCTTCTTCACAACGACTGCTTTCCCGTCTGTTCCTTTGTACATGTAATCCACAAGTACCCCTTCCTTATCGGAAGGTTTTCCACAAAACACGGCATAATACTGTTTATTCAACAGACCGGAATTCTCCTGCCCGCCCAGTTGCTTTGTCAGTGCTGCCGCAGCATTTTTGTTTTTGGCAAAAACCAACAGTCCTTCCACCGGCTGGTCTAACCGATGAATAATACCAAGGTAGGGCTGTCCCTTACTTCCGCTTGTCCGCGCCAGATAGTTTTTTAGCTCACTGACTACATCCGCCTGACCCACACCGGCACTTTGTGTTGCAAGCCCTGCAGGCTTTCTGATGACAAGCAAATCTTTGTCCTCATAAATCATTTCTGTCTTCATCTACCGGTTCACCCTCAATCCCTTGGGATAATGATTTTTCATAATACCTCCCGCCAGCTTTCCCCAGCCCAGAGAGAAGCCGTCTACACAAATCAGGTACCAGCCTTTCTCTCCCTCTGCCGAAAAAGTCAGCCCGTTCAGATAGGCTGTTGCAAGTTCCTCGGATCTCAGATTCCATACATGTACCGTGTCCTCCGGCGACAAAGCCAAAGCCAGTGCATGGGAAGGCTCAAAACGATTCTTTTTTATCTCTCCCAGATGTAAACCGGGCCGCAAAACCTTCAGCCCTTTCAACCCCGGCATATCCTTTGGTGCAAGATAAAGATTGTCTCCGAAGCGGATATATCTCGCTCCGTCCATAGCCTGTCCTGTTGTTCCCTTTAGATTTTCCCGGCAGAAAGCAAAGTACTCTTCCAATTCCTTCTCGGAAACTGTCTTTTCGGTTTCGCCGGAAGAAATGCTTCCGTTCCATCCCTCCGGCGTATCTCCCGCCTTTATCAATACTGCCGCAAAATGTCCCTCGCCCTTAATTTTGTGAGGCCAGAGGCGAACCGTACCCGGAAAATTTCCTTCGCAATCTCCCAGACCCATGGCTGCACCGTCCACTGCTGTCACTTTAAATTCAGAATGTCGTTCCAGAAATCTACGGATGCTTCCCTCGTCTTCCTCCTCCGCAAAGGTACAGGTAGAATATACCAGTCGTCCGCCGGGCCGCAGCATCTTGGCTGCACAATCAAGTATTTCGTCCTGTCTCTCAGCGCAGAGCCTTACATTCTCCGGACTCCATTCCTCACATGCCGTCTCATTCTTTCGGAACATTCCTTCTCCGGAGCAAGGTGCATCCACCAGTATTTTGTTAAAAAAGCACCAAAAGTTCTCTGCCAGTCTTGCGGGAGTCTCGTTGGTAACACAGGCATTCCGAATCCCCATCCGTTCCACATTCTCCGACAAAATTTTGGCTCTGGAGGGATGAATTTCATTGCAGAGCAGAAATCCTTCTCCATTCAGTTTAGCTGCCAACTGGGTACTCTTGCCTCCGGGAGCAGCGCAGAGATCCAGTACTCTGTCCCCGGGCTGCACCTGAAGCAGCTCTGCCGGAGCCATGGCACTGGGCTCCTGAATATAGTATATCCCCGCCTCATGACAGGGATGCTTCCCCGGCTGATCAGCCGAATCATAATAATAACCGTTCTCCGCCCAGGGCACGGGAGTCAGGCTTGCAAAACAGGTCTGAGTCTCCTTCTCACAGCCGTAAGCCTGCGCTGCCGTTTTTCCCTCTGCATTTCGTTTTAGGGCATTCAGCCGCAAAGCCTGATACCTATCCTGCCCGAAAGTCTGTAGGAACGCATCATATTCCCCGCCAAGCATCTGCCTCATTCTCTCCAAAAATGCCTCTGGAAGCATATTTACCAATACCTCTTCTCATCTGATTTGCCTCTATTCTTTCACAAATCACTGAGGAAGTCAAACACAACTATTCAATGGCTATATACACATCCATGAACGAAGTGCCGTTCTTTTCATACTCCTTTTCAAAGCAGGAAATGAATATCAGAATATGCTTCATCGTTTATTTTCATATTCTCCCGCACCAATTCATCCATAGAACAGGAGAACAGATTGCATATCTCTACCAATTTAGTTATTTCCGGATAGACCATATCCATTTCCCATTTTTCTAAGGAACTGCAAATTTTGTCCGAAACTCATAAACTCACCATGCCTTTCCGCTGTCTGCACAATTTTTATTTGTTACACACATTCTAACATGGTTTACCCGAACCCTTCCACCATCTTTACTGTTCTGTTTTCATTTATACCTTAAAGCGGTATCCCACACCCCATATGGTTTCGATGTATTGGGGCTTTGCAGTATCTTTTTCGATTTTCTCACGAATCTTTTTGATGTGTACGGTGACGGTTGCAATGTCTCCGATGGAATCCATGTCCCAGATTTCACGGAACAATTCTTCCTTGGTATACACATGGTTGGGATTTTCCGCAAGGAAGGTCAAAAGGTCAAACTCCTTTGTGGTAAAGGTCTTCTCCACACCGTCCACATAAACCCGGCGGGCGGTCTTATCAATGCGTATTCCGCGGATTTCCACAATATCGTTCTGAGGTTTCTGGTTTGAACCCACCAATCTCTCATACCGCGCCATATGTGCTTTCACCCTTGCCACCAGTTCGCTGGGACTGAAAGGCTTTGTCATGTAATCGTCTGCGCCCAGACCCAGTCCCCTGATCTTATCAATGTCGTCCTTCTTTGCAGATACCATCAATATCGGTATGTTTTTCTCCTCCCGGATCTTACGGCACACCTCAAATCCGTCCATACCGGGTAACATCAAATCCAAAATGACAAGATTGTAATCCCCTTTCAGAGCTGCAGCAAGCCCCTCATCTCCGGTATTGCAGATATCTACCTGAAAATCCGAAAGCTCCAGATAATCTTTCTCCAAATCTGCAATAGCAACTTCGTCCTCAATAATCAAAATTTTGCTCATTCTGTCCTTCCTCCGTTTAAGATTGCTTTTCATTTCCCAACTCAATATATTTCCTCAGCACAAAATGCATACAGGTTCCTTCGCCCTCCTTCGCGGTAGCCCATATGTAGCCGCCATGATCCTCAATAATTTTTTTCACGATGGAAAGCCCGATACCGCTGCCTCCCTGGGCTGAATTACGGGATGCATCCGTTCTGTAGAACCGCTCAAAAATTCTTGACAAATCCTTCTGAGCAATACCTTTTCCGTTATCCTCGATTTCAATCCGGATGGAATCTACCTCATCCAAAATACGGATATCTATCACGCCGTGTGGCTTATCCATATATTTGATACTGTTGCTGATAATATTATTGATTACTTTCTTCATCTGCTCCGGATCAGCTATGACAATCGTGTCAGGTGCTACCAGATTGGAGTAGTTCAGCTCAATGTTTCGCTGTTCCAAATCCATTCCCACCTCTTCCACACAGTCTCCGAAGTAATCTGCCACATTGATTCGATGGAAATTGTAAGGAATTCTGTTATTGTCAATACGGGAATAATAGGTCAACTCGTTAATCAGCCGTTCCATGTCGTTTGCTTTGTTGTAGATGGTCTTGATATACTTGTCCATCTTCTCCGGGGTATCTGCGACTCCGTCCATAATACCTTCCACATAACCCTTGATCGCTGTGATAGGCGTCTTCAAGTCGTGAGAGATATTGCTGACAAGCTCTCTGTTCTGCTCCTCGCTCTTGCGGCTCTCCTCCGTAGATTCCTTCAGACGAAGCCGCATATCCTCATAATTACGATACAGATCACCGATTTCTCCTTTGACATTCGTCTGTAAGGTATACTCGAAATTACCTTCCTTAATCTTCCTCATGGCTATATTCAGCTCATTGATTGGATTGAACACACCTTTATGAATCCACTGCGTTAACATGACACTTGTAAAAATCAATATTAACAGAATGGCCACAAACATATCGACAAGCAAGTGCTTGGAAATTAATGAATTCGCCTTGGTAACAACAAAGGCGCTTCCTTCATCGCCGTCAGGAAACAAAAAATCAACCTGTTTCACAAATTTGTCAAACTCATCATAATAAAGTCCGGAATCCTCCAAAAGTTCTCCGTCTCCATACTCCGGCAGCTTGGGAAAAATTGCCTTGGCAGCTTCCTCATTTCCGGCATAATAAAGGTCCGAACCCTTACGGACAATAATGTATGTAGATTTTCTTGCAATATTCGAATTAATCTGTTCCAGATATTCTTTATCCGCAAGCCGCGAAGCATCTTCCCTGACCTGATCCTGCAATACAAAAAAGGCCTTGTCTGTGGATTCCACAATCTCCTTCATATTCTCGGAAACCGCCGAATAATTGAAATCCGCCGGAAAACCTTTTTGAACATTCATCAGATACAGTCCGATTCCGCAAAACGCCAAAGCTGTCAGCAGCATCGGCAGGGCAATAATCATGATAAAGGTAATATATAATCTCGTCTTAAATTTCATGGGAAGTCTCCCTCACAGGTTGTAATGAAAACGCGTTCTTTTGCGGATATTATACCACTTTATGCAAAAAAATGTGTAAATTCAGAAGGATATTATCATTAAAAAAAAATAAACTTACGATTTTCTTACGATTTTACCTGTCATCTTTACTTTTATACAAGGGGAATATAGGATATATGATACAGACATATACATAATTGCGATTGCCGCAATGCTGTCCGTTGCGGTACTATGAGGAAAAATCATGAACGAAAAAATAATGATTGTGGATGATGAAGAATCCATTGCTGATTTAGTGGAAGTCTATCTGCAAAACGAGGGCTACCGGGTCTGCAAATTTTACAATGCCACAGATGCGCTGGACTGCCTGAAACAGGAAGACTTAAGTCTTGCCATTCTTGATGTAATGCTGCCGGATATGGATGGCTTCACACTCTGCCGGAAAATCAGGGAAAAACATCTGTTTCCCATTATCATGCTGACTGCCAGGGTTGAAGACATGGATAAAATAACGGGGCTGACTCTGGGCGCGGACGATTACATCACCAAGCCCTTTAATCCGTTGGAGTTGATAGCCAGAGTCAAGACGCAGCTTAGACGCTATACCCGGTATAACGTAAATGAGTCACCGGCGGCATCAGAGGAAATCTCTGTCCGAGGACTTCGCATTTCCAAAACCGGTCACAAATGTTTTCTGAATGAAAAAGAACTGTCACTGACTCCTTTGGAATTTAGCATACTACTATATCTCTGTGAACACAGAGGAAAAGTTGTCTCTTCGGAAGAGCTTTTCGCCGCTGTCTGGGGAGAAGCATATCTCGACAGCAACAACACCGTTATGACACACATAGCAAGACTCCGGGAAAAAATGCAGGAGCCGGCGCGCAAGCCGAAATACGTAAAAACCGTTTGGGGAGTGGGGTATACCATTGAATAAACTATTAAATATCAAACAAAAGTTAAAACAACTGAAATCTGCCGGCGATAAAAAACACTTAAGCAGCTACGGGAAGCGGACCGCTGTACAGATTATCTTTCAATATGCTCTCTCTATTGTGATTTATCCTATAGGGTGCTTTTTTCTGTTTATTTTGGCAACAAACGGCTACGTTGCCTATCGAAAAATTACCCACGATGAATCCAGCATCATCTTCTGGTTTGCCCAAATGTTCCGGGACACAATACTCATCTGGGCTATTTTGGCCGGAGTCCTCGGCTGGGTTATTCTGACCTATCATTTTATCGGAAAGCCTCTCCACTATCTGGATGAACTGATTGCCGCAGCAGAAATGCTGTCTGTCCCCGGAGAAGCCCCTATCTCCCTCTCTCCGGCTCTAAAGGAGGTCCAGGACAGTCTGAATCTGGCAAGGGAACAATCTCTCCGAAACGCAATGCTTGCCAAAGAAGCAGAGCAACGGAAAAACGATTTGATTGTCTACCTGGCCCACGATTTGAAGACTCCTCTGACCAGCGTCATTGGCTATCTGACCCTGCTGCAGGATGAGCCACAAATATCACCTGAGCTTCGGGCACGCTATACCGGTATCGCACTGGAAAAAGCATTGCGCCTGGAGGATTTGATTAACGAATTTTTTGACATTACCAGATTCAATCTGACCTCCCTGACTCCGGAATATCAGCGGATTAACCTAAGCCGCATGATTGAGCAGGTAGTAAACGAATTTATCCCCATTTTGTCAGAAAAAGAACTGTCATGGAAACCCGAAATTCAACCCGGTGTGGAGCTTCTCTGCGACCCCGGCATGCTGGAACGGGTTTTTGACAACCTCATACGCAATGCGGTCAATTACAGCTATCCCCACTCGGATATTTTCCTTTCCATGAAACAGGAACAGGACGCTGTTTCCGAAAGCGATACCTCCGGTCAGATTCTGATTACCGTCCGAAACTGCGGTAAAACCATCCCGCCGGATAAACTGGAACGCATTTTTGAACAATTTTTCCGTCTGGACTCCTCCCGCTCATCCTCCACCGGAGGCGCAGGGCTTGGGCTTGCCATTTCCAAAGAGATTGTGGAGCTCCACGGCGGTACTGTCACAGCGGCAAGTGAAAACGAGAGTATTACTTTTACCATAAAACTGCCTGTAAGAAATTCGTAGGATTTTGCTCAGAATTTCTTAGGATTTCTGAAATAGAACCTAAATAGATATATCACCTTGTTCTGATACACTTACTGTATCGGACAGGGTGCTTTTTTTACGCCAAGAACAATGCCGCCATAAAAAATCATCCTATCAAATTTCTATATCAGGAAAGGAATAGGAATCAATGAAAAAACAAAATGTCTTAATTTTCTTCGGGGGCTGCTCCTCCGAGTACAGTGTATCTCTCTCTTCCGCTTCCGGTGTACTCCTCAATCTGGACAAGTCCAAGTATCACCCGGTGACGGTCGGCATCACGGAGACCGGAACATGGTTTTATTACTCAGGCCCTGTTGAAAAAATTCTGGACAATACATGGCAGGAGGATTCTTCCAATGTCCCTGCCATACTCTCTCCAAACCGCGATGAAAAATGCCTCATCCTGCTAAAGGAATCCGGCATCGAAAAAATTTCTGTGGATGTTGCATTTCCGGTACTTCACGGTCGAAACGGAGAGGACGGCACTTTACAGGGATTGATTGAGCTTGCCGGTATTCCGCTGGCAGGCTGCGGAACTCTTGCTTCTGCCCTCTGTATGGACAAGGACAGAGCACACAGGCTTGCTTCCGTGGCGGGAGTACGGGTACCGAAAGCACTGGTATTGGATTCCGAACGTGCCGGGGAACATAACAATGCATATGCCCTTGACACAGCAGTACAGACCTTTGCACAGGAAACAGGGTACCCCCTCTATGTAAAGCCTGTAAAAGCCGGTTCTTCCTACGGTGTCACAAAGGTAAACCGCCCTGACGAACTGGCTCCTGCATTCTCTCTTGCTTTCCGTTACGACAATCAGGTTATTCTGGAGGAAAATATCGATGGATTTGAAGTAGGTTGCGCTGTGCTGGGTAATACCAAGCTGATTACGGGAGAAATAGATGAAATAGAACTTTCCGGCGGTTTCTTCGATTTTACGGAGAAATATACCCTGAAGACTTCGGCAATTCATGTACCCGCCCGGATTTCCGAAGAGAAATCTGCGGAAATCAAAGAAACGGCAAAACGTATTTACCGTGCCCTGGGTTGCAGCGGCTTCGCTCGGGTAGATATGTTCCTGACCCCCTCGGGAGAAATTGTATTCAATGAAGTTAATACCATTCCCGGCTTTACGGAACACAGCCGTTATCCCGGTATGATGAAAGCCGCAGGCCATTCCCTCGGCGAAATCCTGACAGAAATTATAGAACAGGCGGTGAAAGCATGAGCATAATGACCTTAGATCCGGAACAGATTCATAAGGGAAATTTGATACTGGTAAACCAAGAATACGGTATCCGGGCAACATGGGAGGAACCTCTTATTCCCGCTTTCGATACCGCTCCCGATATCTTACTCAGACGCTGTGCCTCCATTCTCCTGCAACAGCTGATGCAGGAAATCCGGGGGACGCAGTCCATTGTCCCCGTCAGCGGCTGGCGTTCCGGGGAAGAACAACAGAAAATCTGGGATGACACCCTGCGGGAGAGCGGTCTTGCCTTTACCCGGAAATTTGTTGCTATACCGGGACATAGCGAGCATCAGACCGGCCTGGCCATTGACCTTGGATTGAAGCAGGAACACATCGATTTTATCTGTCCCGACTTTCCCGACACAGGAATTTGCCATAGTTTTCGGCTAAAAGCAGCGAAATATGGCTTTATTCTTCGCTACCCTGCCGGAAAAGAACAGATTACAGGCATCGGACACGAGCCCTGGCATTTTCGATATGTCGGTATCCCTCATGCCCAAATCATGGAAGATAACAAACTGACTTTGGAAGAGTATATGGAATTTATCCGCCTACACCCTTACAGAGATAAAGAATATCGTTTGCAGAACGGTATACAGGAGATAGCTGTCTCCTTTCTGGACAAAAATTCTTTTGAAATTGAACTTCCCGACAACCATCCTTACACCGTCTCCGGCAACAATATAGACGGCTTTATTCTGACAGAATGGAGATAGACTAATGAACACAAAAGCACAGTCACAACATAATTACGGTGGGCTTGACCTTTTCCGCATATTCGCTGCCCTTATGGTAATTGCCATTCATACCTCGCCTCTGGCATCCTTCCATGACAGCGCGGACTTTTTTCTCACAAGAATTCTTGCAAGGATAGCCGTACCCTTTTTTTTCATGGTGACAGGACATTTTATTTTGTCGGATTTATTCTTCCCTAAGAATCCTTCTGCCTCCCAGTCCGGCCGGATTTTCTCCCTGAAAACACGCGCCGGAAAATATCTGTGCAGACTCTGCCTGCTATACGGATTTTCTGTCCTGCTGTATGTTCCTTTGGGACTGTACGCGGGTCACTATAATAATCTGACTTTCAGCAGCCTCCTCCGTATGCTGTTATTTGACGGAACCTTTTATCATCTCTGGTATTTTCCCGCTTGCATTCTCGGTATACTGCTTGTCATTCTATTCAGCAGATTTCTGAGTCTGAAGGGTGTGACCGTTGTATCGGCTCTGCTGTATCTGATTGGGCTTCTCGGCGACAGCTATTACGGAATTGCAGCAAAAATTCCTGTACTGAAAACCTGTTATGATGCCATGTTTCACATTTTTTCCTATACCAGAAACGGTCTGTTTTTTGCACCTTTGTTTCTGGTACTGGGTGCATGGGCAGGAAACACAGCGATTTCATCTGTTAACACCAATTTGGATTACCGCTTGAGCATTCGCCGGCTTCCATCTGCTTTATGCCTTGTTCTTTCCTTCTGCATAATGACCACGGAAGCCTTCACTTTGCGTCATTTCGGTCTGCAACGTCACGACAGTATGTATCTCTCCCTGGTTCCGGTTATGTTCTTTTTATATCGTTGTCTGCTGTCTGTACACGCAGCTTCAAAAAAAGTACTGCGCACAACCGCCGCTTGGATTTATATATTGCATCCCGCAGTTATTGTTGTTATTCGTGGTGTTGCAAAGCTGCTGCATCTTTCCGCTCTCTTGATTAATAACAGCCTGATTCACTATTTTACCGTGTCCCTCCTTTCCACCATAGTCGGCCTGGTCACAGCTTACTTTATTTCCCGATTCAGCAATAACTATAGTAAAGGAAAAAAATTGTTACCCAAAGCAACCGGCATCTTTCCCGGTACGGAGCGGGCCTGGATAGAACTGAACCTGAATGCATTGGAGCATAATGTGCGTTTTTTGCAATCTCGTCTGCCGAACGGTTGCCGCCTGATGCCTGCCGTAAAAGCAAACGCCTACGGACATGATGCCGTCATCATCTCCAAGACATTGAACCGTCTGGGTATACGGGATTTCTGTGTAGCCTGTGTATCTGAAGGTATTCAGCTTCGAAAAGCCGGAATCAAAGGGCAAATCCTGATTCTGGGCTATACTCACCCTTCACAGTTTTTCCTTCTGCAACGTTATCGCCTGACGCAGACCGTAGTAGATTATGAATACGCTGAAAAGCTTCACCGAAGCGGATTGAAATTGCATGTGCATATCGCTGTGGATACGGGCATGCACCGCTTGGGAATCTGCTTCCGGTCTCCGGATTTGATAGCTTCCGTTTATCAAATGAATCATCTGTCCGTAGACGGCATCTTTACGCATTTGTCTGCCTGCGACTGCTCCAATCCCGAATGTAAAAGCTTCACGGAAAGTCAGTTATCTGCCTTTTACCGGGTAACGGATTACCTGAAACAAAACGGATATCCATGCCGTGGGCTTCATCTGTTATCCAGCTATGGGATTTTAAATTATCCTGAAGCCGCCGAAGATTTTGTTCGTCCGGGTATCGCACTCTACGGAGTCCTCAGTAGCAAAGGAGATCCCATGGCAGCCTCTCTGCAGCCTGTCCTTTCTCTGAAAGCCAGAATTGCATCCGTGCGCACACTGCAACCGGGAGAAAACGCAGGATATAGTATGGGTTATACAGCGGAATCAGAAACACGGATTGCTGTCATTACCATCGGTTATGCCGACGGCATACCGCGAGAACTTTCTTCCGGCGGCGGAAATGTGTTGATACACGGCATGTCTGTCCCAATCATCGGACGCATCTGTATGGATCAGATGCTGGTTAATGTCAGTGCAGTACCGGATGTCAAGCAGAATGATATTGCTGTCATTATCGGCACGTCCGGCTCCCGGGAAATCAAGGCAGAAGATATTACCATGCAGTGTAACACCATAACCAATGAAATACTGAGTAGACTTGGCGCAAGATTGACTACTGTTGTTAAAAAATAATATTTTTTAATAAAGATAATTTTGAAAAATATATTGACATCTTTCTAAATATCGCTATAATAAAAATAGTAATGATTACTGTTTTGCGAAAGGAGGAACAATTGGCTACTCTGAAACACAGTAAACAGCGGGAGATGATTAAGGATTTTCTTATGACCAGAAAAGACCATCCCACCGCAGATATCGTTTACATGAATGTACGAAAGCAATATCCCAATATCAGCCTGGGAACGGTATACCGCAATCTGACTCTTTTGGCGGATATCGGCGAGATTACAAGACTGCGTGTAGGCGATGGTGTAGATCACTTTGACGCCGATACCTCCCCTCATTATCACTTTGTCTGTACGGAATGCGGCAGTGTGATAGATTTGGAAATGGACAGTATCGAGAGCATCACAGAAATTGCAGGTACGAATTTTGACGGGCATATTGCCGGTCATGTCACTTACTTTTATGGGACCTGCGGAAATTGTACCAAGTCACAGAAGCTAATATAGCTTTGAATATTATTTAAGAAAAGGAGATTAAAACTATGAAATTTGTATGTCAGGTATGTGGTTATGTTTATGAAGGAGATGCTGCACCCGCTGAGTGCCCCATCTGTCATGCTCCCTCTGAGAAATTCACTGTTCAGTCCGGCGAAAAGACCTGGGCTGCAGAGCATGTTGTAGGTGTTGCACAGGGCGCTCCCGAGGATATCATCAAGGATCTGCGCGCTAACTTTGAGGGCGAGTGCTCCGAGGTTGGTATGTATCTTGCAATGGCCAGAGTTGCTCACAGAGAGGGATATCCCGAAATCGGTCTGTACTGGGAGAAGGCTGCTTACGAAGAGGCTGAACATGCTGCAAAGTTTGCAGAGCTTTTGGGTGAGTTTGTTACCGATTCCACCAAGAAGAATCTGGAGATGAGAGTTGACGCTGAGAACGGCGCTACCGCAGGTAAGTTTGACCTTGCAAAGAGAGCAAAGGCTCTGAACCTTGACGCTATTCATGACACCGTTCATGAGATGGCCCGTGACGAGGCTAGACACGGCAAAGCGTTTGAGGGACTGTTAAAGAGATACTTTGGCTAAGCCGAAAGCCATGCAAAATGGTGAAAATAACGCCCTGCAAGTTTACTTGTAAGGGCGTCTATTTTTGCCATTTTATACGGCGCCAGCCGTCCATGAGGAAGTAGCGAAGCGAATTCCGAATGGAGCATGGCTTGCCATTTCTTATTAGTCGACAGCCCTCCAAAAACAAGTCCACAGGGCTCTTAACTCTGTGTTATTTTGATTCGGCAAACATCGTCCCCCATCTTTACACTGCTCAATAATTCTACTTGAACATTGCAGCTAAATATGTATGAGAACATTTTTTTCGTATACCCCAACGTACAATCACACCAAGCTTTAGGTAACGTCTGATCCACCCGCTTAACGCAGGAGCAATAACATTGTGGATATATCAAGAAGTAATTCTTTCCATCAAATATTCATATCTCTGATACTTTTTCCGCATCAAAATTAGATATGTTATGCTCTCAGGAAAAACAAACGACGTTTTACACCTTCCTTTTCCTGATTCATCCTGTAATATTCGACTTTTTCAACCGTAAAATATTTTTTTATTCTTTCTAACCATTCTTCATCTGTGTGATTGTTTATTGGAAGAATCCCGTCTACATACATGTACGCACCTTCAAAAATAATGTTTTCCCGATTTGAAAACATCTCTTTTTCAAAGCACGGATTCATACCGATGATTACCTGCCCGCCCTTTTTACAAACTCTTTTCAGCTTTGCAGATATAATGCCGTTCTCAGAAACGTCTACCGCGGTGGCCCTGTCGCTACCGTTTTTGATTAGATAGACGTCTGCCCAACCACTGCCGCATCCATAGTCAAGCACATTATCCAAATTCGTTATTTTGTCGAAAATGGCGCAAAGTTTTCACTTTCAAGGTTTCTCCAGTCTGTCTCCACATCAATATCCGCATAATCTTCCATTGAAGACTGAAGTGCCTGATTCCAAAAATTCAAAGCTTCCTGATATTTTCCCCGTAATTTATTGTCCATTGACTCAGACCTGACCCTTCCCCATTTCCTTCAATTCTTCCAACAGATCCAAATCGCTCTGCTGTACCTTAATGTTCGCCGTAACAGGCTCTGCGCCGGGTCTTGTAACCGTAATCTCCAGTATGGTTCCCTCTTCGAGGGGCTTGGAAAAAACCGACTTTACAAACGCCACGAACTTCGGATGATTTCTTTCAAATTGTGATTTTGCGCTCATCAGCTTCATAATAGATGCAGGATTCATATTTTTTCTCTCCAAAATAATCTGTATTCTGATACTTCTCTTCAATTTTACATCAAAAAAAAACAGCTGACAAGACATGTGGCAAATTCCAGCAAACCTTGACAAATGCTGATATTTAGAGTATTTTGTAACTAAATGAAGACGGTTTATATTCCGCATTTTTACAAGGTATATGCGAATCATTTCAAGCACATAGAGTGTTAAGGAGGGGTTTTCGTATGAGAATCAATAATGATGAGTATTCAATTGCCATAGATGATTTTCTGTTGCGTATGGAATCTATTCCCTCAGAGACACATCCGGATACTCAGCTTGCCTTGGACAAGCTGGGCCAACTTCTTCATATTGCTCTCGCAAAACTGGATTTTTACGATACTCCGCTGGAAGAGAGAAAAAACAACGGAAACAGCCATATTATGTACCGCAACGGCGATCCGGACATGAGCAGATTTTTCCAGCAGCGCGAAATGACAGGTGTGGGTAATGTGGTAATTTATACCATATATTCGCAAATCGGTTGTGACCCTTGGAGCGATGAAGAACTGGAGAAGCTCCGCGTGCTTGTTAAGACAATTTTCGTCTTTCACGGCCGTATCCGTACGATGCGACTCGCAGAGTTTTTAACCTTCTACGACAAGGAACTGAAAATACACAATCTCACGTATTTTATGAAGCATACGGGACAAATCATTACACAGGGACGCATCGGCGATTTTGCTGCGGCTTTTTTCAACCTGAGCAATTTTTCCGCCGTCAATCAACAGTTGGGACGGGAACGCGGAACCGAAATCATGCTTTCCTTTATTCAACAGCTGGCTGCAGATTTTACGGAAGACGAAATTGTATGTCGTGTTGGCGGAGATAATTTTGTAACTCTCTTTTTGAAAAGTCACCTTGATTACGTGATGAATCATTTTAAGGGAATAGAGATTAATCTTCCGGATGCTACCCGTTCAAAGGTAGTTGTTTCGGCTGCTGCCGGTTACTATATGATTCCGGCGGACTGCAAAACTTCCACAGATATCATGGATTGTATCAGTGCTGCCTCAAATATAGCTCGAAATTTATCAAAAGAATCCTTTGTATTCTATGACGAACAGCTGAAACAGCGGGTTACCGAATCAAAAATCATTCAGGATTTGTTTCCTGAGGCAATCAGGAAACAGGAATTTCAGGTATACTATCAGCCCAAAGTCGATATCAGTAAGAACAGAATCATTGGCTCCGAAGCGCTGTGTCGCTGGTTCCACGACGGAACAATGATTATGCCCGGGCGTTTTATTCCCATTCTGGAGCAAAGCAAGGCAATCTGTGCCTTGGATTTTTACATGCTGGAGCATGTGTGTATGGATATTCAAAAATGGTTAAAGGAAGGCTTGCCTGTCGTCAAGGTTTCCGTGAATCTCTCCAGATGTCATTTCGGCGATATGAATTTGCTGCAGGATATACTTGATATCATAGACAAATATAGTGTGCCTCATGAGTATATAGAAATTGAGCTGACCGAAACAACTACGGATGTGAGCTTCCGGGACTTGAAACGTATTGTTTACGGTTTACAGAAACAAGGCATCAGTACAGCCATTGATGATTTCGGTATAGGGTATTCTTCTTTGAATCTTTTGCGCGAACTACCCTGGGATATTCTCAAGATTGACCGAAGCTTTCTGGCAGAAAAGCCGGAGGCACCGGAACAAAATCATGTCATGCTGAAACACATTATCGCTATGGCACAGGAAATGGGAATTCAGTGTATTGTTGAAGGTGTAGAATCGCCCGATCAGGTTAAACTTTTAAAAGAAAATAACTGTTATTATGTACAGGGCTTCCTCTTTGACAAGCCTCTTACCAGAGATGTCTACGAGAGCAGGTTAAGCCGGTTGTCCAAATAGAGAATGAAAAAGCCTATCCCGCGTGGGAAAGGCCATTAGGGAAAGGTAGAAAAATTAATGGAGAAAATTGCAAGTTTCACAATTGATCATATCAAGCTACAGCCCGGTGTATATGTATCCCGAAAGGATACCGTCGGCTCGGAAACGATTACCACTTTTGATTTACGCATGACAAGCCCTAACGAGGAGCCGGTTATGAATACTGCGGAAGTTCATACCATCGAGCATCTTGGTGCAACTTTTTTGCGAAATCATCCCGTCTTCAAGGATAAAACCATTTACTTCGGTCCCATGGGCTGCCGCACCGGTTTTTATCTCCTTTTGGCAGGCGATTATTCTTCCCGGGATATTGTTCCGCTGATGATTGAAATGTATGAATTTATCCGGGATTATAAGGACGAAGTACCGGGAGCATCCCCTAAGGACTGCGGCAACTATCTGGACATGAACCTGGGAATGGCAAATTTACTGGCAAAACGGTATTTAGACGATGTGCTGTATCACATTGACGACAGCAGACTGATTTATCCGCAGTAACACAATCCGTCAGCAGATAAACATTGTATTGCCGGAAATAAATTTCTGCAAAAGACATCAAAGAAAGGTAATGCTTCAACATGAAAAAAATCGGAATTATCGGCGCAATGGAGCTTGAAGTCGAGACATTAAAGGCTGAAATGGCTGTCTCCAATATTGAGAAAAAAGCGAATATGGATTTTTACGAGGGAACCCTAAACGGTGCTGACGTAGTAATCGTCCGCAGTGGTGTCGGCAAAGTGAATGCCGCTCTCTGTACACAGATACTGGTTGACCTTTTCCGGGTAACACATATCATCAACACAGGCGTAGCAGGCTCTCTCAATGCCAAACTGGACATCGGAGACATTCTGGTTTCCAAAGATGCCTTGCATCATGATGTTGACGTAACAATCTTCGGATACAAATTGGGGGAAGTTCCGCAGCTGGGTCTGAGAGAGTTTCCGGCAGATGAACGCTTGGTTACCCTTGCTCTGGAAGCCTGCAGAAAGGTAAACCCCGACATCAACGCCATTCCGGGACGTGTAGTCAGCGGCGACCAGTTTATTTCGGGAAATGAAATCAAGGATAAGCTGATTCGGGAATTTCAGGGGGACTGTGCTGAGATGGAAGGTGCTTCTATCGCTCACGGCGCATATCTGAACCACGTTCCTTTTGTCATCATCCGTGCCATCTCCGATAAAGCGGACAACAGCGCAGAGATGGACTACCCCACCTTTGAGGCCGCTGCTGCAAAGCACTCCGCCGCACTGGTGAGGGAGCTGGTAAAAAATATTTAATTTTTCTTTTTATTGAACACAAACAGCTTGCTGAAAATATAGTTTCCGATGATGACCAGCACGGCAGAAACGACTGTCGTCACATATACATTGATACCCATCAGTCCGAAAATCTGTCTGATTACCAAGTCAAGCACCAGCGTAAAAACTCTGGAGAGCACAAACTTTGGAATCTCCTGCAACATGGACGCATGACTTTTAAATACAAATCTGCGGTTAGTAAAATAGGCGAAAATGACACCTGCGGTCCAGTTGACCACACTCAATACAATATTCTGAAAAGAAGTAGGATACAGCGGATTACCGAATGCAATCCAGTTTACCAAAAACATTGCCGCCCATGAAACAACCGTGGTCATTCCGCCCACAATCAGATAGGAAATAATTTCCTCGTATTTTTTCCAGAGCTCCTTTATCTTGTCTATCATTGATATTCTCCATTCCTCTGCATTAACATCTCATGTCTGTTTCCGAACATCCCGTAACCGCGAAAAGCCGGAACGAACACCCGATGACTGTCACGCTGTAACTCTACTATGAAACCGGGAGCTTGTCAAGGTTGCGGAGTTTAAGAAAAAATGAAGTCTTTCTTAAGGGTTCACCACGTTCCTGCATTCCCCTCGGAGGAATGCTGCAATATTTTCATGGGCTTCCTGAACGCAGCGGGTTCTGGCCTCCACGCTGGCCCATGCAAGGTGCGGCGTAATAATCAACTTGTTGCTGTCCTTCAGCTTACTCAAAGGATTTGATTGCTCCAAAGGCTCGTTCTCCACCACATCCAGCCCTGCTGCCGCAATCTCCCCGTTGACCAACGCCTCATACAATGCGGCATTGTCCACTACCTTGCCTCTTGCAACATTAATCAAAACGGCACTCTTCTTCATCTTCTTTAGCGCCTTTTCATCAATCAGATTTCTTGTCAAGTCACTGAGAGGACAATGCAGCGACAGGAAATCGCTCTCCGCCAGCAGTGTATCAAAATCCACCTGCGGATAATCCTGACAGGTACTCTTTCCCGTAACGGAATAAAAGATTACCTTACATCCAAAGGCTGTGGCAATCTTTGCCACCCGTCTGCCAATGTTGCCCATACCGACGATACCCCAGGTTTTTCCCTCCAGCTCCAAAAAGGGAATGTCAAAGTTGGAAAAACGATCCTGTGCGCTGTATTCTCCGGACTTGACATAGTTGTCATAATGAGGAAGCTTTTCACTCAGGGCAAGAGCCATGGCAAAGGTATGCTGGGCCACCATTGCCGTACAGTAATCCACCACGTTTGTCACCTTAATACCTCTGGATTTACAGTACACCAAATCGCAGTTATCAAAACCGGTAGCAAATTCGCAAATCAGCTTAACATTCGGCGCATCCTTTAGGGTCTCCTCATTCAGGGGCGATTTATTTGCAATCACAATATCCGCATCCTTCACCCTCTCCCTGACTTCCTCCACCGTCACCGTATTGTAGTATGCCGTAACCTCACCGAAATCACCGATGCAGTCCACAGACACATCGGTACCTACGCTGTTTCTCTCCAAAATAACAATTTTCATGCTTTCCCTTTCCATCATCTAAAAAAGGTCTGCGGAGCCTTTCCACAGACCTTTCTGTAATTCACAATAAAGTATTAGTTCAATCTTGCCAGCAGTGCCTCTCTCTGGGCCTCATAACCGGGCTTACCAAGCAGTGCAAACATGTTCTTCTTGTAGCTCTCAACGCCGGGCTGGTTAAAAGGATTTACACCAAGCAAATATCCGCTGACACCGCACGCAAACTCGAAGAAATAGAACAGCTCGCCAAGGTAAAACTCATTCACTTCGGGAACATTAACCATAAAGTTAGGCACTTGTCCGTCGGTATGCGCCAGAATGGTTCCGTTCATAGCACTCTTGTTAACAAAATCAACACTCTTGCCTGCCAGATAGTTCAGACCGTCAAGATCTACAGGCTCCTCTCCGATAATCAGTTCCTCTCTGGAGGTCTCCACATTGATAACCGTTTCAAACATAATTCTGGAACCGTCCTGAATGAACTGTCCCATGGAGTGCAAATCTGTGGTAAGGTCAACACTTGCGGGGAACAAACCCTTCTGATCCTTTCCTTCGCTCTCACCGAAGAGCTGCTTCCACCACTCGCTGACATAGTGAACCGCAGGCTCATAGTTCGCCAGAATTTCCACGCTCTTACCCTTGCGGAGCAGAATATTTCTCAATGCGGCATACTGTAACGCATCGTTGTTTTCAAAATCATTCTCCAGAGCACGCTTACGTCCGCTTGCAGCACCTTCCATCAGCTTGTCGATATCCGCACCGCTGACTGCAATGGGCAGCAATCCTACTGCGGTCAGTACGGAGAAACGTCCTCCCACGTCATCAGGCACTACAAAGGTCTCATAACCTTCCTCGTTGGCAAGATTCTTCAGACTTCCCTTCGCCTTGTCGGTGGTTGCGTAAATTCTCTTGGCTGCACCTTCCTTGCCGTACTTCTTCTCCAGGATTTCCTTGAATACACGGAATGCAATTGCCGGCTCGGTTGTTGTGCCGGACTTGGAAATCATGTTGATAGAGAAATCTCTGTCTCCCACAACATCCATCAAGTGCTTTAAATAGGTGGAACTGATGGAGTTACCGCAGAAATAGATTTCAGGAGTTTTTCTCTTGTCCTTACCCAGCACATTGTAGAAGCTGTGTCCCAGAAACTCGATGGCCGCTCTTGCTCCCAGATAGGAACCGCCGATACCGATTACCAAAAGCACCTCGGAATCGCTCTGAATCTTCTTTGCTGCCGCTTTGATTCTGGCAAACTCCTCCTTGTCATAGTCAACGGGAAGGTCAATCCATCCCAAAAAGTCATTTCCGGCACCGGTTCTGGAAACCAGTACTTCCTTGGCATCCAGCGCCAGCTTTTTCATATAGCCGATTTCTTCCTGAGAAATAAAGGAACCGGTCTTGGAATAATCAAATGTAACTTGTTTGCTCATCACTATGCTCCTTACTTCTGCGTCTTATACATGACACACGCACCGCAGAAATGCCTGTTCAATGTCTGACCTAAGTTTAGCAAAGATGTATGGCAAATTCAAGATAATCTTTTAACAATATGTTCAGCCGGTTAAAATTTCCTTCAGCAACGCCTCCAACTCCTCCGCTGTAACGGAAGATATATTTTCCGGTATCATATCCTTGCTTTCCTCATCATACTTCTCCGGTTCAATGCTTCTGTTCCCAATAGGCATCAGTTCCACAGTTTTTCTCGCTTTTTTGTTTTCCGGCTCCCTGCTGCCTGTTGCGCCGGAACGTTTACGACTGCTTCTGAAAGCCCCTCTTTCCGAATCATATCCTTCATTTCCGTACAGACGCTCCATATCCTGCCTTGTCACATGCATTCGGGGAGAAAGATGATTTTCAAGATAATCAACCAAATGAATCCGAAGCGCTTTCTTTTTCCCGCCGATATCTACAACTGTGGACACAGAAAAATACAGGTATAACCCCGCAAAGCTGATAATATAAAACGGAAGAATGGCTCCCAGCGTGTGCCCGTCCATAATACTTCTGCAGATGCCGATTCCCGACAGCAGCACAGACAAAAGCATTAGTTGCCCCGAAAGATGATACAGCATTTCAAAAGAGAAAATGCCCAATGAAAGTCGATTGATAAACTTGTCCACAAAAACGGGAATGTTCGAAATGCCATCATTCATCTCATAACAATTGGAGAACTTGATTTTACACTGTTTCAGCAGTTTATTATTCGTCGTTGCCATATTGTCCGTTTCTTTTATCATATGACTGTAAAGCGCACCAAGAAAAACCCTGACAAAAATGCTTAACACAATACAAGCAAACATACACCCCGCTGTCACTTTGTACTCCGCAAAAATGCTCATTCTCATACACCTCTTATTAAAGAATAAGCCGAAAACGCAACTTGGCGAATTCGGCTTTTGTATATTACCATTATAAAATAAAGATGCATGCTTTTACAGAGTTTTTCATCGCATTATTCCTACTTACCGCGACAGGAACAGACACGCTCCTACGCTTCCAACGTAGCCTTCATCATATCCTTAACCAGCTTCCGCACATCTTCCTCCGAAGCTCTTCCCTTCACAAGCGGATCGTTCAAAAAGGCTTCCACAACAAGGTCTACATCTTTGTTTCCACCCATCACAACCTTCATGATTCTCTCATGATTGGTGATATGAGGCATGATAAGCTGTCTGATCGGTTCCGGAACGCTTCCCGCCAGGACAGGACGAATGGCGTCTCTCTCAAATACCGCATTGGTTTCTACCACAGCACTTTCCGGCAGATTTGCTATCTGACATCCCCTGTTGGGAATATTTACATTGCTGACTACTCTTTCCAGTCCGCACAAGGCTTTCATCAGAAGAATTCCTTCCTCTCCGGTAGGTTTCAATTCAATCTGTTCTTCACCGGAAACAAGTCGTTTGGAACGCTCCAGACGCTTCTTTAAGTCTTCCTTTCTCCAGGCTACCGTAGTCAAGCCGAATTTCCAGCTCTTTACGGTCTCAGGATTCTTCAGATATTCTCCTCCGGGCATAAACTCCGCCAGGTGTCTGTCTCCCGCTGCAGCTATCAGTCCGTATCTTCGAAACAAATCCATCTTCACTCTGTGTGCGCAGTTAAAAGTAGAATTCATCCAGTTGTTATCATTTTCTTCAAAACCTTCTTCAAAGTGGTTATCGATATAATGCCGGTATACCGGAAACAAATCGATTCCCTTGTAGCTTGCATAGTCAAACCAAGTAAAATGGTTAATACCCAATACATTCACATGGATATCATGACGCTCGATTTTCCCGATTCCCAGCTCTTTCTCTGCAATTCCCGCCAAAACTTTCTGGGTACCGAAAACCTCATGGCAGCAACCGAATGCCTTAATCTGAGGGAACACTTCATACAAAGTCTTTACACAGAGGGACATAGGATTGGTGTAATTAATCACCCAGGCATTGGGACAGTATTTCCTGATTGCCTCCGCAAACTCAACGAACATGGGCAAGGTACGCAATGCACGCATCATTCCTCCGGGGCCTGCCGTATCTCCTACAGACTGGTAAATTCCCAGTCTCTCCGGCATATGTACATCTATCTCCATTTCATCAAAGGTTTTGGGGAGGATGGAAATCACCACAAAATCAGCTCCTGTCAGGGCATCCTCCAGACTGTCCTTAACACAGTAATCCCACTTGCCCTGAACATCCTCTCTTTCCTTTAAGCGGTTTCCGATGATTTCATTTGCCCGGGCTGCTTCCCTGTCAATATCATACAGCCGAATAGTCCCCGAAATTGCTTTCTCCATGGCAAGATCCGTCATAAAGGTCCAGGCCCAGCCCCTGGAACCGCCTCCGATGTACGCAATCTGAATATCCTCTACATGGTCATTACAATATCTCATATTTCTTCCTTTCTGTATGGCTTTACCTCAAGTATTTGTCCCGAAAGGTCTGTAATCACCTTCCGGTCCGATTCCGTCACAAATTTTTTTCTTCCGTTGATGTACGCAGTGATTTTTTCTCCCGTGTTTTCCAGCCGGAACAATTTTTCACCCCACTGCTGCTCATAAATACATTCATTTCCCGGGACGCCGCCCCAGTATAGCTTCTCTCCTTCTATGTGCACACCGTACATTCTGGAAGTATATTCCAGTACGCTCAACATGGCGGGACCGTAGGCATCCTGCTCTCCCTCCAACGATACCGCGGAAGGAATTCCGGTAAAAGGATCATATTGCTGTACAAATACACACTTTTCCCCGATTGCCCCAAAAAGTTTCCGGCCCAGTACAGGAATCAAAGAGTCATAGCCGTAATTCTCCAACGCCCGGATTGCCCGCTGGTAAGTCAGGGCTTCCACCTGACCGCTCCAATTGTTGGTAGACACATTGCGAAACATGGGATCATTCACCGCCACGGAGGGCAAGGGCATTGTCGTCCAGAATTCCTCCGGATTCAGCAGGTGTTCCCTCACAAAGCGCTCTGCCATATAGGGTGTAACGCTGTTCCAGTACATGGCTCGAAGGGTATTGTGCATCATCACGGGCATAATCCTGTGATGCTTATCTCTGTCCAGACAGGCTCCTCTATCCTCATTCCAAAGATAAGAGCCGATCTTCTCCCGCACCTGTACCGCCTTATCGAACCACCCTGCCGCCCAATCTTCTTTTCCCATGATACGGCTGATTTTTGCCAACGTCTCCCGGGCAGAATAAGAATAGCTCATCACGTCGATGGATGCCATGGGCACCACCTGACAATTCTCCGGAGGGGTTTCCTCCGTCCAGGCATCCGGCGCATCTCCATATCTTTCCGCATGGTCTTCCCCGGTGTCATACTTACACCAGGTTTCCAGACAGCCGTCTTTGTCGGAATCCCTGACTCTCCAGAGGTAGGAATCGAACCGCTCCAACGTACTGTAAAGCAGCTCCAGATAATCTCTGTCCCGCCCTATAAGATAATACATGTTCAGAGCCGGCGCCGGAAAACAAAACCCCTGGAACTTATTAAACTGAGGTGTCAGCACCCCGTCAATCATGGCAATACTGCCCGGCAGCCGCCCATCCTCCCGGATATTTTCCATGAAAAGCAATTGATTGTTCAGTCCGGCAGTCATGTCACGCTTGGCATACATCTCGCCACCCATAGGCTGTGTCTCCAGCCATATTTTCTCATATCCGCCGCCCTCAATCAATACCTTTCTGCCACTGAAGTCCTTCAAATTTTCGAGGCATTTCTTTTCCGCGGATTCTACCAGCTTTTGCAGCAGAGAGTTATCCGTTTGAAACTTCACACTTACGTTTGTAATCATCCCCTGACTCCTACACTACCGGAAGCAATATCCAAAGAAACGAATAGAACCCCCGGGAACCGTTTTATCTTCCATGTACACAGAAATAGTCAAAATCCGCTGTATATGACATTCCTGTCATATCATGGACATACAACCCAAAATAAGCACCTGTAAAGCCCCTGCAATGCTCGTCTGTCAGGATTTCCGTGGTGTATATACCACCCACCTGCTGCCAGTTCTCCCCCTCCGTGCTGAAGAGAAACTTCACCCGGGTTCCGTCCTCCGACACACTGACCCGAAATCTGATTTCACCCTCACGGGGAATGGGCAGCGGTTCAATCTCATCTGTTATAACGCCGCTGTCACTTTTCAAAAGACACAGAACAGCTTGTCCCTCATCGGTAATTGTCTTCCCGATCAGATAAAAATTGTAAGCATCATACATATAAGCCAAACCTGCCACCTGCTCGGAATAGTCCGGAACAAAGGTCATAGCAGTCTCCGCCTCACAGGAGACTGCCTGCTGCCGCACTCCCAAAAGAGAAACATGATGCAGAGAATTGAAAGACTCCTGTCCCCGCATGCGCAGATAACCCGGTCTTGCCGTACAGTCTGCAAAGGTATTGTAATCGATTCTTGGAGAACTGTATCTGACATTCAGCAAAGGACTGTCAAAATCATCATAAAAACCCCTATCCTCATTTTCATACAAAACCTCCGTTACTCCTATGGGTGCTTCCGTTGTATTCTCCGCGTATTTTCCACCGCTCTTTAATCTCAGCCAGCCATCCTCATCCCACACCATTTTCTGAATGGCGGTTTCCCGCCCGAGAGTACACCATTCCTGCCTATTCAATGGTCTGGAGCAAAGATGGACCATATACCATTCTCCCTCCGGTGTATCCACAAAGTCGGCATGGCCACATTTCTGCAATGCATTCATGTTCCTTCTGTCCGATGTGAGAATAGGATTATCCGGTGCTGTTTCAAAAGTTCCCCAGACGCTCTCTGCACGAGCCATGGTGACACAGTGGCCGTAGCCGGTACCTCCCTCTGCAACCAACAGATAGTACCATTTACCGATGTGATACATATGCGGACCTTCCGTACAAGGGAGCCCTGAACCGCCGTAAACCTTTTTTCGTTCTCCTACGAGATGATAATTTTCATCCAGCTCTTGAACCAGGATTCCTTTAAAACCGTTTACCATGTTAATCAGATACTTTTTGCCATCGGTATCGTGAAAAAGGGAGGGGTCAAATCCGATACTGTTCAGATATATGGGTTCCGACCACTCCCCAAGGATGTCCTTGGTCCAAACAAGGTAATTATGTGTATTGCTATATCTGCCCTTCTTGGTCTTAACATCTGTATATACCAAAAAAAATCTCTCTCCGTCATAGCTTAAACAGGGCGCCCACACGCCCCCTGACGCCGGGTCTCCCAACAGATTCAGTTGACTCTCCCTGCGCAAAGGGGAAAGTAACTGTTCCCAGTGCTGCAAGTCTCTGGAATGAAACAACCGCACACCCGGCCACCACTCAAATGTAGACGTAGCTATATAATAATCTTCCCCCACTCTGATGATACTGGGGTCGGGGCAAAAGCCCCTGATGGAAAATCTGTGTCGGGAGGTTGACGGGAATATGAAAAAGTACATCAGACAGGAAATTGAAGTGACAGAATATGAAGGATTTCGTCTCAACGGTGAATTGCTCCAACCCCTTATTACATCCCTTGCAAGCCAATATAAAATCTGCTAAAATGTACCATAGCAACGGAACGGCGGGCAAAAATCGTATTTCTTCCGGATTCCGCAGCATAATATTGAAGGAGATGATTTTCATGAAATACAAAACACAAGGAACCTGTTCTCAGGAAATTGATATTGAACTGAAGGATGGCGTTATCGAGTCCGTACAGTTCGTAGGCGGCTGTAACGGCAATTTGAAGGGAATTTGTGCACTGGTAAAGGGAATGAAGCCCGAAGATGCCATTGCTAAATTAAAAGGAATTAAGTGCGGTTTGAAGCCCACTTCCTGTCCTGACCAGCTGGCAAGAGCACTGGAAAGTATGATTTAATTTCGAAAGGATTTCAGGTATGAAAAAGATAGTGTTGACAGGCGGAGGAACCGCGGGACACGTTACCCCTAATATCGCCTTGCTTCCTGCTTTGAAAGAATCCGGCTATGAAGTCACATACATGGGCTCCTATGACGGAATCGAGAAAAAATTAATTGCGGACTTTAACATCCCCTATGTGGGAATTTCCACGGGAAAATTCCGCCGTTATCTTGACCCCAAAAACCTGACAGACCCTTTTCGTGTAATCAAAGGCTTTTCCGAAGCAAGAAAATTTCTAAAACAGTATAAACCCGATGTGGTTTTTTCAAAAGGCGGATTTGTCGGTGTACCTGTCGTCCGTGCCGCAGCTTCATTGGGAATCCCCTGCGTCATCCATGAGTCGGATATGACCCCGGGACTTGCAAATAAGCTCTGTATTCCCGTTGCAAAAAAGGTATGTTGCAACTTCCCGGAGACCTTGAAGCTTTTGCCGGAAGAAAAAGCTGTGCTCACCGGTACCCCCATAAGGGTTGAGCTGTCACAGGGAAATAAACTGGCAGGTTTGGATATGTGCGGCTTTTCTGCCAATAAACCTGTCATCATGGTAATCGGCGGAAGCCTGGGTGCAGCCAGCGTCAATAAAGCGGTCCGGGAAACCCTTCCTCTTCTGTCGGAAGATTTTCAGATAGTACATCTTTGCGGAAAAGGAAAAATAGATAACCTATACTTAAGCACGCCCGGTTATAAGCAGTTTGAATACATCAAAGCAGAATTGAAAGATTTGTTTGCCATGGCAGATATCGTTATCTCCCGTGCAGGTGCAAATGCAATTTGCGAGCTTCTGGCTCTGAAGAAACCGAATATTCTCATCCCCCTTCCCGCTGCAAGCAGCCGGGGTGATCAACTGCTTAACGCTGCATCCTTTGAGTCTCAGGGCTTCTCCATCGTCATCAACGAGGATGACCTGACTCCTCAGCTTCTGGCCGATAAGGTACATGAGTTGTACTTCAACAGGCAGAATTACCACGATGCCATGAGTAAAAGCGGACAGATGGACTCCGTAAAGACAATCATGAAGCTGTTGGATGAGGTTCAACAGGTATAATTTACATCTGCTCCCTGTCGTACACGGCTCTTTCGCCGCCGATAAATTTCGGCCTGGTTCTGGCGCAAACAACATGCCCGTCACCGATTTCCTTTGTACGGATTCTCACCGGAACCGCTACATCCTTCAGGTGCATGCCAATCAATGTATCTCCGATATCCATGCCCACATGTGCCTTGATGTGTTCAACAGCCACAGGATGCTCAAAAGCCTTGTATGCTGCTGTGGCAAAGGAGCCGCCTGCCTTGGGTTGGGGAACCACGTTCACAACCTCATAACCATAACGGTCTGCTGCTTCCTTTTCCAGAATAATGGCACGGTTCAAATGTTCACAGCACTGTGCTGCAAGATAGATTCCTGCCTCCTGAGTTGCCTGGTAGATACCGCCGAACACTACCTCGGCCAAATCGGGGCTGGAAAAGGTACCGATTCCCGCTCCCCCTACCTCGCTGGTAGAGCAGCCCACAACCAAAATCTGATTTTCCTCCGGCTTTGCTATTTCCAAAAGTTCTTTCGCCGCTCTGTATGCTTCCTCACCGATAATCGTCATATCCTCTGTCATTTATCTAACACCTCTCCATTTGAATTCATCCTTCGTTCACAGACACACATATAGTAGCACAACAAGACAAAAATAGGAATATAGTAAATAGAATCTGAATATATATGGAGCCGCCATATGCAGCTACTTTCTTCTCTCCTGTTCGGCATATCCGCCAGTCTTGACGGATTGCTGGTAGGTATCAGCTTTGGCCTGCGCAAAGTACGGATTCGGGTTTGGCAGAATCTGATAATCAGTCTTGTCACCTTGTTCGGCACCTGCCTGTCCGCCGCGCTTGGAAACCGGATTCTGCCCTTACTTCCCGGATTCCTGTCCTGTTGTATCGGAAGCCTGATTCTGATGCTCCTTGGCATCTACTATATCACAAAATGGATTCTCAGTACTTTACAAATCAGCTTTTCCGGAAAAACCAAAAGTGAGCTGACCGAAACCTCCTCAAAACACCGCATTCCCGGTCTGTCTGCACGGGAAATCTTTCTTTTAAGCGTAACCTTGTCTCTCAACAATATGGGAATCGGCTTAAGTGCCAGCATGGCCGGGCTTGATGTGTTTCCGGCTGCCACCTCCACATTTATGTGCTCCATCCTTTTACTGTTTGTCGGTAACCGCATGGGGCAAAGCAAACTTCTTCAATTCATTGGCAATGCTGCAGATCCCATTTCCGGCATCCTGCTCATTGGTTTGGGTTTTCTTCAACTTATGCTTTGAATAAAACAGCTGTTTCGGGAAAAATTAATCAATAATACAGAACCGAAAGAGAGAAAAGCATGTCATTGTCAAATAAGCTTGATGAAAATATACAATATCTGAAAAAAACTCTCCCCATCGGAACCAGCTTTGACCTGATTACGCGAAAACTTCTTCTGGGAGAAACCAATGCTTATTTTGTCGGTATCAACGGATTTTGTAAAACAGAAATTCTTCAAAGAATTTTTTCTGATTTACAAAATCCTCATTTTACCGAAGATGTCAAAATTGAAAATCTTGAAACCTATGTACAAAGCAAAATCGGCTATGCCCAGGTAACGCTTTCCGACTCTTGGGATACAATTATCCGGAATGTGCTCAGCGGTCCCTCTGCCTTGTTCATTGACGGATTTGCTCAGGCAATACTCATTGATGTACGCACTTATCCCACCAGAGGAATTGCCGAACCGGACCTGGAGCGGGTCACAAGAGGTTCCCGGGACGGATTCGTGGAAACTCTGCTCTTTAATGCCAATCTGATTCGACGTCGTGTCCGCTCTCCAAAGCTTTGCTTTTCCATGCACAGCGTGGGAACGGACAGTAAAACCGACGTTTCCATTGCTTACCTGGAAGACAGTGTAAACAGGGAATTACTGACAAAACTTTCCGAAACCATTGACAATCTTCAGGTTACTTCTCTGACGATGGGAGCAAAAAGTCTGGAGGAACTGCTTCTGCCAAAGCGCTGGTGGAATCCTCTCCCCTCCATCCAGATAACAGAGCGGCCGGATGTAGCCTGCAGTTATCTGATGGAGGGACATATTCTGGTTTTGGTAGATAATTCCCCTGTAGTGCTGATCCTTCCCTGCACAATTTTTCAGTTTACCCAAAGCCCGGAGGATTACTACAACAGTCCCTCTGTGGGTACCTATTTCCGTCTCGTGCGCTTTCTTTGTATCCCGGTCAGCCTGCTTTTAATGCCTCTGTTTTTGCTGTTGACCGCATTTTTTCCGGACTTTTCTTCCCGCTGGGGATTACTCTCCTCCGGGGCAATCGGTCCGGGACGAATTATCTTTTATGTTTTCACAGTAGAATTTATACTGGATTTATTTAAATATTCTTCTTCCCTAAGCTCCGGAAAATTCTCCGGTTCCCTGTCCGTCGTAGGCGGTTTGATAATAGGTGACATTGCTGTCAGTTTAAACTGGTTATCTGTGGAAGTGCTCTTTTACGGTGCAGTAGCACTGTTGGCTTCGCTTTCCATTTCCAGCATCGAGTTCAGTGATGCGTTGAGAGTGTACCGTATTGTTCTGACAGTCGCAACAAGCTTTTGGGGGCTCCCGGGCTTTATAATCAGCCTGATTCTGGTTTTGGTGTCTGTTGCAACCACTCCCACCTTCGGTGGCTTCAGCTATTTTTGGCCTCTTTTTCCTTTCAACAAAAAGGCTTTGGGACGACTGCTGTTCCGCAGTCCCACCCCCAAGGCACAACCGACAAAAATATGGAACCGTGGCTCGGTTCGCAAATAGAGGTAGTAGTATATATCCCGGCATCATTGCAATGTGCCGGGTTTCATGATACAATATTCTCAATTTTCAGCAATTTCATGGTATATCTCCGGGATCTCCTGTCCAGGTGGTTTCTGAAATTCCGGAACTGTAATACAAATAACGAAAGAGAGAGCTGCAATGCTTTTTAACTCATTGGATTTTCTAATCTTCTTTCCCATAGTCGTCCTGATTTACCTGATTGTTCCAAGGAAACTAAAGTACGTCTGGCTATTAATCTCCAGCTATTATTTCTATATGTCCTGGAATGTGAAGTATGTGGGGCTGCTCCTGTTTTCCACAATCGTTACGTATTTCAGCGGAATCTTGATAGCAAAAGCACACGGAGACAAGCAAAAGAAGCTGGTGGTGGCGGTCTCTTTCCTCGC
>JALEIR010000034.1 GCA_022769665.1 Lachnospiraceae bacterium | reverse complement strand
TTTATTCGTATTATCTAAAGCACATGAATTTGTCCGGCCACAGAATAGAGCAGGCGGGCTTTTGGGCAGAAAAGGGAGAATATTATGCCCATGCCCACAATATATTCCTGCAGGTGGCATATGATTACGGGATAATTACTGGAATCTTGTTTTTGGTTTTTCAGATATGGATTCTGTGTCGATTGATTTCCAGGCGCGATATGCCGGGAATTATCGGTGCAATGTTTCTGACTGCAATTCTTGTTTTTGGATTGAGTGAGATGGTAATTACGACGGGTCAGATTTCGCTGTCTTTACTGTTTGTTATTTACTACTGGGGAATCAATGTACCTGAAAAAGGGCAGGTTACGGAGGCGGCTGAGTGAAAAAAAAATATAGGAAAGAATCCCTTTTCTTTTGGATAATACTGTTTTTTGCCATTTTGATTCGCAGTGTCGGCTTTGGAAATATTCCGGCCGGAGTGAATGTGGATGAGGCAATGGCAGGCGTGGATGCCTGGGCATTGGCACAGTATGGGACAGACCGGTACGGCATCCGTTATCCCGTACATTTTTTGGCGTGGAAATACGGGCAGATGAGTGTGCTGCTTTCGTACTGCATGATTCCGTTTATCAAGCTTTTGGGTTTCGGCATTGTTTCCGTTCGTCTGCCCATGTTGATTGTAAGCTGTGGTACGGTAATTTTGATGTATTTGGTTGTAAAAAAGCTTTTTGATGAAAGGCTTGCACTTGTCGTGATGGCTTTGACGGCTCTCAATCCCTGGCACTTTATGCAGAGCCGGTGGTCTCTGGATTGTAATTTATTCCCGCATGTTTTCCTCCCGGCATTCTACTTATTGCTGCTGGGCCTTGAAAAAAAGAGATATCTGTATCTCTCCATGATTTTCTTTGGCCTGACCTTTTACTGCTATGGAATTGCGGTTTATTCAGTGATACCTTTTTTGGTTGTTTTTATGCTGTGGTGTCTATGGAAAAAACAGCTGCATTGGTATGATGTTTTTTTATGTGCATTGATTTGCGGTTTCATTGCATTGCCGGAGATTATGGTAATGCTGATTAACAAATATCCCTGGAGATTTGGCTGGCATGGAATAGAAACACCGCTTTTTACCATAGGATATTTTGCGGACAGTGTGCGCAGTAACGACATTTTATTCCTCAATTTTTCTTTTGAACAATTAGGGCAGAATATATGGACCTTGTTGCAAAAATGCTTTTTCCAGACCTCTGACCTGCCATTTAATACCATCTCCGCTTTCGGACCGCTGTATCATGTTTCCATACCTTTTATCGGTATCGGAATTGTTACTTTCACAAAGGAACTTTTTACGGAGAAGCAGACGGCAAAGCAGACAAGGATGCTCGCACTGTGGGGCTATCTGGTTACCGGAATATGGATAGGAACTGTAACTTTTGAGGTGAATGTGAATCGTGTCAATCTGATTTGGTTGCCACTCATCATTTTTTGCGGATACGGAATTCAGAAGGTTGTGGGCTGGTGCAAAAATCGTCGTATAAATGCAAAAATGGTGGGCGGAACCATTGCCGGTATATATGGTTTGCTGGGAATGTTATTCCTTTTCACTTATTTTACAAGCTTTCGGAAAGATATTCAGCCCTATTACAATGTAGATTTTTTGGCAGCGGTGGAGCGGGCTGATCAAATGGAAGAATATGATGCCTTGTATATTACAGGCACCATTGATAAGCAGTTTAATACTTCAGCGGCAGAAATACTGACTCAATTTCAGTGCAGGATTGATGCCAAATATTATCAGGAAGAGACAAATATTACGGGAGGCAGAGAACTTTTGCCTTATGGTGAGAGGTATCATTTTGTATATCCGGAGTTTGTTGATGAGCTGCAGGATGGGCTTTATGTGTTTCATACCTCAGATTTGCCAAAGCTGAATTGCAATTACGAAATTGTAGAAACGATAGGCTCCTATGTGTTTGCGGTAAGGCAGGAATAAGTATAGTCCGGGAGGAATAGGATAAATGGCAAATAAGAAGATAAACTACGCATTTTTTACAGTTTTGCTGGTGCTGTATTCTGCGTTGATGATGTCCTTTTTTTACCGGCAGGTTATGCCCCGGGACGGGATTTTTTATTCCGATATGGAGGCATATATATTGGAGACACAGGGGCTGGAGAGTGGATATGAGTTCCCGTACCGGCTCTTTTTCTGGGTATCCCGGGTCTGGACAATCTTTCTGAGCCCGGCGGTTGCGGTCGCTTTTACCACAATGCTGTGTAATTCGGCGGCGGTGATTTTGACGAAGTATTATTTTGACAAAAATCTGCAGAAGTATGCCCGACAGGAGGGAATCGTCTGGAATACCGCCTGGGAGCTTGTATCGACATTGGCGGTTTTCTCGCTCTTTTTTGTTTCGATGGTATACTCGCCCCGGGGAACGGCTTTCTTTGGATTTGACTATATATACAGGTGTATGGGAATATTGACACCGAATCCTTATTGGAATGCTACCTATCTCGCAGTCCGGCCCTTGACAATAGCGACATTTTTCCTTGGGATTGATTTGCTGGCGGAATATGAAACGGTTCTCTCGTGGAAAAAGGTAACGGCGTTTGGCGTTTTGGTTTTCCTTTGTACCTTTACCAAGCCCAGCTTTACGTTTATCCTCGTGCCCACAGGTGCCATAATATTGCTTTACAGATTACTCAAAAATAAGGGCAAAACCTGGAAAAATACATTGCTCTTTTGCCTGAGCCTGTTACCCACAGGGGTGTTACTGTTGTATCAGTTTTCCAATGTGTTTACCGGCACGAATTCTCATGCGGAGGAAACGGGTATTGGTTTTGAATTGTTTAAGGCATGGCATGTTTATTCTAATAATATTCCGCTGAGCCTGGTGATGGCACTTGCCTTTCCGATTGCAGTGTTGGTCCTGAACATGAGACAGATGAAAAACGATGGGGGGGTTCGGCTGGCTTGGCAGCTATGGCTTACCGGATTCCTAACCTTTTTGATATGTTATGAAAAGGGATTCCGTTTCAGCCACATGAATTTTTCCTGGGGCTATATGCACGGGCTGTTTTTTGTTTTTATGGTATCAATTCTGCAGATGATTCGAAATCTGATGAGAAAGGGAACGCTGTCTAAAAGACTGATGTCTGTGCCGGAGATTGTTTTGTTCGCCTATCATCTGATATGCGGTATTGTATTTTTTGTCTATATGTATCAGGGAAATAATGTGGCCTGGTTTTAAAAAGCAGATAATCAAAAAACAGATAATTAAAAAACGACTGCCGGTGATATTGATATACCGGACAGCCGTTTTTTGGTTTACTCAATTGTGCGATTTATAAATCACGAACGTAAATCCAATCGCCAATCCATTCGCTTGTGGAGTAATTGAACAGACGCTTATAAATTTTGTTGTCTATAATAGCAAAACGATAGCGAATGTCATCCGACATAGGCTGTACGGTTTCTTCGCCGGTGGCAGCCTGTGCGGGAAGATTGGAAACCGGGCAGAAGAACAGGGCGAGAGCAATACACATGCCTCCGACAAACAGAAGTACTTTGGACAACTTTGTCTTGAGATTCATAATGTTTCCTCCTTTATATAAATAATTAATGAATATCAATGACAGGAACGCCGGGATAGTACTCCAGCGAGTCTACATGCTCAATAAATTCATCTCCCCAGTAAATATCGTAGGTTCCGTCTTCTGTAAGAGTGGCATACATTTCCGTATCCTGTATCTCAGGGTATTCTATCTCGCCGTCATGAAGTACATAATGTGCTTCAAATATAAAAGAATAAGAAAATAAAAACAGCGCGGTAACAATACCGAACATTGTGATACAAATGGGCTTGGACACTTTGTTATCTCCATACAGAAAATGCACGCGTGTCAGCAAACTGTCAAAATCGGTGACTGCTCTCGGAGCGACAAGATAGGCAGGCTGATCATTTGTACTGTGTACAACGGTAAGATTATCAATGATATGTATTAAGGTTTCAACATATTCCGTTCTGACCTTCGGGTCTGAATTCACAAGCTTTTTATCGACATTTAATTCCAATACAACATCAATCTGCCTGCTAAGAACATGGCATAAAGGATTCCACCAGTAGATAGCCAGCAGGATGTCCATTCCAAGCTTTACCAGAAAGTCGTGCCGCTTATAATGAGAAAATTCGTGACATACCGTATAGTAGAGCTCTTTATCCGTCAGTTCCAGTTCGGCGGGAATCAACACGGAAGGACGGAAGAGGCCATATTGTTGAGGGGTGTCCAACCCGGTAACGAGCATAATGCGCAAATTAACTTTATGACTGTCGCATACTTTACTTAAAACCGAAGCATAAGGCTCTTTTTCGGTAACATCCTTCCCGAATCGCACAACCCCTGCATGAAATGCTTTGCGTTGGCGTATCATCTTGAGTATTGTATATACGGAACCACATATCCAAATACATCCCATCAGGAGCGAGACGGAAATCTTTAAGCTCCCGATTGTAAAGAATGGATGTCGTATGGACGCAACAATCATTGATAGCCGTTTCGGAAGAATAATATTCTGCGTAAAGGGCATCTCAAACGGGAATATAAATCGAAACAGTGTAAGAAGTAAAAATACACCGATCAATTTATACCCGATTGAGAGAAGTATCCTTTTACTGTGAAAGCATACGGCAATTATGCAAATCAACACAGTACTCGTCAGAACGGTCATTAAAACAGTGGAAAACGAGTAGTTTAACATAATTACCTTTTATCCTGTGCCTTAGAGTTTGCTTTCGTAATCGGCAATAATGCGTTTCAGCTTTTCAAGCTCGACCTTCATCTTTTCGGGACTCTGCTCTACGTGGAGAATTGCGGCACAAATATCGGACTTGGAGATGACATTCTGGAAATTTGCGTAATCGGTTGCAAAATTGTTCAGAATAACTTCTCTGGAAGCTTCCGTAGGACGATAGGTTCTGCTCAGCACTTTTCCGCTATGAGTTACGCCGCACACTTCAACATATTCATCCTTCAAAAGCTTTCTGAGAACGGCAATTACGGTACTCTGTGTAAGTCCTCTCATCTCATTCACAATATCGGTTGAAGTCATCGCATCCCCAGACTTCCATAAAATGTTTAAAACATCTAATTCTCTTTGGTTTAACTGTGACATTTTAGCACCCTCCTTGTGTATATGAGTAATTATATTCTCAAAAAATGGACAAGTCAACATAATTCAAAGGAATACTGCGTTTTTCCTGCCATTCCCCTTGTAACAATTCCCAAATCCTGATAAAATACTATGCAGAAAACTTGCAATCATCAGAATGCGGTAGGCCTGAAGGAGGTAGCTTTATGGAAAAACTCGCAATATTCGGGGGAACACCCGTCAGGGAAACTCCCATTGCTTACGGAAAGCAGTGTGTTGAACAGGATGATATAGATGCGGTAGTAGAAACCTTAAGAAGCGATTTTATTACATGCGGTCCCAAGGTGGATGCACTTGAGGAGAAGCTTTGCGAGGTGACGGGAGCAAGATATGCAGTGGTGGTTTCCAACGGTACGGCAGCGTTGCATCTTGCGGCGCTGGCGGCGGGATTCGGCGAAGGAGATGAGGTCATTGTCAGCTCCGTTACCTTTGCGGCATCCTCCAATTGTGTATTGTATTGTGGTGCAAAACCGGTGTTTGCCGATATCAGGCCGGATACCTACAATATTGACCCTGAATCTATAGAGAAGCTGATTACTCCCCGGACAAAGGGAATCGTGGCGGTTGATTTTACCGGTCAGGCAGTGGAGCATGATGCCATCCGTGAAATTTGCAAAAAGCATAATCTCATTCTGATTGAAGATGCTGCTCATGCTATCGGTACCAAATACAAAGGTCGTCCCGTGGGAAGCATTGCGGACATGACCTGCTTCAGTTTTCATCCGGTCAAGACGGTTACATCGGGTGAAGGCGGTGCAATAACCACAAACGATGAACAGCTGTATCATCGCCTGATGCGGTTGCGTACCCACGGAATTACCCGAAATCCCGAAGAGATGGTTCATCCTACGGATGCGTTGTGGTACAACGAACAGGTGGAATTGGGATATAATTACCGTATGACGGAATTTCAGGCGGCATTGCTGCTCAGCCAATTAAAGAAGCTTCCGAAATTCTCTGCCCGCAGGAAAGAAATTGTTGAGAAATATGATAAGGCCTTTTCCGAAATGCCGGAGATTTTTGTCCAGAGAGAGATTCCGGAATCGGATACGACCAGACACCTGTATATTTTGAGACTGAATTTGGACAAGCTGACCTGTGACAGAAGACAATTTTTTGATGCTCTGTATGCGGAAAATACCCGTCCGCAGGTACATTATCTGCCGGTGTATTGGCACTCCTATTATGAGAAACTGGGATATCAGAAGGGTATTTGTCCCAATGCGGAAAAATACTATGAAGAAGTAATGAGCATTCCCCTGTATTATTCTCTGACAGATGCGGATACGGATGATGTAATCCGGGCCGTGAAAAAGGTTGTGGAATACTATCGGAAATAGTTTTGGGGGACAAAGGCTATGCTTTTTAATTCCTATATTTTTCTGGCGTTTTTACCGATTACCTGGGCAGTATACTTTTTGTTCAACCACTTTAACAAATTTCGGATAGCACAAGTCACACTGATTGTTGCTTCCTTTGTGTTTTACGGTTATGGAAATTATCGGTTATGCCTTTTGCTGGCTTTCAGTATAACGGTAAATTACCTGCTGCACCTGGGCATGATGCGGGAACGCAGCAGTGACGGCTTCAGAAGATTTTTTCTGATTTTGGGAATTTTAATCAACCTGGGACTTCTTTTCTATTTTAAGTATTTTGATTTTACCCTGCAGAACCTCAATCGCTTTTTCGGTACCGATTTTGTAATGAGGAACATTGCATTGCCCCTTGGAATCAGTTTTTATACTTTTCAGCAGATATCATTTATTGTCGACAGCTATCAGCGTAAGATGGAAAAGTACGGATTCCCGGATTACAGTCTTTTTGTGTCTTTTTTTCCGCAGTTGATTGCAGGACCGATTGTGCTTCATCAGGAGATAATTCCGCAGTTTCAAAATCCTGAGAAGCGTAAGGTGAACTATGATAACCTGCTTTCCGGAGCGGAATATTTTATCATGGGATTTGCGAAAAAAGTGTTGCTTGCGGATTCCTTTGCAAGAATTTGCGATGCGGGCTATGAAAATCTTTCTGCATTGAATTCGCTCAGTGCGGTCTGCACCATCCTTGCATTTACTTTGGAGATTTATTTTGATTTCAGCGGCTATTGCGATATGGCGCTTGGAATCGGCAGATTTTTTAACATTTATCTCCCTATCAATTTTAATTCGCCCTATAAGGCGCTTAATATATCGGATTTCTGGAAGCGCTGGCATATGACCCTGACGCGCTTTTTGACTACATATATTTACATTCCGTTGGGAGGAAGCCGCAGGGGTATGGTAAGAACCTGCGTCAATGTCATGATTGTCTTTACTCTGAGCGGTCTTTGGCATGGGGCAGACTGGACCTTTGTCCTCTGGGGAATGTTACATGGTGTTGCCATGGTGATATACAGGGTGGGAAAGAAAGTTTTCGACCGTCTGCCGGCGTGGTTTATGTGGCTGTGTACCTTTCTGTTCGTAAATGCTGCATGGGTGTTCTTCAGAGCAGACTTTTTTATGCAGCCCTGGCATCTTTTCGGCAGGGTTTTAAACGGAGGAACAGGCGGTATACATCCGGCGATGCTGGCTGCCCTGTGTGACAACACGATTTGGAAACTGACATTGGAAAGAGTTGTGGGTTCGTCTGCGTTACAGTATATATGTCAGGCGGTTACGGCTCTTGGGGTTGGCCTTGGCGTATTTATTTGTGTAAAGCTTCCTTCCGCCCATGAGCTTGTGGAAAAAAGGAACAGGAGCACGGGATGGTTTGTTTTTCTGAGCATTTTGTTTGTATGGTCATTTACCTGGTTGTCGCAGGTTTCTAAATTTATTTATTTTAACTTTTAGCATTGGGAAGAAGACAGATGATGAGGGACGGCAAAAGGTACTTTCGGAAGTTTCTGACGATTTTTATAGTTGTTTTCATGTGCTATTGCCTGGGGGTCGCTTTATTTGTGGTAATAACGGATCCGTTTTACCAATATCATGCTCCCCGGTTTGGCATGCCGGTGATTATGGAAGATGCGGTGTATCAGACACCCGGAGCAGCAAAAAATCTGGAATATACGGATGTGCTTATGGGAACTTCTATGACAGAGAATTTCCATACGGGCTGGTTCGATGAGGAATTGGGATGGCATACAATGAAATTGTCTTATTCCGGGGCAAGGAGCAACGACCTGAAGGCTGTTTTCACGGCGATATTCTCGAGACAGGAACCGGTAGAACATATTTTTATGGATTTGAATGACTATCAACTGACAGAAATCAGTTGGACAGCCTATGTGGTACGTCCGGAATATCTCTATGATGATTGCGTGTTGAATGATTACAAATATGTATATAATCGTGATGTGATAGCCAGAGGATGGGAGCGTGTACTGGATGCCGTTTGGGGTGTTCCGGACAATATTGATTCAGCCTATACCTGGGAGGACAGTGAGCTTTTTGGCAGGGAGATTACACTGAACACTGCCGTGGATACCAGAGCGCAGCTTTTGCAGAACCGGACAGAGGGAGAAGACGAAAACCGGGACGAAAAAATCGTTACCTGTCAGGAAAATCTGGACAATATTCTTCCCTTTATCGAGGAAAACCCGGAAACCGAATTTATTGTTTTCCTTCCGCCGTACAGTATGCTTTATTGGGAACAACTGGTTCTCAAAGGTGAACTGGAGGATATGCTTGAGGTATATCGATATGCAATGAAACAGCTACTGCAATATGACAATGTTTCGGTTTATTACTTCCAAAATGAAAAGAATATTATTACAAATCTCGATAACTACCGTGATACCTGTCATCATAGGCCTGAATATAACAGATATATTTTTGAGGCGGTAAGAGATGGGAAAAACCGGGTGACGGAGGAGAATCTCGGACAGACGATTGAAGATATGTATGAGTTTGCCGTAGATTTTGATTATAATAGTTATTGGGAATAAATCGGCAGAAAGTTAGGAGAACAAAAAAGTGAAGGAATATTCGGATGTATCGGCCGGTGTTTATCTGCGGCCAATGACTTATGACGACACGGACCTGATCGTTGCATGGAGAAACAGTGACGCGGTTCGTAAAAATTTCATCTATCAGGCCCTTTTTACCAGGGAGAGCCATGAAAACTGGATCCGAACCATGGTGGAGACCGGTAAGGTAGTGCAGATGATCATTTGTGATTCGGCCTCGGACAAGCCTCTGGGATCTGTCTATATCAGGGACATTGACAGACATCACAACAAGGCGGAGTACGGTATCTTTATCGGCGAGCAGGATGCCAGAGGGCGCGGCGTGGGAACTGCGGCTGCAAAGCTGATGCTTCGGTACTGCTTTGAGGAAGAGAAACTGCACAGAGTTTATCTGAGGGCCTTTGCGGAAAATGTGCAGGCAATCAGAAGCTATGAAAAAGCCGGATTTTTACGGGAAGGATTGTTGTGTGACGATGTCTGCATAGATGGAGAATACAGAGATATTGTTTGGATGGCAGCATTAAATCCCGAGACAAAATAAGAGGTTGTGTAATCATAAAAAAGAAGGATAAGCATATGAAAAAAGTTAGTTTTGTGATTCCTTGTTATCGTTCGGAGCATACATTGCCCCATGTGGTTAAGGAAATCGAAGAGAAAATGAAGACGCTGAAGCAGTATGAATATGATTTGATTCTGGTCAATGACTGTTCACCCGATGATACCTTCGGAACAATCCGCACGCTGTGCCGGGAGCACAAAAATATCAAGGGAATCAGCTTTGCGAAAAATTTCGGCCAGCATGCGGCTCTGATGGCCGGGCTGCGTCATTCCGACGGGGATTATGTGGTTTGTCTGGATGATGACGGCCAGACGCCGGCAGATGAAGTGGATAAGCTTCTGGAGAAGCTGGAGGAGGGGTATGATGCCGTCTATGCAAAATATGAGCATAAACAGCATTCTGCTTTCCGCAACATGGGAAGCAAAGTCAATGAACTTATGACCAGGGTAATGCTGAATAAGCCGGCGGATTTGTATGTTTCCAGCTATTTTGCGGTGAAAAAATTTGTTGTGGATGATATGGTGCGATATGAAAATTCTTATCCCTATGTCATAGGTCTTGTACTTCGTGCAACCAAGAATATAACGAATGTGACTGTAAATCACAGAGAAAGAGAAGAGGGCTCTTCCGGATATACCGTAAAGAAGCTGCTGGGCCTTTGGTTCAACGGTTTTACCGCTTTTTCCGTGAAGCCTCTGCGAATTGCCACGGCAATCGGAGCTGTCAGTGCTGTAGTCGGTTTTCTGTACGGAGCCTTTACAATTATCAAGAGACTGGTAAATCCCGATGTGCCTATGGGCTTCAGTTCGACTATGTCGGCTATCGTATTCTTTGGCGGAATGATTATGCTGATGCTGGGATTAATCGGGGAATATGTGGGCCGTATTTATATCAGCCTGAACAATTCGCCGCAGTATGTGATTAGAGAGATAATCAATCCGGGGAAAGAAGAATCATGAAACCTTTCACCGGATTGATTCGATTACTTTTTGGGCTATCATAAAACGGCATTTTTCGTTTGGATGAACCATATCAAGCAGATATTCCTCGTAGTTGGAGGAGTTGACGCCCATAGCATAGAAATTGTCCAGCACATCCACGTCCAGTTCCTCTGCCAGTGTAAAAACGGCATCCACATATTCCTGCAAGTGAATTATACCCGGTTCATCCGACTCGTCTGTGGCGTAGCCGCAGTAGATAGGTGTACAGAGAATAATCTGGGAATCGGGAGAATTTTCTTTTATACAAGCGACAGCATTCCGGATGGCACCGGCATAAGTGGTAATGTCCAGAGGATCATCCGAGGAGATGGGATGTCCCCTGAAATAATCATTTATGCCATAATGGATAACATAGCATGTTTTTTTATCAATGTGAGGAGCATTGATGTAAGACAGAAAACCCTCGTATATCTGAGTCTCTGTGGGAATTTCCGACAAATCTTTTTCAAAAAATGCTTTTACTATTCCGGGGAGAGAAACGGATGTTTCGGGTCCCAGGGATGCGCTGGTTCCGCCATAACCACAGTTATAAACTGCGGCACCGGTGAGCCCGTTTACAACTCCGGGAATGGAAAGGCTTCCTGTATAGTTACCTATGATGCTGTCTCCCCAAAATACAATGTCATACTCGGAAAAGTCCGGATATGTTGGGGCGTTTTCTCTGACCGATGTGAGGACATCACGGGTCTGCAGACGTAATTTGTCTGCATTTTCTGAAGTGATTCGAAACGCATTGTCACAAAAAGTGTATAAAAACATTTTATGAACCACAAATTCGCTGCAGTCATAATCATTCACATAATTTGTCGGGTTGTTGATTAACCAATCTTCTGCAGACAGAAAGTAAAATTTGGTATCAGGGAATTGTCCGGCATCCGTCAGGAATGTTTCGTAAGCAGCCAGTAATTGGGTAAATTCTTCTTCAGAAAGCTTTTTCCAGTATGATGCAGAGGGAAAGGGCAAGATAATTTCAAAACTGATGGAGGGATACCGTTGCATCAGCGCAGACAGTTCACGAACCGATACTTTTTCCGGACATAGGCCCAGGTATACTGTGGAAACGAGATTTTCGGATTCTTCAATGTGCCGGAGGTAACGCTCAATACCGGAAAAATCAGGGAGGACATTGTCTGTTTTTAAAACGGTCGTACCGACATAATCGGTAAAGTCAGATTCCGCATAGTTTTCGATGGAAAACATAGACAAAAATACAGAATCATATATTTCATACGAAATGCGTTGAAAATCTTTGTTTTGTACCAGATTTTCCCGGAAATCGCTGCATGGCTGAACAGCTCTTTGAAAAGTAACGGCGATACCTGTAGCGACAATGGCAATGATTAAAAGGACTCCTGCTGCCAAGGCAGCTGTTTTACGTTTTAGCATAATTTTTCCCTTATCACAAGTGTATAACAGACCCGCAGACTGTCCGGAACCGGGCTGTTGAAATTGCAAAAAATTAAGATGACATTGAGGTAAATAAGCAGTAAAATAAAAAAGACTTTCTAAATTATAACAGGAAAACGGAAAGCTGCCAAGGTGAAAAGAACCGGAAGGAGAAAATGGTGAAGAAAAGGCATATTTGGAAAAAAGTGAACAAGGCAGTGACGGCAATGGATTCCATGCCGCTTTGGATAATCGGACTGTTGCTCTTTGGTGTGGTCTTTGTGCCGCTGTTTCTTTTGGGGGAAAACTGTGTCTTCCCTATTCACGACCAACTGGATGAAACGATTCTGAATTATGTACTGAATGCCAGATACCTGGGAACAGGAACAGACGTGTTTCCCGAACTTTTGGGAGGGATCAATGTCAGCGGTATGCAGCCCTCGGCGGTACTGTTTGTCCCGCTGTATAGGCTTTTT
>JALEIR010000010.1 GCA_022769665.1 Lachnospiraceae bacterium | reverse complement strand
TTCCTTATCAAGCAGGGCATTGAGGGTCTCCTCCACACTGGAACGGACAAGATCCTTTAAATTCAGTTGTATAATGTTTTCAGACGTGTTCTTTAGCCTCCTTTGTAGGTTTTGTGTGGTAACTTAATTCTACCAAACGGCTATAGACCATGTCTGTTTTTATATGAAATTGAATTTGCGAAACTTATTATACGTCATCTAGCCAAGTGCATGGCCTCCTTTTTTATCTCACCCTGCAGTCATGGTTTACTTCAAAATTGCGGTCCAGCGCATTCAAAAGAATGTTCATGGTCAGATTGGCCTTCTTGGAAATGTCGTTGCGGATAACCTTTACGGAATCAGGCAGAAGACGCAAATTCTCCTCGGAGGCGATGACGACCATATCGTCATCCCTTACATAAGGACGTATCATCAGAGCCAGGAAGGTGCCGATGACAATTACCTTTTTCCCGGTGAGATTCTTTGCTTCTTTTTCCGAAAAGCCGGACATGGAGACAGCTCTTTGCGCGGGGAAGTTTTCCGTAATAAAAGAGAAGAAGTTTTCATTTGCATACCTGTCCGTCAAAAGATAGCTGTCCCCGCCAAGGATATCCTTAGCCTGAGAAATCAGGTAAGGATAATCGGTATAAATCTGATAAAACAAATCATCTTTTACAATCATGTCCACATTGATAACAGGGACAAAGCATTTTTCCGAGAGATTGACGAATTGTTCCCTGGTCAGGTCAATGGCGATAACGGCATTGATGTTTCTGTTGGCGGAGATGGTGTCTTCATCTGCGGTTACCGGTACAAAAAGAATATCATATTTCATGCGGTTCATGCGCTCAATCAGCATATTGGCAAGAGTAGTAATTTCCATATTTCTAGATGGTGTATAGGGGTCGAGGTGATAAGCGATACCGATAACATTGCTTTTCCCTGTGGCCAGGCTGATAGCCGCATGGCTTGGTCTGTAGTTTAAAAGGTTCGCAATCTGCAGAACCTTTTTTCTGGTTTCACTGCTGATTTTCTGATCTGTTCTGTTGTTCATAATGTAGGATACGGTGGCAACGGAAACCCCTGCTTCACGGGCCACATCCTTTACGGTAACTTTCTTTTCCATTGTAAATTTAAAATCCCTTTTACTTAATTTTTTCAGATGTCTCAAAATGAAAGTGCGGTAAATTAAGAAAGCCTGTAAACAAGCCAACTTAACTGTATAAGTAATCTTACAAATCCCAGCCGAAAATGTCAAGAAATTTATTGACAGATTCCTAAGACAATGTTATTATCTGCTTAACCGTTTAATCTAAACGTTTAAGTAGAATCAGGAGGTATGAAAAATGAAAAGAATGAAAAAGTTATTGGGAGTCATTTTGACCTGTGCGGCAATGGTGATGTCTGTCTGCGCATGCGGTGCTTCCCCGGAAAAGGAAGCGATTACGGTTACCTTTATGAACGGAGATACACAGTTGGGACAGATTAGCGGTTCAGCCGGGGAAACTCTGTCAGACTACGCACAGTATGAGACTATTGAAGGATTTGAATTTTTGGGCTGGTACGAAACACCTACATTGCTTGAGACAAGCAAAAAGGATTTGGCTTCTGCCACGTTTAGCAAGGATACCACTCTTTTCGGCAGCTTTAAGTCTCTGCAGCTAGCGGAAGATACCAGGGTATGGTACATAGTCGGTACAGGCGGCAATCCCAATCTTGCGGCAAGCAACTGGGCAGCGGATGTGGATGCTTCCGTAAAGGAGGCTTGTCAGCTGAAAGCAACCGGCAATACGGTAAACGAGTTTGCAATTACGCTTAATCTGTATGAGGGTGATCAGTTCCAGATTATTCATGACTGGGCATGGGACGGTCAGAAGGGATACGGTTGCTTTACTTCCATTGATGATTCGCAAATGGCAAACGGCGGCGGATTAAGCGGTGAAGATTCCAAGTCGAACATTAATGTACTGATGGACGGAAATTATACCGTCACTTTGACAACCGACCCTGACAATGCACTTCAGGATACTTTGACAATTGTGAGAAACGGCGATGCAACGGAGAAAGCAAAGGAGCCGGAACCGGAAAAAGTTTATGAGGTTACTGATGCCACAGGAATCGTGGTAAAGGGAAGCTGGGTGTCAGACTGGTCCGAGAATAAGGAACTTACCAGAGTAGAGGGAACCAATAGTTTTACCATTTCACTGGATCTGGCTGCAGGAACGGAGCTTTATTTCATGGTATTTGACAACGGAGAGGATACGGGACTTGGCATGAACGGTTCTGCTGTGACGGACGAAGCTTCCAAGGCGCTTTTGGAGGAAGCCTACAATGTTAAGGTTGCAACAGACGGCACATATACCTTTACGGTTGACGCTGAGACAATGACAATTACAGTAGAAAAATAAAAAGCGGCAGGAGAACTTAACATGAACAGATGTGCAATACAGCATATTGTGGATTCGTCATATTGTTTTCCGGTTGCACCAAATGAAATTGTATTGAGACTGCGCACGGCAAAAAACGACATCAGCCGTGCGCAGGTAATATATGAGAGTAAATATGTCATCGGACAAACACAGAAAACGGCGGATATGAGGAAAGCATATACAGGTGAGCTGTTTGACTTTTACGAGGTAAGGCTCTCTCTGGAGGATACAAGGCTTGCTTATGTGTTTTACATAAATGACGGTGAAAAGAATTTTTATTTCTCAGAGGACGGGGTGACGGAAAACTACGATTTTGCACTTGGCTTTTACAACTTTTTTCAGTATCCTTATATTAATCAGGCGGATATCATGGAATGTGTGCCATGGATGAAGCAGGCGGTATTCTATCAGATATTTGTGGACAGATTCCGCATGGGAAACAAAGAGAAGGATACATCCTATATTAACTGCAGATGGGGCGATATTCCCACGCCGAAGACCTTTGCGGGCGGTGATATCAGAGGGATTACGGAGAAACTGGATTATATCAAAGAGTTGGGGTGCAATGCGGTTTATCTGACCCCGGTATTTACATCCGTCTCAAACCATAAATATGATATCAGCGACTATTATCGGGTGGATCCTCAGTTTGGCACCAATGAGGACCTAAAGGAATTGGTAGATGCTGCACACACCAGGGGAATGCGTGTGGTGCTGGATGCAGTGTTTAACCATTGCAGTGAGAATCTGGCACAGTTTCAGGATGTGCTGAAAAAAGGGAAAGAATCACCGTACTTTGACTGGTTTGTCATCAGGGGTGACAGGATAAACCAACAGAGAGATAATTACGAGACCTTTGCCGCCTGCGATTATATGCCGAAGCTGAATACTTCCAATGAGGAGGTACAGGAATTCCTGATGGATATCGGGACCCATTATCTGACGGAATATGATATTGACGGCTGGCGCTTGGATGTGTCGGATGAAATCAGTCATTATTTCTGGAGAAAATTCAGGGAAAGAATGAAAAAAGTGAAAAGAGATGCAGTAATTATCGGTGAAAACTGGCATGACGCCGCAAATTATCTGCGGGGCGACCAGTATGACAGTATTATGAATTACGCATTCACGAAATTGTGCCTGGATTATTTTGCATGGGGAAGTAAAAACGCGGAACAGGCGGCCTGGAAGCTGAATGAACTTTTGATGAGAAATATCGACCCGGTCAATACCATGATGTTGAATCTTCTGGACAGTCATGACACACATCGATTTTTCAAGGAAACAGGCAGAAACAGATGGAAAGTGAAGGCGGCACTGGCACTCTTATTCCTGTTTCCCGGCGTGCCCTGCATTTTCTACGGTACGGAAATCCTGACGGAAGGGGGATATGATCCGGACTGCAGGCGGTGCATGGATTGGGAAAAGGCGAATCCGAAGGGAGAATACAGTGATATTTACAGGCTGATAGAAAGCCTGTCGAGGCTGAGACGGGAACAGAATACAGCTGAAGGCCGGATTGGAATATATGCGGAATCTGACGTGTTGGTTTTGAAAAATGAGACAGATGAGAGGAAAATCAAACTGTTTGTCAATAACACGGCAGGAAATCAGACAGTGGATTCCTGTGATGTTTCGCCCTATAGTTTCCGCATTACACTGAATGGAGGGACAGTTTTGTATGAGCAGATGTAAGAGATTGACAGCGCTTTTCCTGACAGCGGCTTTGGCTGTGGGAATGACCGGTTGCGGCAACGGTGCAAAGGAGACTTCCGGGGACGAGGTGATTACCCTTCGCATTCTGGAAAACGATACAGCAAAGCTGGAGGGATATCTGGATGAGCTTCTGAATGCCTTTAACGAAGCCTACAGGGACAAAGGCATACAGGCGGTGGATGCCAATATGGATGAATATTCGGACCTGGCTGCCAACGGCCCTTACGGATATGGCCCCGATGTCATCTATCAGGCCAATGATAAGCTGATGACTTATGCGGAAGATCATCATATTCTGCCGCTTGATATTGAGAAACTGGACTGTTATGCTTATACCCCTGAGGAAGCCTGGGAGGCATTTAAAATCAATATTGACGGAGAGGTCTACTGCTGCGGTATTCCCGTCAATATTCAGGAGCCAATGCTTTTTTACAGAGAAGATATGATGCCGGAAGACTGGCAGACACAGTGGGATGAAAATCAAAACGGTGTGGCGGATTTCTTTGAAAACTGGAATGATTTGTATGCTTATTCCAAAATTTTACGGGATACGGATACAAGCGCCAACAGAGACAGTCAGTACGGCTTTATGTCTTCCTTCAACAATCTGTATCTGAACGGGGAGTTTTTATTCTCATACGGGGCTTATGTGTTCGGCAAAAATGAAGACGGTACCTTAAACTCCGCGGACATCGGAATGTCCAAAGGGGAAGCGGCTACAGGACTGCTTGGACTCAGGCAGATGGCAGCACTGATGAATGAAGGGTGCATTGATGATACAATTACTTTGAACCGCTATGAGAAACTGGCGGACGGCTCCTATTTCTGTGCCGTGTCCACACCGGATACCTACAGCTTATTTATCAGTAAGTTGGCCCTGAAATATGAGGAGAGCGGGATCAGTGCGGAGGATGCGGAGGCAAAAGCCAGGGAGAATCTGAGGATGACAGAGCTTCCGTCAAGGATGCCTGCGGATGGGGATTTGTCGAAGGACAGTGCAAAGATGTCGGAGCAGGACTGGGTAGAAACGGTTGTCATGGGCGGTGTCAACGGATACGGAATCAGTTCCTACACGGAGCACAGAGATGCATGTATAGAGTTTGTAAATTTTGCCACAAGCTATGAGATGATTCAAAAACGTATGGATATGCTGGGAATCGCCCCCACGCGTTCCGATGTAGCGGAAAGCTCCGGCGGTGTGACGGATATGATTTTCAACAGTCTGGCAGCAGGAAGAATTTATCTGATGCCTTCCATCAAGGCGGTTGACCAGATATGGGTTCCGGCCCAGACCCTGCTGGGGGATATTGCAAAGGATCCTTTCAGAGAAGCGAAGGGTGAGACCCCAAAATACGCATCGAAGCAGGATATTGAAAAGGCGATTCAGAAGGTGGATCAGGATATTTATAATGCAATTTATACCTTGAAATAACGAGAGGGGAATTTGAGACAGGAAAGAAAGGGGGAAGGACGATGAACCGGAAAACAGAGGGTTCGCAGACATCCTTTCCGGTGAAGGCATCCATGGTAATCATGGGGACGGGACAGCTTTTACAGAGACAGTGGGTGAAAGGCATCCTCTATTTGGCTTGTTTTGTCAGCTATATCGTATACCTTGTGGTGGCCGGCGCCGAGGATATGGTGGGTTTCTTTACTCTCGGTACGGTGAAAGGAAATGCATGGCTGGGAATCGAAGGGGATGATTCCATCATGATGTTGTTGAGAGGCTTGCTTGCGTTTGTTATTACCGTCTTTTTCATAGGAATCCACAAATCGAATATCAATGATGTGAAAAGGTGCGATATCAAATTAAGACAGGGCGGGACACTTCCGACATTCGGAAAAGCATGCAGCATTTTCTGTGATAAAAAGTTCTATATCATAGCGCTGGCTGTTCCGGTAACGGGGGTGCTAATCTTTAATGTACTGCCGATAGTGTTTATGATTCTGATTGCTTTTACCAACTACGGCGGAGACATTGTGCCGCCGGAGCTGGTGGACTGGGTCGGCCTGGACAATTTTGCGAAGGTGCTTGCACTGTCTGAAATTAAGGATACCTTCTTTAAAATTCTGGGATGGAATCTAATCTGGGCTTTTGCTGCAACCTTGATTAATTATTTCGGCGGATTGGGACTTGCACTGCTGTTAAACAAAAAGTGTGTCAGGGGGAAAGCTTTCTGGAGGGCATTTCCCATATTGGCTTACGCGGTTCCGGGGTTTATTACGCTTCTTGGATTTAAGTTTATGTTTTCCTACGGCGGGCCCATCAATTATTACATAACGGCAAACGGCGGAAGTGCCGTGGGATTTCTGGATATTGACGCGGGACTGAAGGCAAAGGTTATCGGAATCCTGGTGAATGCATGGATATCCATTCCCACTTCCATGCTGTTGGCAACGGGTATTCTTTCCAACATGAATACGGAGCTTTATGATGCGGCCAGCATTGACGGAGCGTCCAAATGGAAACAGTTTGTCAAGATAACGCTGCCTTTTGTGGTGTTTTCCACAACGCCTGTGCTGATTACAAGCTTTGTAAACAACTTTAACAATTTCGGCATCTTTTATTTCCTGAGAGGCGGCTTGTACAACGAGGGATATTTCCTGGCAAGCGATACGGATTTGTTGATCAACTGGCTTTACAATCTGTCTATTGACAATAACTATTACGGTATCGGTGCGGCAATCAGCCTGATTATCTTTGTGATTACCTCAGCCTTCTCCCTGCTTACCTATGTGAGAAGCAATGCGTATAAAAAGGAGGATACCTATCGATGAAAAAGAAACGTTTTTTAATCGGAAATTGGATGGATTCCTTTCTTACGCATATCGTACTGATTGCGGTGTGTGTGGTGTTCGTATTTCCCGTACTGTGGCTTGTGTTGGCCTCCTTCTCAAAAAGCGGTTCCATATACGATATTGAAGGGTTTTTCCCGGACACCTTAAGCCTTGCGGGATACAAAAGGCTGTTTACGGATACTACCATGTACGATTACCCCAATTGGCTGAAAAACACGTTGTTTGTTGCGGTTCTTTCCAGTTTTTTTGGAACGGTGCTTGTCATTCTCACAGCGTATACCATCAGCCGCTTTGAGTTTAAGAGCAGAAAGCTGTTGATGAAGTCTACGTTGGTGTTAAGTATGTTCCCCAGCTTTATGGGAATGACGGCGGTTTATCTTATCATGGTAAATTTCGGACTGATTAATCAGTTGTGGAGCCTGATACTGATTTATGCCGCGGGAGCTCCTATGGGTTATCTGGTGCAAAAGGGATACTTCGATACCATATCCGGTACGATTTATGAGGCTGCCCGGGTTGACGGGGCCACAAATCTTCAGGTCTTTATCAAAATCACACTGCCCTTGTCGAAGCCCATTATAGTTTATACGGCGCTGACACAGTTTGCCTGGCCCTGGAGCGATTTTATTCTGCCCAACATGCTTTTAAAGAACAAAGACTTGTGGACGGTGGCGGTAGGATTGACGCACCTTGATGAGACACAGTTTACCAGATTTGCGGCAGGTGCGGTATTTATTGCGGTTCCCATCGTCACACTGTACTTTGCATTGTCGAAGTTTCTCGTGGCGGGCGTGTCGGAGGGAGCGGTAAAAGGTTAAGAAAGTAACAAATTTTTCTTCACAATCTGTTGACATTTCGAAAATTTGGGACTATACTGCTTTTGTAAATGATGATTACTGGATTAAGAGTGGCTTGCGAGCCACTCTTAATTCGTTGTTAAGGGAAATCAAAGGAGGCAGGGAATGTCCCGAAGGGAAGACTACGAAGCAAAAACGGAAGAATTGCTAAAACCTATTGTCGCGGCAAACGGTGTTTCCATCTACGATGTGGAGTATGTAAAGGAAGGCAGTGATTATTATCTGCGTGCATACATTGATAAACCGGAGGGGGTAAACATACAGGACTGTGAGAATGTAAGCAGGGCATTATCGGATGCTCTGGACCGGGAAGATTTTATTCCCGACGCCTATATTTTGGAGGTCAGCAGTCCGGGACTGGGCAGAACATTGAAAAAAGATAAGCATCTTCAGGCCAGCATCGGACAGGAAGTGGAAATTAAGCTGTTCAAGCCCATAGATAAATGCAAGGAATTTGCCGGAACACTGGAGAGCTTTGACAGCGAGGTCATCGTCATAAAAGAGGGAGAAACAGACAGAACCTTTGCACGGTCAGATATTGCGCTGATTCGACTGGCACTGGACTTTTAACAACAGTCTGAAGAAGGCTGAATTTTGATAGTAATTTGAACAGAAACAGGCTTTAGACGAGCCGGAATGGAGGAAAAGGAAAAGAAATGAACAAGGAATTAATGGAGGCACTTGATATTCTGGAGAAGGAGAAGGAAATCAGCAAGGAGACGCTGTTTGAAGCCATTGAAAATTCTCTGCTTACTGCCTGCAAGAATCACTTCGGAAAGGCAGATAATGTAAAGGTGGAAATTGACCGTGACACCTGCGATTTTCTGGTCTATGCCGAGAAAGAGGTTGTTGAGACCGCTGATGACGTGGAGGATGACTGCCTGCAGATTTCTCTGGATGACGCAAAGGAGATTTCAGCCAAGGCAAAGGTGGGCGATATGCTCCATGTTGAGATTAAGTCCAAGGAGTTCGGACGTATTGCAACCCAGAATGCAAAAAATGTGATTCTCCAGAAAATCCGTGAGGAGGAGAGAAGCGTAATCTACAATCAGTATTACGAGAAGGAAAAGGATGTTGTCACAGGCGTTGTACAGCGCTATGTGGGCAGGAACGTCAGCATTAATCTGGGTAAAGCGGATGCGATGTTAAACGAGAGCGAGATGGTAAAGGGAGAAGTATTCCGTCCCACTGAGCGTATCAAGGTTTATGTCCTTGAAGTGAAGAACACTCCCAAGGGGCCCCGTATCAATGTCAGCCGGACTCATCCGGAGCTGGTCAAGAGACTGTTTGAGTCAGAGGTTACAGAAATCAAGGACGGTACTGTTGAGATTAAGAGTATTGCCCGTGAAGCGGGAAGCCGTACAAAGATTGCCGTTTGGAGTAACAATCCCAATGTAGACGCCGTCGGAGCATGTGTCGGTATGAACGGTGCAAGAGTAAATGCGATTGTGGAAGAATTGCGCGGCGAAAAAATCGACATTGTTAACTGGGATGAGAACCCCGGTCTCTTGATTCAGAATGCATTGTCTCCCGCAAAAATTGTGGCTGTATTTGCGGATCCTGACGAAAAGACCGCAAAAGTGGTTGTACCCGATTACCAGCTGTCGCTTGCCATCGGTAAGGAAGGACAGAATGCAAGACTGGCAGCAAGACTGACCGGTTACAAGATTGATATCAAGTCCGAAACGCAGGCAAAGGATGCTCCCGGATTCCGTTACGAGGATTATCTGGACGAGGGAGAGTACGCAGAGGACGAGTATCAGGAGTATGAAGAGGGCGGTTCGGAAGAAGAGCCCGTTGAGGAGTAAATGGATTTATGGCAAAAAAGGTTCCTTTGAGGCAGTGTGTGGGCTGTGGTGAGATGAAGGGAAAAAAGGACATGATGAGAGTCCTGAAAACAACTGAAGATGAGATTTGTCTGGACGTAACAGGCAAAAAGAACGGAAGAGGCGCATATATATGCAGGAGCAGGGAATGCCTGCTGAAGGCCAGAAAGAATAAAGGTCTGGAGCGCTCTTTCAAAATGAGTATTCCGAATGAAGTGTATGACACTTTGGAAAAGGAGTTTGACAGTCTTGAAGCAGAATAAAGTTTTTTCGCTTCTGGGAATTGCAATGAGAGGACACAATCTGGTCAGCGGAGAATTGCAGACTCTGGAAGCAATAAAGAAAGGCTCCGCCATGCTGGTAATCATTGCGGAGGATGCGTCGGAAAATACCAAAAAGTTATTTACCGATAAATGTGCGTTTTATGAAGTACCTGTCCAAAGCTATGGAACCAAGGAAGATTTGGGCCGGGCAATCGGTAAGGACTTACGGTCATCGGTTGGCGTATGTGACGCAGGATTAGCGGAAGCGATTATCAAACGACTGGAAGAAGAGGAATAAGCCGAGAGGCGGAATTGGAGGAAAGCATGGCGAAGATAAGGATACATGAACTCGCTAAGGAATTAGAAAAGCAAAGCAAAGATATTTTGAGCTTTTTGCAGGAAAAGGGTGTGGAAGCCAAGTCTGCAAGCAGCTCTATTGAAGAAGATATGGCGGAAACCGTGAGAAAAGCGTTCGGAAAGAGTACCAAGGCTGAAACTGTCAAGGAAAAGCCCGCAAAGGAGGAGACTCCCGCGAAGGCAGCTCCCGCAGCTGATAAAACGGAAAAGGCAGCCGTTGAGAGTCAGGGTGTTACACCTAAAAAGAAAAAGACCATTATTTTTGTAAACAATGCCCAGAATTCCAAGATGTCAGGACAGCGTCCCGGACAGAACGGAAACGGTGGCAGACCTCAGGGCGTGGGGCAAAGTAACGGACAAAACAAGCCCCAGGGAGGCAATAACTTCCAGAACAATGGATTTAATAACAGAAGGAATCAGCCAGCCGCACCGGCGCGTACTCCGATTAAGCCGCTGACACCTCCGTCTCCCACACCCAGTGTGCAGATGGTGTCTTCCAAGCCTCAGCCCAAGGCACGTCCGGAAGCTGAGAAACCGCAACAGGAGACGAAAGCACCTGCTCAGACAGAAATTGTACAGGTGCAGGCCCAGAATGCAAGACCTGAGAGAAATGACAGACCCGTAAGGGAAAACCGCCCTCAGGAGAACCGGAATCAGGAAAATCGTCCTCAGGAGAATCGGAATCAGGAAAACAGATTCCAGGGAAATCGTGATAACAGAGGTCAGAATGGTTTCCAGGGCAGCAGACCTGCCGGTGACAGGCCTGAACGCGGACAGTTCCAGGGCAGAGGCGGGAACGGAAGCGGCAGACCTGCCGGAGACAGAAGAGACGGCTTCCAGAGACCGGGCAGACCCGGTGCGGAAGGTGACCAGAGCGAAAGACGCGGGCCCGGTGCAGGGCAGGGCGGCAATCGCGGATTTAACGGTGCACCCCGGGATAACAGAGCCGGAGGACAGGGTTCCGGATTCAGAGATAAGGGTCAGAGCAAGGGCTTTGCGGGAGATGCTCCCACAAAGGATTTGGAAAAGAGGCGTGAAGAAGACAAGAGACGTGCCAGCAGTCAGGAGAAGGATAAGCGTTCCAGAAAGGATCACATCTATGAAGAGGACGAGACATTAAAGAATAAGCCCGGCCGCTTCATCAAGCCTGAAAAGAAGAAGGAAGAGGTGGTAGAGGAGGTTATCAAGGTAATCACTCTGCCCGAGACCATTACAATCAAGGAGTTGGCTGAGAAGATGAAACTGCAGCCCTCCGCCATCGTTAAGAAGCTGTTTTTGGAAGGCAAAATTGTGACGGTGAACCAGGAGGTTTCCTATGAGGATGCGGAGAATATTGCCATGGAGTACGATATCCTCTGCGAGAAGGAAGTAAAGGTTGACGTTATCGAGGAACTGCTGAAAGAGGACGATGAAGATGAGGAGAATCTGGTAGAGAGACCTCCTGTAATCTGCGTTATGGGTCATGTAGACCATGGTAAGACTTCACTGCTGGATGCAATTCGTAAGACAAATGTGACGGATCGGGAGGCAGGAGGTATTACACAGCACATCGGTGCATATACTGTAAATATTAACGGCAGGAAGATTACTTTCCTGGATACACCCGGACACGAGGCGTTTACTGCCATGCGTATGAGAGGTGCCAATGCAACTGATATCGCAATCCTTGTGGTTGCTGCGGATGACGGCGTAATGCCCCAGACCGTTGAGGCCATCAATCATGCAAAGGCAGCAGGAATTGAAATTATTGTTGCCGTAAACAAGATTGATAAGCCCTCGGCAAATATTGAACGTGTGAAACAGGAGCTTACGGAGTACGAGCTGATTGCAACAGACTGGGGCGGAAGTACAGAGTTTGTCCCTGTATCCGCAAAGACCGGAGAGGGTATTGAGGACTTGTTGGAAACCATTCTGCTGACAGCGGATATCCTGGAGCTGAAGGCAAATCCCAAGCGCCGTGCGAGAGGACTTGTCATCGAGGCGGAGTTGGATAAAGGACGCGGTCCCGTCGCAACCGTTCTGGTACAGAAGGGTACTTTACATGTGGGAGATTTCGTTTCCGCAGGAGCATGTCACGGTAAGGTTCGTGCAATGGTTGACGACAAGGGCAGACGTGTGAAGGAGGCAGATCCTTCCACACCCGTAGAGATTTTGGGACTTTCCGATGTGCCCAGTGCAGGTGAGGTATTCCTGGCCCATGAGAATGATAAGACAGCCAAGTCCTATGCGGATACTTATCTTGCCCAGAATAAGGAAAGAAAGCTGGAAGAGACAAAATCCAAGATGTCTTTGGATGATTTGTTCTCTCAGATTCAGGAAGGTAATTTGAAGGAACTGAACCTGATTGTAAAGGCTGACGTTCAGGGTAGCGTGGAAGCGGTGAAGCAGTCTCTGATGAAGCTTTCCAATGAAGAAGTTGTTGTAAAATGCATTCACGGCGGCGTTGGTGCCATCAATGAGTCAGATGTAACCTTGGCAAGTGCCTCCAATGCAATTATCATCGGTTTCAATGTCCGTCCCGATGCAACCGCCAAGGCAACTGCCGAACGTGAGGGAGTGGATGTGAGACTGTATAGGGTCATCTATCAGGCAATCGAAGATATTGAGGCGGCCATGAAGGGTATGCTTGATCCTGTTTACGAGGAGAAGATTATCGGACACGCAGAGGTACGTCAGATATTTAAAGCATCCCAGGTCGGCAATATTGCCGGATCCTATGTCACGGACGGCGTCTTCCAGAGAGGTTGTAAGATTCGTATCAGACGTGAGGGCGAGCTGATTTATGAAGGTGCGCTTGCTTCTTTGAAACGATTCAAGGACGATGTCAAGGAAGTAAAGGAAGGCTTCGAGTGCGGTCTTGTATTTGAGGGCTTCGACCAGATTCAGGAGCTTGATGTTGTTGAAGCGTATATCATGGTAGAAGTTCCCCGGTAGGGTATGTGCATGTTGACTGGCTGACTCGGGTATGACGGCCGTCTCCCTCGAGAATGCAGGACACTTGAACTCCGGGAGCGGATCTGAAAAGAGATATCGTCCGCCCCGGGGAATCAGCATATTCAATCCGGCAACCATGATTTGGCTATAGAAAGGTTATTATAATGAGAAAGAACAGTATCAAAAATACCCGTATCAACGGGGAAGTGCAGCGTGTTCTGGCAGAGATTATCAGGGGAGAAATCAAGGATCCCCGCATCAGTCCCTGGACAAGCGTTGTGGCTGTGGAGGTGGCTCCCGATTTAAAAAGCTGCAAGGCATGGATCAGCGTGCTGGGTGATGATGAAGCGAAAAAGAATACGCTGTTGGGCTTGAAAAGTGCAGAAGGTTTTATCAAGAGGCAGATTGCGAAGACCATTAATCTCCGCAACACACCCGAGATTACTTTTGTCATGGATCAGTCTATTGAATATGGTGTAAATATGTCCCATAAAATTGACGAAGTCATTGCTGCGGATGCGGAGAATATGGCTGAAAGGGACGAGGAAGAATAGAAACAGAGGCATTAAATGAACTTGGATATATTAAAGGAATGTAAGGAAGCAAAAAGAATAGGCATCAGCGGACATATTCGTCCGGACGGAGACTGCGTGGGCTCAGTGCTTGGACTGCAGATGTATCTGCGGAAATGTATTCCGGGAGCTGAGGTTAAAGTATTTTTGGAAAAGCCTGCAGATATTTTCCGCGAAATAAGAGGCTTTGACGAAATTGACACCCAATTTCCGGAGCAGGAGCCTTTTGATGTATTTTTCGCGCTGGACAGCGGAGCGGAAAGACTGGGAGAGGCAGAAAAATATTTCAGGGCGGCGAAAAAAACAATAAATATCGACCATCATATCAGCAATTCCGGCAGCGGAAATTTGAATTATATTAAGCCGGAGGTAGGTTCTACCAGTGAACTGATATACGATTTGATTGATTTGGACAAGCTGGATAGGGACATGGCAATGGCTATTTACATCGGTATTATTCATGATACGGGTGTGTTTCAGTATTCCAACACGACTCCTGAAACAATGGAGAAGGGTGCTAAGCTGATTGGCTATGGCTTTGATTTTGCAAGATTGATCCAGGAAACTTTTTACCAGAAAACTTACGTGCAGACTCAGATTATGGGACGCGCTCTGATGGAAAGCATCCGCTTTATGGACAATACCTGTATTGTCAGCATGGTGGACAGAAAAACCATGGATTTTTATGATGTGACAGCCAAGGATTTGGAGGGCATTGTAAACCAACTGAGAAATATTAAGGGAATCAGCTGTGCCATTTTTATGTATGAAACGGACGTACTGGAGTATAAGGTGAGCTTGCGATCGGATGAAAAGGTCAATGTGGCGGAAGTGGCAGCTTATTTCGGCGGCGGCGGTCATGCAAGAGCTGCCGGCTGTACCATGCGGGGAACCTTTCATGACTGTGTCAACAACCTTTCCTTACATATTGCAGAGCAGATGGACATTTAGGTGAAACAAAGAAATTGAGGCAGAATGATTAACGGAATTATCATAGTTGACAAGGAATCCGGATTTACTTCCCATGATGTTGTGGCAAAAATGCGGGGAATTTGCGGACAAAAAAAAATAGGGCATACCGGAACATTGGACCCGGCAGCTACGGGAGTATTGCCGGTGTGCCTTGGAAACGGTACAAGGCTGTGTGACATGCTTACGGATAAGGAGAAAGAGTATGTCGCAGAGCTTTTGCTGGGTGTAGAGACAGATACTCAGGATACAACCGGGAAGATTCTGGCAGAGCATCCGGCAGAGGTATCGGAGACAGAGGTGCGCAAGGTTTGTGACAGCTTTCTGGGAGATTATGAACAGGTGCCGCCCATGTATTCCGCATTAAAAGTAAACGGTAAAAAGTTGTATGAGCTGGCGCGGGCCGGCAAGGAAGTGGAACGAAAGCCACGGCCGGTAAAAATACTGGAACTGGAAATATTGGAATACAGACTGCCGGTTGTAAAGATGCGTGTGGTTTGCTCTAAAGGAACATACATCAGAACCCTTTGTGCAGATATCGGGAAAAAGCTGGGATGTGGAGGAACTATGCAGAGCTTACGGCGCACCGCTGTGGGGAGGTTTACGCAGGAAGCCGCAGTGACGCTGGGACAGCTGCAGCAGATGAAGGACGAGGGTAGACTGGAAGAGGCTGTCCTGCCGGTGGAAAGCATGTTTTTGAATTGTCCTGTGCTTCATGTGACGGAAGAGAATAACAAACTGTTGGAAAACGGAAATATCGTATCACCGGAACAGACAAAGGAAAAATCGGTTTACGGGCCGGAACAGTGGGTGAGACTGTGCCGCACCGATGGCAGTTTTGTGGGGATTTATGTATTTGAGCCCGAACGAAAGTGGTATAAGCCCGTAAAAATGTTTTTGTAAAAGCTTGAAAGAAAGAGTGAATTGGTTTGGAAATCATTACGAATACAACGGATTTTTACCTGGAGAAGGATACGGCTGTTGCTATCGGCAAGTTTGATGGAGTACACATCGGACACAGACGCCTTTTGGAAGAAATCCTGGCGTGCAGGAGTAAGGGAATGGCAGCGTGTGTATTTACATTTGATCCTGCACCTGCTGTGCTTTTCGGGCAATCTGATGGCAGAGAACTTACAACAAAAGAGGAAAAGCGGCTGTTGTTTGAACGCATGAATGTGGATATTCTGATTGAATTCCCGCTGAATATGGAGACCGCAGACATATCGCCCAAAGCCTTTGCCGCGGAGATACTGGCAAAACAGATGAATACCCGTTTTATAGCTGCGGGAAATGACTTATCCTTTGGAGCCAAAGGACAGGGGAATGCAGAGCTTCTGAGAAAACTGGGGCCGGAACTCGGTTTTTCGGTTCGAACCATAGACAAGGTCTGTTTGAACGGACAGCCGGTGAGCTCCACATATGTACGCAGCCGGGTAGAAAACGGAGATCTTGTGACGGCTGAAAAGCTGTTGGGGATGCCTTATATGATAGCGGGCAAGGTGGTGCATGGGCGCCGGATTGGCAGAACTCTGGGATTCCCAACGGTCAATATACTTCCGGGGGAAAGTAAGCTGTTGCCGCCCAATGGGGTCTATTATTCCAGTGTGAGATATAACGGAAGAAGCTACCGCGCCATCAGTAATGTGGGCTGTAAGCCTACGGTCACGGATGAACGTAACATGGTAGTTGAAACTTTTCTGTATCAATTTGACCGGGAGATTTACGGAGAAAATATTGAGGTTTATCTCCATGAATTCCGCAGACCGGAGCAGAAATTCGATTGCGTCGAAAGCTTGAAAAAACAGTTGGAGCAGGATATTGCTGCGGGCACACGTTGGCAATATGCGCCGTAATGTAAAAAAAATGTAAATTTCTATTGTAAGTTTTGCACTTTTCCCGTAAAATTATTATAGTTTGTCCGAAACAGTATTTTAATAATTTGAAGGGAAATTTGTATGAACGCAAGTATATTTTTGTCAATGGCGGGCGGCCTTGGCCTTTTTCTGTTCGGAATGCGCGTGATGAGCGACTCTATAGAGAAGGTGGCAGGTGCCAAGTTACGCCGCATTTTGGAAATATTTACCACCAACCGTTTTACGGGAATGTTGGTCGGTATCGTCTTTACGGGTATTATTCAATCATCATCAGCCTGTACGGCTATGGTGGTCAGCTTTGTAAACGCCGGTCTGATGAATCTTTATCAGGCTGCCGGTGTTATCTTTGGTGCCAATATCGGTACAACTATCACATCACAACTGGTATCTTTTAATTTATCGGCATATGCACCGCTCATTCTTCTGGTAGGTGTCCTGATTGCCATGTTTGTATCAAATGAAAAGATCAAAAAATTTGCAGATATCATCATCGGTTTCGGTGTGCTGTTTTTGGGGTTGAGCACTATGTCAAGCTCCATGGCCTGTATGAAGGATGTACCTGAGGTGGTAAATCTTCTTGGTTCTCTGAGAAATCCTTTTATGGCAACGCTGGTAGGCTTGCTGCTTACGTCAATTATCCAGAGCTCGTCCGTTACCGTCAGCATTGTACTTTTGCTGGCAAATCAGGATTTGCTTTCCCTTCATATTACTCTGTATATTATTCTGGGCTGTAACATCGGTGCCTGCAGTACAGCATTGATTGCTTCCCTGGCCGGAAAGAAGGATGCAAAGAGAACGGCACTGATTCATTTCTGGTTTAACGTTATCGGTACGGTGCTTTTGTATATCATTCTTTTTGTGGCTGAGGAACCTGTCATGAAGCTGATATGGGCTGTCTCCGCAGACAAAGGAAGGTTTGTTGCAAATGCTCACACTATGATTAAAATATTCCAGGTGCTGGTATTATTCCCATTCTCGTCTTTGATTGTAAAGCTTGCCTGTGCATGTGTCCCCGGAGAGGACAAAAAGGTGGGTTACAGAGAGAGCTACCAGCTGAAGTATATCGGAGACAAGGTAGTATTCAATCCTGCCACAGCTGTTGTGGAGGTTATCAAGGAGCTTGACAGAATGGCTTCCCTTGCCAGTGAGAACCTGAACCGTGCCATGAATGCCCTGATTACGCTTGACGAAGAAGATATTGAAGAAGTTTATGAGGTGGAAAAAAACATAAATTTCCTGAATCATGCGATTACGGATTATCTGGTTAAGATTAACCAGACGACTCTTCCTATAGAAGACTTGAAGAGCCTGGGGGCTCTGTTCCACGTAGTGAACGATATCGAGAGAATCGGAGACCATGCGGAGAATGTGGCGGATGCCGCAAAGCAGCGCAAGGAGGAGGGAATTTCCTTCAGCAAGGATGCCCAGAGAGAAATGGGAGAAATGCTGGATATGGTCAACAAGATTATTCAGTATTCCATGGATATGTTTGCAAAGGGTGATGAAACCCACATGAAAGAGGTTGTCAGTCTGGAAAACCAGGTGGATGCGAAGGAGAAAGAGTTGCAGAAACTTCATGTTGAGCGTCTGACAAAGGGTGAATGTACGCCGGAAGCCGGTATGATTTTCTCTGATATTGCCTCCGGACTGGAGAGAGTGGCTGATCATGCCACAAATATTGCCTTTGCTATCATTGATGCGGAGAAAGAGGCAGAAACTGCAGAGGCGTAACCTTACAGATGGATTTTAGGGTTGACAGAACATGGGGAGAAATGTATAATTTGAATTGATGTAACAATTTTGTAATGAATTTGTAAACAACTTTTCAAATTTAGGGGATAGATTCAGATGAAGATTTTAAAGTTTAAACAGGGGATGGCAGTTGTATCGGCGGGAATCGTATTTGCTTTGGCAATGGAGCCACTGCAGGTATCGGCAGCCGAGAGTATTATGCCTACAGCCGGAATTGCTTCCATGCTGGAGGCAAGGCTTTCCACTGAAGAATATATTGAAGCCGCACAGCAGGCCCAGGGAGCTTCCTGGGGATATACCAATATCGGCATCGCTGATGTGGAAAGCGGTAACCTGAATGTTCGGGAGATACCGTCAACCGACGGAAAGCTGGTTGGAAAGATGCCGAAGAATTCGGCATGTGAGGTGCTGGAGACCGCTGACGGCTGGGCACATATCATATCGGGAGAAGTGGAAGGATACGTCAGTCTCGACTATCTGCTGACGGGTCCGGATGCAAAATTGAAGGCAGCCGATTTGTTGCGTACCGTGGCTGTGGCGAATACGGATGGCTTGAATGTTCGGGATCAGGCAAGTACGGACAGTGCGATATTAACACAGGTTCCGCAGGGAGAAGAACTGGAGTATGTGGAGACTCTCGAAGGGTGGATTGAGGTATTAATCGACGGGGAGACTGCTTATGTGTCCGCAGATTATGTGACGATAGAAGAGAAGCTGGATACGGCAATTACCATGACGGAGCTTCTGTACGGTGCGGGTGTATCCGATGTCCGGGTGGAACTGGTGGAATATGCAAAACAGTTTTTGGGCAATCCTTATGTTTGGGGCGGAACAAGCCTGACAAAAGGAGCCGATTGTTCCGGTTTTGTGTTAAGTGTATTTAAAAAGTATGGTATTACACTCAGCCATTCTTCCAGGGCACAGGCAAATGAAGGGACAAAGATAAAGATTTCCGAATTGCAGCCCGGCGATTTGGTATTCTACGCAAACAGTTCGGGTACCATCAACCATGTGGCACTCTATATCGGCGGCGGACAGGTGATTCATGCCAGCAGCCCCAAGACAGGTATAAAAATCAGCAAATATAATTATCGTACTCCTGTGAAAGCAGTCAGTGTTATTGATGATTAAGTAAAGACGAAGTAAATTTTAAGGTAAGGACGCCGTTTCTCCACGAAGCGGTGTCCTTTGTCTTTACGGGATTCGCTTTTTATGGTAACATATTCACATATAGAAAACCAAGCATGGCGATAACAGGAAAACGGACCGCGCAGAAATTAGATGGTGTTAGGTGAATGACAATGCGAAAAATTGCTTTGATAATGGATGGCTGGAAGCGCTTTTTTACATATGCCTGGCCGTCAGGAATTTTACAGCGAATTCAAGAAACAAATGAAAAAGTCAATTTGTATATCTTTAACAGTTTTGGAAATTGGAATACCGATCAGGAATATATAAGCGGTGAGTACAATATCTTTAATCTGCCTGAACTCTCTGATTTTGACGGGATTATTCTGGATTTAAACAATATCAGCTCCGAAAAGGAACTGGCGGAAGTAATCGACAGGGTAAAACAGTCAGGCAAACCGGTGGTGTCTATAGCCAATGAAATAGAAAATTTCTATTTTGCAGGAATCGATAACGCAGCAGCTATGCGCAAGATAATCTCACATTTATATGAACATCATGGATATCGGAAGTTCTGGTTTGTCATGGGTCCGACATCAAATTATGAAAGTGTCTGCAGAACGAAGGCAATGAAACAGTTTCTGAAGGAACACGGTATTGATTATTCGGAAAAAGATTTCTATTATGGGGGATTTGACTATCAGAGCGGTGTGGATGGCTTGAAGATGTTGCTGGAACGGCATGATGATCTGCCGGAGGCAATTATTTGTGCCAATGATAATGTGGCGGTGGGAGTATGTGAAACTGCAGCTTCACTCGGACTTCAAATTCCCGGTGATTTCTGCGTTACGGGGTTTGACAATTTTGATAAGGCGGGGTTTTATTATCCCAGTATTACAACGATAAGCCATATTCGTGAGGAGGCAGGGTATTTGGCTACGGATATCCTGATTCGGTTATGGGCAGGGCAAGAGGTGCCAAGATTCAGCTATACATCAGCAGAATTAATTTGCCAGGAAAGCTGCGGCTGCAGTCAGGGAAGCGCGAGAAATCTCCGGGAGCATCTGAAGGAGCAGGTTATGTACGGAATTGAAAGTGGAGAATTCAATTCGGAAGTGCTTTCGCTTGAAGCGGAGATGATGCAGTGCAGTACCGTAGAGGAAATGATGTGCTGCATTCCGCAGTGTATTCCGTCGCTGAAATGTGATGCGATGTATTTGGTGTTGGACAATAATATCAATGCATTCAAAGAGGAAGCGGGAGAATACAAATGGTCTCTGAAACAGTCCAATGACGGATTTGTGACAAGAGGCTACTCAGAGAATATGCGGATTCATTTTGCTTATGAGAAAGACCGTAAGGTTGACCTGGCGAATGTGGAAGTGAAGAATATTTTTCCGGCTTTTGATTGCAAAGAGAGCGGGAAGGACTTTCTGTTCCTTCCGTTGCATTTCGGAAAGTATGCGGTAGGTTATCTGGTGATACGAAATGCTGTTTATCTGATGGAAAAGCAGTATCTGTTTCAAATCATCAACGTGCTTACCGGTGCGATAGAAAACCTTCATAAAAAAGAACAGCTTGAATATATGAACCGTAAGCTCTCCAAGCTTTATCTGACGGATCCTCTGACCGGTATCTATAACAGAATGGGATACCAGCAGATGGGAGAAAGTCATTTTAAAGTGATGCAGTCAAAAAAGAAGAAGCTATTGATTTCTTTTATTGATTTGGACCGGCTGAAGTACATTAATGACAACTTTGGGCATGAGTACGGAGACCGTGCGATTTGTGCCGTTGCAAGGACAATCACGAAGTATAGCGGTGCGGATGCGATTTCGGCAAGAACGGGCGGAGACGAGTTTGTTATTGTGCAGTCTTATGAGACGGATGAAGCCGCTGAAAAACAGTTGCAGGATATGCGTACGGAACTGAAGCGTGAGAAGGAACAGCAGAGGCTGCCATTTGAACTCAGTATCAGTGTGGGAAATGTGGTTACAGACCCGGAGAAGGAACTTTCTTTTGAGGATTATGTGAAAATTGCAGATGAAAAAATGTATCGGGAGAAGCTTTCGAAAAAAGCAGAGCGCAAAGATTAAAAATTTGTTTACATTTTTCCCTTTGTATGTTATACTACCAAAGTATGATTTAGCCGATGCCCAGCTTTCGGATACTCCAACCGTAGCTTAGTGTCCGGTGATTTCAATAATATTTATATGGAGGAAAAGAAAATGATTTCAAAGGAAAAGAAAACAGCAATTATGAACGAGTATGCCAGAACCCCCGGCGATACCGGTTCACCCGAGGTACAGGTAGCCGTCCTGACCGCAAGAATTCAGGAGCTTACCGACCACTTGAAGGAGAATCCCAAGGATCATCATTCCCGTCGCGGTATGTTGAAGATGGTAGGTCAGAGAAGAGGACTTCTGGAGTACCTGAAGAAAAAGGATATCGAGAGATATCGTGCTCTGATTGAGAAGCTTGGTCTGAGAAAGTAAGATATTCAGTGGAAAAAAATTGTGTCAGGGTCACGTAAAGCAGGATATTCTGCTTTACGTGCATTCTGGCACATTTGTGTATGGCGCATAGTTCGCTGCGCCCGGGAAAGTTAGAGACGGAAGCAATAGTCCGGGTAACACGGAGCAGAAGAAAGTCCCGAGACCGCTGAAAAGTATATGCAGGCATGTATTTTTCAGTAGTTTCGGTGTCTTCTGTTCCTTAACAAATAAACATATACCGCGAGAGCGGTGGAACGGAGGATTTATGTACAAGAGCTATGAAATGGAGCTTGCGGGTCATACACTGAAGGTTGATATTGACCGTGTAGGCAAGCAGGCAAACGGATGTGCATTTATGCACTATGGTGATACGGTTGTACTTTGTACCGCAACCGCATCTGAGAAACCCAGAGAGGGGATTGATTTCTTCCCTCTGAGTGTAGAGTACGAGGAGAAAATGTACGCAGTGGGAAAAATTCCCGGAGGCTTTAACAAGCGCGAAGGAAAGGCAAGCGAGAATGCTATTCTGACCAGCCGTGTCATCGACAGACCTATGCGTCCCCTTTTCCCCAAGGATTACCGAAATGATGTAACCTTAAACAACATGGTTATGAGTGTTGACCCTGAGTGCCGTCCTGAGCTGGTAGCTATGATTGGTGCGGCAATCGCAACCTGCATTTCCGATATCCCCTTTGACGGTCCCTGTGCAATGACACAGGTTGGCATGATTGACGGAGAATTCATCATCAATCCTTCCCAGGAACAGTGGAAGAGTGGTGATTTGAACCTGACGGTTGCCTCAACCAGGGAAAAGGTTATCATGATTGAGGCCGGTGCCAACGAGGTACCTGAGGCAAAGATGATTGAAGCAATCTACAAGGCTCATGAAGTGAACCAGACCATCATTGCTTTTATCGATAAAATTGTGGCAGAATGCGGAAAGAAGAAACATGAGTACACAAGCTGCGCAGTACCTCAGGAAATGTTCGAGGAGATGAAGAAAATCGTTACTCCCGAGGAGATGGAGGTAGCGGTGTTTACCGATGACAAGCAGACTCGTGAGGAGAATATCCGTGTCATCACCGAGAAACTGGAGGAGGCTTTCGCAGATAAGGAAGATTGGCTTGCTATTCTGGGTGAAGCTGTTTATCAGTACGAGAAGAAGACTGTACGTAAGATGATTCTGAAGGACCACAAGCGTCCCGACGGACGTGAGATTACCCAGATTCGTCCTTTGGCCGCTGAGGTTGATATTATTCCCCGTGTTCATGGTTCCGCAATGTTTACACGCGGACAGACACAGATTTGTAATGTATGTACTCTGGCTCCTCTTTCCGAGCAGCAGAAGCTGGACGGATTGGATGAGAATGAGGTCAGCAAGAGATACATGCACCACTACAATTTCCCTTCCTACTCCGTAGGCGAGACAAAGCCTTCCAGAGGACCGGGAAGACGTGAAATCGGTCATGGTGCATTGGCAGAGAGAGCATTGATTCCCGTACTTCCCAGCGAAGAGGAATTCCCTTATGCAATCCGTACCGTGTCCGAGACCTTTGAGTCTAACGGCTCCACATCCATGGCTTCCACCTGTGCGTCCTGCATGTCCCTGATGGCTGCCGGCGTTCCTATTAAGAAGATGGTAGCAGGTATTTCCTGCGGTCTGGTAACAGGCGATACCGATGACGATTTTGTTCTGCTTACCGATATTCAGGGCCTTGAGGACTTCTTCGGAGATATGGACTTTAAGGTGACAGGCACCACAGAAGGTATCACTGCAATTCAGATGGATATCAAGATTCACGGACTGACAAGACCCATTGTGGAAGGTGCTATTGCAAGATGCCGTGACGCAAGACTTTTCATCATGGAAAACTGCATGAAGCCCGCAATCGCTGCTCCCAGACCTGAGGTTGGCCCTTACGCTCCTAAGATTATTTCTATTCAGATTGATCCCGAGAGAATCGGTGATGTGGTTGGACAGAGAGGTAAGACCATCAATGAAATCATCGCACGTACCGGCGTTAAGATTGATATTACCGATGACGGAAAGGTATCTGTATGCGGAACCGATAAAGAAATGATGGACAAGGCTGTCGAGATGATAAAGATTATCGTGACAGATTTTGAAGAAGGCCAGATTTTCAAAGGAAAGGTTGTCAGCATCAAGGAATTCGGTGCATTCATCGAATTTGCACCCGGCAAGGAGGGAATGGTTCACATTTCCAAGATTGCCAAGGAAAGAATCAATCGTGTTGAAGATGTACTGACATTGGGTGATGTTGTCACTGTTGTATGTCTTGGTAAGGATAAGATGGGTAGAATCAGCTTCTCCATGAAGGATGTAGCACAGCAGTAAAAGAAAAGAGCGTCTCCTCGGCGGCAGATATGTTGTCGAAGAGGCGCTTTCTTATATTGAACAGAGCAGAATTACATTGAGGAGGTTTATATGTTATCACAGGAGATTATCAGGGAGGCGCTTTTGAAGGCTCTCTCCACAGGTGCGGATTATGCAGAGGTGTTTGCGGAGCATACTTCCCAGAAAACAATCAGCCTTGTTTCCGCCAAGGTAGATAAAATTGCGGATGCGGTTATCTCAGGTGTGGGAATCCGAATTTTTAAAGGAACCAGATGTGTAGCCGGGTCTACTTCGTCTTTGGAGGGCGCAGCAGTGCTTGCATGTGCCGCAAAGGTGGCGGATGCACTGCAGGATACAGCAGACATCAGGGATATTGTACTCAGGGAACGTATTTTCGGAGATATTCATCCAATCAGGATTGTCCCCGAGAGCGTGGAGAACTCTTATAAAATTGATTATATCCGCGAGGCGTGTCAGGCAGCAAAGGATTACAGTGATGAGATTACCCAGGTTACAGGAAGCTTTCTGGAGGTGGATCACAAGATTTTAATTGCTACCAGTGAAGGCCTTTTCACACAGGACAGACAGATTCGTACCAGAGTGAATGTGACTTCCATAGCCAGTGACGGCAGTGAGAATCAGACAGGTGCTGTCAGCCCGGGTGCCAGAAAAGGGCTGGAGCTTTTTGACGATTTTGATCCGAAGGAGCTTGGCAGAAAGGCGTCCAAACAGGCAGTTACCATGCTGCATGCGGGGTATATCAATGCCGGCGTGATGCCTGTGGCCATTGAAAACGGCTTCGGCGGTGTTATTTTCCATGAGGCTTGCGGCCATTCTCTGGAGGCATCCGGTGTTGCATTGGGGCAGTCACAATTCTGCGGAAAACTTGGACAGCAGATTGCAAATACAAAAGTCACTGCTATCGATGACGGCACCATTCCCAACGGATGGGGCTCCGTAAACATTGATGATGAGGGAACTCCCGCACAGAAAAAGGTACTGATTGACAAGGGTATTCTGAAGAGTTACATGGTTGATAAGCTGAACGGCAGACGTATGGGCATGGAGTCCACAGGAAGCTCCAGACGTCAGAGTTATCTGTATGTACCTACTTCCAGAATGACCAATACTTATATTGCAGCAGGTGAGGACAGAGATGAGGATATCATTTCGTCCATAGAATACGGACTTTACGCCAAGGAGATGGGCGGCGGTTCGGTAAATCCTGTTACCGGCCAATTTAATTTCTCGGTTCGTGAAGGATATGTTATCAGAAACGGAAAAATCTGCGAGCCTGTCCGCGGAGCCAGCCTTGTGGGCAAAGGCTCTGAGGTGATTATGAACATTGATATGGTGGGCAAGAATGTGGCCAGAGCGCAGGGTATGTGCGGTGCTTCTTCGGGAAGCATTCCTACCGATGTTGGGCAGCCATTGATTCGCGTATCATCCATCACTGTGGGCGGACGCTAACAAGGTGAAATTTCACCTGAAAGAATGTCTCGTTGAGACATTCTTCCGGAAGTTGCAAACATAGCCGCGGAGCGGCAGAAATGAGGTTAATATGACATATCAGGAGTTTAAGAAAGCGGTAATTGATATTTCCCGGGAGTTGCAGGTTGCCGATTATGAACTTTATTATACGGAGAGTGAGTCTACGTCGGTAGATACCTTCAGACAAGAGGTAAATGAGTACAGCACAGACAGCAGTATGGGTGTCTGCTATCGTTGCGTCAGGGATGGGAAGGCAGGTTATGCTTCCACTGAAAATCTGACTGAGGAGGAAGCAAGGTCTTTGATCCTTCGTGCCTTGGAAAACATGAAGTCCATCGAGAGTGAGGAAGAGTCCTTTATTCACGAAAAGGGTGATGTCTATCAGGTACTGCCGGAAGATAACGGCAGAGAGCCCGCCGGCGCGGAACTGGTGGAGAATGCGCTGGCACTGCAGAAGGAACTGTATGAAGCGGATTCCCGTGTGGCTGACGGTACGCAGAGCTATGTGGCTTACGGCAGAGCAAGCTATGCCCTTTGCAATTCAAAGGGACTGGATTTGGAAGACAAATCCTCCTATGCACTTTGTATGGCTGTGGCATTGGTGTCCGACGGGGAAGAAATGTATAACGGATACGAAGACAGGGATGGCACTCTCGACAGCTTTGATTTGAAAGAGATTGCCGCAAAGACAGTAGAAAACGCGGTATCGACCATCGGTGCGAAAAGTGTACCCAGCGGCAAATACAATGTGGTATTTACAGGGCGTGCTTTTGCACAGCTTTTGACTACTTACGATTCCGTATTCTCCGCAGAGGCAGCGCAGAAGGGAATGTCACTGTTAAAGGATAAGGAAGGCGAGAAGATAGCGGCGGATATCGTGACCATTATCGATGACCCTATGTACAAGGACAGCACTGTCAAGAGAACCTTTGACGGAGAAGGCGTAGCGACTTATAAAAAGAATGTCATTGAAAATGGTACTTTAAAGACACTGCTGCATAATTTGAGTACAGCTGCAAAGGCGGGGGTGAAGTCTACCGGAAACGGACAAAAGGCTTCCTATGCTTCCAATGTGGGCGTTGGTCCGTTCACCTTCTATTTGCAGCCGGGTACGGGAAATGAGGAGGAATTTTTAGCAGCTGCAGGAGACGGAATCTGTATCAAGGATGTATCCGGTCTGCACGCAGGTGCAAACCCCATCACAGGAGATTTCTCGCTGTTGGCGGAAGGATATCGTTTTGAAAACGGACAAAGAACAGTGCCGGTGAAGAACATAACAGTTTCCGGTAATTTCTTTACCGTATTGAAAGAGATTGAGAAAGTCGGCTCTGATTTGAAATTTATCAGAGCCGTGGGCGGTAAATGCGGTGCTCCCTCCGTATTGGTGAGAAATATGACCATTGCCGGAGAATAATGGAAGCAATCATTGCAAAGCAGGAAGTGTCTGCCGATGACGGCGGGCACTTTTTGTGCTTTCTTTATTTTTGTTTATACTTATTTAATTGTATTTCGCGGGTAAGAGTGTACAATATAATCTGTAAATAAATACAGACTGTCCGGAAGAGGCAGCTGTGGTACGGAGGCCGGAAATGAGAGAAAAATTACAGCGCTTTATGTGGGGCAGATATGGTAATGACCAGTTGAACAGATTTTTGATGATATTGGTACTGGTTCTTCTGGTGTTGTCCATGATTTTCAGGGGACCCTTTTATTTCCTGGCATTGGCAGCGTTGATTTATTCTTATTTTCGTATGTTTTCCAGAAATATTTCGAAGCGGTCGGCAGAGAATCAGTGGTATCTGAGAAAGTCCATGAAGGTCAGAGGCTTTGTTCAGAAAAAAAAGCGGGAACTGTCCCAGATGAAACAGTATCATATCTATAAGTGCCCTAATTGCAAACAAAAAATTCGTGTTCCCAGAGGCAGGGGACGGATTGCGATAACCTGCAGGAAATGCGGCACGGAATTTGTAAAAAAGAGTTGAGGTTAGGAAATGTTCGGATATATTATTATCAATAAAGCCGAAATGAAATTTAAGGAATTTGATGTCTATCATTCTTACTATTGCGGTATCTGCCGGGACTTAAAGAGAAAGTACGGGGCAGCGGGACAAATTTCCTTAAGCTATGACATGACATTCCTTGCTATTCTGCTTACCAGCCTGTACGAGCCTGAGACAAAGGTGAGTTGCTGTAAATGTATGGCACATCCCTTTGAGAAACACGAGACACGCAACAATATTTTTACAGAGTATGCGGCAGATATGAATGCTTTGTTTGCATATTATAAATGCAGGGACGACTGGGAGGATGAAAGAAAGCTTTGGAAGCTGATTTATGGCAGAATATTGGAAGGTAAGACAGGAAAACAGCTTCAGGTATACTCGGAAAAGCTGAGAAAAATCAGCCTTTATATGCAGGACTTCTCAGAGGCAGAGCAGGCGGGAAATGCGGATATTGATACTCTGGCAGGATTGTTCGGTAAGGTGATGGCGGAAATTGTTACCCCCAGGGAGGATGAGTGGTCGGAAAACCTTCGGACACTGGGCTTTTTCCTCGGTAAATTTATTTATTTGTGTGATGCCTATGAGGATGTGGAAAAGGATATGAAAAAGGGAACTTTTAACCCTTTAAAACGTAGGTACGAGAGTCCCGATTTTGAGGAGGAATGTAAGACCATTCTCATGATGATGATGTCCGAATGCTGCAGAGAATTTGAGAAGCTTCCCATTCTTGAAAATGTAGAGATTTTGAGAAATATTTTGTATTCAGGCGTATGGTGCCGGTATGAGGCGGTACACGAGAAACGGATGGAAAAGCTGCAGGGAACCGGCGGTGCAGAGCCGGTCAGTGAGAATGAATGAAGGTGAGAAGAGGCGCGGAATACGCGGAATGAGGTAATTATGTACGACCCATACAGTGTGTTAGGGGTGAGCAGAAATGCCACCGAGGAAGAAATCAAAAAAGCATATAAGACGCTCAGCCGAAAATACCATCCGGATGCCAACATCAATAATCCCAATAAGGATCAGGCGGAAGAGAAGTTCAAGGAGATTCAGGCAGCTTATCAGCAGATAATGAAGGAGAGAACTTCGGGCTACGGTGGAAGCAGTGGAGGCTACGGCTATGGAGGAAGCGGTTCCGGCAGTTACGGAGGCGGTGGCGCATCAGGCAACTACGGAGGCCGCTACGGTAATCAGGGCTACGGAGGCTTTGACTACGGTCCCTTTGGCGGTTTTGGTCAGAGCCAGGAGACAGGGTATGAGGAAAATACCTATATTCGTGCAGCGGGGAACTATATACGCAACGGGTATTATAAAGAAGCCCGTACCACGCTTGACAACATGGGAGAGGCTCAGAGAGATGCAAGGTGGTATTATTACAGTGCCATCGCCCATTCGGGTCTGGGGAACAATGTGGCAGCCCTGGAGCACGCCCGAAAAGCATCTGCAATGGAGCCGGATAACATGAGTTACCGCAGTCTGGTACAGCAGTTCGAAAGTGGTGGAAGCTGGTATGAGCAAAGACAGGCAGCCTACGGTTATCCTACCTTCGGCAGCGGAAATCTCTGTCTGAAGCTTTGTCTGGTGAATATGGTTTGCAACCTCTGCTGTTGCGGAAGCGGTGGGTGCTGCGGTATGGGTGCGCCGGGTGTATACTATTGACGCAATAAAAATCTGACTGATATATTTCAGACTTGCTTTTTTATCTTGTATCTACTATAATTAGAGTACAAGATGTAGATACGATATGTGGACAAGACCACAAAATATAGAGAAAGAGTCGTATCCGTGATATGCTTGCGGTTATGGCTCTTTTTTGCGTCATGGTCGGACAAAACGGGGATATTCAGCAATAATGCAGCTCTTAACGGGGAGGTATTGATATTTCCCGGCCGTTTGGCAAAAATACAGAGCAGAGAATAGGAGAAAAATCAGCTATGAAGATTCAAAAAAGAGACGGACGTGTAGTTCCTTACGAGGAAGAGAAGATTGTTGCCGCTATTCATAAAGCCAACAATGAGGTGGAAGAAAAGGACAGGGCGGATGAAAAACTGATTGCGGAAATATTGCAGGCTGTGAAGGATGAGGGAAAAGAGCTTCAAACGGTGGAGCATGTTCAGGACATCATCGAGCAGCATCTGGTGGAGGCCAACAAGTATGTGTTGTCCAAAAAATATATGGTATACCGTTATCAGAGAAGTCTTCTGCGAAAATCTAATACGACGGATGAATCTATCTTAAAGCTGATTCGGAATGAGAACAAAGAGCTTGCCGAGGAGAATTCCAACAAAAATACAAGACTTGCTTCCACCCAGAGAGACTATATCGCGGGAGAGGTGTCAAGGGATGTAACCAGACGTATGCTTCTTCCGGAGCATATTTCTCTTGCCCACGATAATGGCGTGCTGCATTTTCATGATGCGGATTATTTTATCCAACCCATATTTAACTGCTGTCTCATTAACATAAAAGATATGCTGGATAACGGCACTTCCATTAACGGCAAGATGATTGAGTCTCCAAAGAGCTTTCAGGTGGCTTGTACCGTTACGACCCAGATTATTGCAGCCGTAGCAAGTAATCAGTACGGAGGACAGTCTGTAAATATCAAACATTTGGGTAAGTATTTGAGAAAGAGCAAGGAGAAATTTGCGGCTCAGCTGGACGAGGAACTGGGGGACTCCATAGATGCGGAAGCAAAGAAAAAAATCGTGGATATGCGGCTGCATGATGAACTGAAGTCAGGTGTTCAGACCATTCAATATCAGATTAATACCCTGATGACTACCAACGGACAGTCACCTTTCGTCACTCTGTTTCTTCACATTGACGAGGAAGACGAATATGTGGAGGAGACGGTGGAAATTATTAAGGAGATATTGCGTCAGCGCATTGTCGGAACGAAAAATGAAAAGGGTGTTTATGTCACCCCTGCATTTCCCAAGCTGGTTTATGTGCTGGATGAAAATAATTGCTTAAAGGGCGGTAAGTATGATGATGTGACACGCCTTGCGGCTCAGTGTTCCGCAAAGCGTATGTATCCCGATTATATTTCCGCAAAGAAAATGCGTGAAAATTATGAAGGTAATGTATTCTCCTGCATGGGATGCCGTTCTTTCCTGTCCCCCTGGAAGGATGAAAACGGGAATTACAAGTGGGAGGGCAGATTTAATCAGGGTGTTGTCAGCTTGAATCTGCCTCAGATTGGTATAATTGCCGATGGTAACGAGGATACTTTCTGGCGTCTTCTGGACGAGAGACTGGATCTTTGCTATGAGGCGCTGATGTGCAGACATAAGGCGTTGCTTGGTACGGTCTCCGACGTCAGCCCGATTCATTGGCAGTACGGCGCCATTGCAAGATTAAAGAAGGGTGAGAAGATTGACAAGCTGCTGGAGGGCGGCTATTCCACCATGTCTCTGGGGTATATCGGGTTGTATGAGCTGACCTGGCTGATGAAGGGATGCAGCCATACGGAGCCTAAGGGCAAGGAGTTTGCACTGCGCGTCATGGATCATCTGAAAGATACAGCGGCAAGGTGGAAGGCGGAGACCGGCATCGGATTTTCACTTTACGGTACTCCGGCGGAAACGCTTTGCTATCGCTTTGCCAGAATTGACAGGGAAAAGTACGGCGATATACCCAATGTGACCGATAAAGGATATTACACCAATTCCTATCATGTGGACGTGCGGGAAAATATTGATGCATTCTCAAAGTTTAAGTTTGAGAGTGAATTCCAGAATAAGTCTCTGGGCGGCGCTATCTCCTATGTGGAGATTCCGAATCTGACGAATAATGTAGAGGCGGTTGAAGAGCTTATCCGCTTTATCTATGACAATATCCAGTACGGTGAGTTTAATACCAAATCGGATTATTGCCATGTCTGTGGGTATGATGGGGAAATTATTGTCAACGATGACAACGAGTGGGAGTGCCCTCAGTGTCATAACAAGGACCACTCCAAAATGAATGTTACCAGACGAACCTGCGGATATCTGGGAGAAAATTTCTGGAATACAGGAAAAACCAAGGAAATCAAATCCAGAGTACTGCATTTGTAGGCTGCAAAGCGACGACGGAAGTGAAGCAGACAAGAGCTGAACTGTTACATTTTTTGGGCAGGAAACAGAAGGTGTATATTGCACAAAGCAGAGTTGTGCATGAACAACAGGAGAAATATTATGAATTATGCTACTATCAAGAAAACCGATGTGGCTAACGGACCGGGGATTCGTGTGTCCCTGTTTGTCAGCGGTTGCACACACGCCTGCAAGGGCTGTTTTAACAGTGAAGCATGGGATTTTCACTATGGGCAGGAGTTTACCGAGGAGACGGAAAAAGAAATTTTGAAGGCTTTGGCCCCTGATTATATCAGGGGCTTCAGTGTGTTGGGCGGAGAACCCATGGAGCCCCAAAACAGAGAGACTGTGTTGGAATTATTGCGCAAGGTGAGAAAAACTTATCCGGAGAAGGATATCTGGTGCTACACAGGTTACGACTATGAAAGGGACCTGCTTCGGTGGGAGAGGGAAGAACCGACGGGTGCGGTTGCTGAATTATTGGAACTGATTGATGTTCTGGTAGACGGAGAGTTTGTGGAGGAAAAGAAAAATCTTCGTCTTGCATTCAGAGGCTCGGAAAACCAGAGACTGATTGATATGAAAAAAACCCGGTCGGAAGACCGGGTGGTATGTCTGCCTTTATAAGCAGTGTTTCATGGCTGATTGGAAGCAGGCAACATCACTGATGACAGATAAGAAAATGACGGAGGCAGCAAATGAAGGTTCTTGTAATTGGAGGCAGCTATTTTTTTGGCCGGATTTTTGTCATGTTGGCGGCAAAAGAGCACCGGGTTACGGTAGTGAACAGAGGCACCTATTCCATGGAGGAGTTTGGTGTGAAGCAGATAACGGGAGACAGACATGATGTGTCAGTCTGGCAGCAGTGCAGGGAAGACTATGATGCAGTAGTGGATTTTTGTGCCTATGAACCGGGAGATGTTACAACGGTATTGGAAAATCTTGGCGGCAGTGTGAAACAATACATTTTTATCAGTACAGTGGATGTGTATCAAAGGCAGACGGGAGAGCAATGCGCCTGTGCAAATAAAGAAGACCGGAAGCAGGAAGAAACCCCTCTGGAAAAGAGAAAGTTTCCGGGAGAAGCCGGAGCTTACATATCCGGTAAGGTGGCGTTGGAAGAAGAAGTGCGGGCGGTGTGCGGCGATAAAAGCATCACCTTTACCATTCTTCGCCCTGCTATTCTATACGGCCCATATAATTATGCACCCAGGGAATCCATGTTTATCCGGATGGCGGTCAGAGAGCACCTGTTGCCCCGTTATTCGGATGCGAAGGGGAAATTCCAGTTTGTATATGTGAAGGACGGAGCAGAGGCGGTTCTGAAATGTCTCGGAAATGAGAAAAGTTATGGGCAGGCCTATAATTTGTGTGGGGATGAGGTGTTGGACTACGATATGTTTTTCCGGGTGCTGGCAGACTGTGCGGAGCAGGAGGAACGCATTAGCGGGAGCCGGGAAAAGACTTCGGCGACAGCAGAGGAAAGCCTGAGCATGGCAGACGGAAGAAACGAGAATACCGGGGACTATAAGCTGCAAGAGGTATGTATGACATTGGAGGAGGCCGATAAACAGGGCTTCCCGATTCCTTTTCCCGCTACGGCGGAAGAGACGGAACTGGTATCCAACCGGAAGAGCATAGAGGAGCTTGGCATGATATATACGCCTTTTCGGGAGGGAATTCAGAAAACCTTCCATGCTTTTGCAAGGGTGTTTATGTAAAAAGATACGGATTATAAAAGGTGATTGCAGTGAGCAGTTAAAAATTCATTTTTGAACACGGAGTTTTTTTTGTTGAGGGAAGTTTATTGGACTTAAAATTTTATATGATATGTCTGTAAAAATCATTGGCATGTAAAAGTGGAATAACGGAGGTAATGAAAATGAGAAAGACAGGCAGTATCGGATTTGCGGCTGCAACGGTTTTGTTGGTATTGATTGCAGCCTTTTCTTATGTGGGGACAGTGAAGAGCAGAACATTTTGCAGTAACGCCGAGCTGGAAGGCTATTACAGAGAGCTGGAAGAAAGGCTGGCAGAGGAAACGAAAGCCTATCTGGAGGAACAGGGGTTTTATAACAGCGGAGTTATGGTAAATCGTGTGGTGGAAGCAGACGGCAGCAGGGAATATACGGTTACCGTTCATCACAGGGAGATAAGCAGGATGAGTGGAGAAGAAAGAACAGCATTGGCCGGGGAACTGGCACTTCTGGCATTTGCAGATGAAAAGTGTACTTTCTGCCATGATTTTTTGATTGATGAATCGGATATAAAGTAATGGAGAAAGCGCATGACATTTTCTCAAAATAGGGGTATACTTTCCTTATACAAAATTCCTTTTGGGAAAGGAGCTCCAAAATGTCATTTATTCCGAAACCACATGAAATTTACAAACATTTTAAAGGAAACCTGTATCAGATAACAGCTGTAGCGGAGCATACGGAGACCGGCGAGCAGCTTGTTGTCTATCAGGCACTGTACGGAGATTTCAAAACTTATGCCAGACCGCTGGATATGTTCATCAGTAAGGTAGACCATGTAAAATATCCGGATGTGGAACAGGAGTTTAGATTTGAACTTCAGGGACCGGAAGCAGAGCGCCAGAAGGCTGCAGCGGAGGAAGATGGCAGTCGGACCTCCGAAGACAGTGAAAAGAAGAAAGAGACATCAAAGGACAGTGAGACAACAGTAAGCATCAGGACAGGAGAAGATATAGCGGCAGAAGGTCGAGATGAAGGACCTTCCGAGGGGGAGATGGCATTGGACCCCATGGTATTGGAATTCCTGGATGCAGACGGGTATGAGCATCGGCTGAACATTCTGACCGGACTGCATCATCGCATCACTAACGAGATGATTACAACAATGGCGATTGCCTGCGACGTTGAAATCAGTGACGGAGAGACGGAAGAACGGTATGAAGAACTGAAAAATTGTCTTCTGACACTGGAAAAATATGAGTGTAACCGTCTGAGATAGAGCGATTTGTCTGTTCCCTTTTGCGACAGCTGTGTTGCCTGCCGGGCATAAGAGGTGTATTGACGGGTGTCCGAGAAATGTCGACTATAGGAGAAGGGAGCAGAGTATGAGTTATAATCTTGATAAAAAGATGGTGATTGGTGTTTCCTCCAGGGCGCTGTTTGATTTGACGGTTGAAAATGAAATATTTGAGAAACAGGGATTGGAGGCATATTGCAGTTATCAGGTTGAACACGAGCAGGATATATTGAAGCCGGGACCGGGATTTCGGTTGATTAAGTCGTTGTTGAAGTTGAATGAGTACAGCAGTGAACATAACCTGATAGAGGTTATCATTATGTCACACAACAGTCCGAATACGGCTTTGAGAGTGTTTAATACCATTGCTCATTACGGACTGCCCATCACCCGCTCTGTGCTTGTCAGCGGTGCATCGCTTGCTCCCTACCTCAATGCATTTCCTATCGACCTGTTTTTGTCAGCCTGCGAGGAGGATGTACAATGTGCCATTGACAGCGGGATAGCAGCAGGAATTATCTGTACCGAAGGAATGCAGGACAGCAGGATGAAGCAGGAAGCTGCAATGGTGGATAACAGGATTATTCCCATGCCTCAGGCGGCGGGACAAATCAGAATTGCATTTGACGGAGATGCGGTGCTGTTTACTGACGAATCGGAGCAGATTTTTCAGGAGAAAGGACTGGATGCCTTTGAGGAAAATGAGAAGACACATGCGAAGGAGCCTTTGGCGGAGGGCCCCTTTGCGAGTTTCTTAAAGAAGCTTGCAGCCCTGCAAAGACAGCTGGGGACGGAAGACTGTCCTATCAGGACAGCGCTGGTGACATCCAGAAGCGCTCCGGCACATGAAAGGGTGATACGAACCATGCGTGCCTGGAATGTTTGGGTGGATGAGGCTTTTTTCCTGGGTGGACTGGATAAGCGGGAGTTTCTGAAGGCATTCGGTGCACAGATATTTTTTGATGATCAAAAGGTACATACGCAGAGCGCTGCGCAGGCGGTACCAGCAGCCCGGGTGCCATACAAAACGGTAGCAGCAAGATAAAGAAGAGAACAATTATTGTAAGGACAGGAGAAGGAAAAAGGCATGGACAGTCGGGAAGTAAAAAGGATTATGTTTTCTTTGGGCGCAGATTTATGCGGCATAGCGAATGTGGGGCGGTTTGACGATGCGCCGGAAGGATATCATCCGTTGGATGTGCTGCCGTCCTGTAAGTCAGTTGTTTCCTTTGCGTGCAGATTCCCGGCGGGAACGCTGGCATGCAAGACAGCGGTACCTTATACGCGGGTGCGCAATTCCATTACGCCTAAGCTGGATGCTATTGCATTGGATTTTTGTATTGAAATGGAAAAGAGAAAAATACTGGCAGTTCCTATTCCGACCAATGAAAGTCAATGGGACAAGGAAACCGGAAGATGGCGTTCTGTCATATCTCAAAAGCATGCAGCACAGGCGGCGGGGCTTGGTACAATAGGGAGGCATTCTCTTTTGATTACTCCTGAGTTTGGTAGCATGGTTTGGCTGGGGGCTGTTTTAACTGAAGCAGAGCTTGAACCGGATCTACTGTGCGAAAAAATATGCGATGACTGCAACTTGTGTGTGAAGGCTTGCCCGGTGAATGCCTTAGAGGGTTCTGAATTGAATCAGCAGTGCTGCTGGGATTATGCGTTTGGAGATAACGAAGAAACCAAAAATTGGGAAATATCCTGTCATGCATGCCGGGACAGTTGCCCGTATAATCTTGGAAGCGAAAACAGGATTTTTAGGAGATAGAAACGGAATTTTGACAGATGAAGTATAGAGAAATTGTACAAGGTATTTTTTTGGAACGGCCCAACCGATTCATTGCTTATGTTGAATTGATGGGAAAGCGGGAAAGGGTTCATGTAAAGAACACAGGTCGCTGTAAGGAACTGCTTCTGCCCGGTGCTTGTGTCTATCTGGAAAAGAGTGAGAATCCGGAACGTTCCACCGCCTTTGATCTGGTTGCGGTAAAAAAAGGGGAACGGATCGTTAATATGGATTCCCAAGCCCCCAACAAGGTGGTGGGAGAATGGCTTTCGACAAAAGCTTTTTTCCCGGATTTGACTTATGTGCGTCCCGAGACTGTTTACGGCAATTCCAGATTTGATTTTTATATGGAGACGGAAAAAGAGAAAATATTCATGGAGGTTAAGGGTGTTACACTTGAAGAGGACGGAGTAGTCAGATTCCCGGATGCCCCTTCAGAGAGAGCGGTGAAGCACGTGGAGGAGCTGATTGCGGCAAAACGTGACGGCTACCGTGTCTTTGTCATGTTTGTCATTCAGATGGAAGGCGTAAGATATTTTACGCCCAACAGAAATACTCACCCGGAATTTGCGGATGCTCTCTGTAAGGCAGCAGAAGCGGGGGTGGAAATTCTGGCATACGACTGTAAGGTCACTCCCGATTCCTTGACGTTGAATTGCCCTGTGCCCGTTAAACTTAAGGAAACCTTAAGGCTTGAGGCCATTCCCAAACCGCTTTTGAAATGGTATGATGAAAACAGGCGTGTTCTCCCATGGAGAGAGGAGCCTTCTCCTTATCGGGTCTGGGTGTCGGAGATTATGCTGCAGCAGACCAGAGTGGAGGCGGTAAAACCTTATTTCCAAAGATTTATGGAGGCATTGCCGGACATAAGAGCTTTGGCGGAAGCAGACGAAGAACAACTCTTAAAACTGTGGGAAGGATTAGGCTATTACAACAGGGTGAGAAACCTGCAAAAGGCGGCAATTCAGATTGAAGAAAATTATGGAGGAGAGATGCCTGCCGAGTATGAAGAACTTTTGAAACTTGCGGGTATCGGCAGTTATACGGCAGGAGCCATATCATCCATCGCGTTTGGAAAAAAGCACCCGGCTGTGGATGGCAATGTGTTGCGTGTGGTTGCCAGGGTCAGAGCAGACGAACGGTTCATTACCGATTCCGGGGTGAGAGCATCGGTTGAACAGGATTTGGAAGAGATTATGCCGCAAGAGCGGCCGGGAGACTTTAATCAGGCCATGATGGAAATAGGTGCCTGTATTTGTCTGCCGAATGGTTCTCCCCTTTGTGGAAATTGCCCGTTAAATCACATTTGTCTGGCACATGAGCGGGGAATGGAGACAGCGTTTCCGAAAAAAGAGGGAAAAAAGCCGCGGACGATACGGGAGATGACTGTGCTTGTGATTCGGGATGCGGACAGAACAGCAATCCGCAGGAGACCGTGGAAGGGATTGCTGGCGGGAATGTATGAGTTTCCCTGGCTGGACGGCTTTCAAACAGCGGAAGATGTTAAGGCTTTTCTTTCCAATAATGGCATCAAACCGATACGTATTCAACCGCTCGAGGATGCAAAGCATATTTTTACTCACAGGGAATGGCACATGAAAGGATTTATGGTTCGTGCGGATGAATTGGAGCGTGAATGTCCCGGGAAAGATGTGCGGGACTGGATTTATATAGAACCTTCTGAGACAAAGGAGAAATATCCCATTCCATCTGCTTTTGCAGCTTATACAAAGTATCTGAGCATAAAGCTTGGAAAAGAGAGGTACGAGGAGGAGAGTTAAGTGAAACTGTTATCAGTGGCAATACCGTGCTACAATTCAGAAAATTACATGAGAAATTGTATTGAATCTCTGTTGGTGGGTGGAGAGGATGTGGAAATCATTGTGGTGGATGACGGTTCTACCAAGGACAGAACCGCAGAAATTGCAGACGAGTATGCAGCAAAATATCCGACCATTGTGAAAGCAGTGCATAAGGCTAACGGAGGACACGGTTCTGCGGTAAATGCGGGAATTGACAATGCCACAGGCCTGTATTTTAAGGTTGTGGACAGTGATGACTGGGTAAAGAAGGAAGCGTATCTGCAGGTCCTTGATACCTTGCGGAATCTGGCAGGGGGAGCGGAAGCGTTGGATATGCTTATCTGTAATTATGTATATGAAAAAGAGGGAGAAAAGAAAAAGAAAGTAATTCATTACCGCCACAGTCTCCCTGTTGGAAAGATTTTCACCTGGGAGGAGTGTCGCCATTTTCAGAAAGGCCACTATATCCTGATGCACTCCGTCATTTTTCGGACAAAGCTTTTAAAGGAATGTGGCATCAGGCTTCCGGAACATACCTTTTACGTGGATAATATTTATGTGTTTGAACCATTGCCTTTTGTGAAAAACATGTATTATCTTGATGTGAATTTTTACCGTTATTACATAGGCAGGACGGATCAGTCCGTTAATGAGGATGTCATGATTTCCAGAATCGACCAGCAGATAAAGGTCAACAAAATTATGATAGATTATTTGGCAGAGAGAAAGGCCGAGTTGATAAAACAGAAACGTCTCTATCAATACATGAAAAATTATCTGGAAATCATTACCACGGTTTCATCGGTTTTGCTGATTCGGTCCGGAACAGAAGAAAACCTGGCAAAGAAAGAAGAACTTTGGAAATATTTACAGGAAAAGGATAAAAAGCTGTTTAAGCAACTTCGCTACGGAATTATGGGTGAAGCCATGAATCTGCCGGGGCGGTGTGGCCGGAAGATTTCTGTGGAAGGCTATAAGGTTGCCCAGAAGATTTTCAAATTCAATTAAAAATTATAACGCCTCAGGTCAACCGGCCTGGGGCGTTCTGTTGTTTTTCTTTTCGGGTCTGCCTGCCAGCAGCCATTCTTTTCTGTAGACCACCAAATAAAGGAGTGAACCCATCAGGATACCGGTGGCAACGTCAAATAAGGAATGCTGCTTAATGAAGATGGTGGACAGGATAATGGATACTGATAAAATGCCTGAGGCAATTTTGATTTTCCGCCCCCACTTCGCAGAGGTCAACTCACGATTGTGCATTACCGCAAAATGAGCACCCATGGAGTTGAACACATGGATACTGGGCCAGAGATTGGTAGGAGTATCCGTTTTCCAGAGCAACGCCACAAGCCGGGTAAAGATATTGTCTCTCGGCAGAACTGCGGGGCGCAAGTGATGTCCGTTGGGCCAAAGCGTGGAAACAATCAAAAACACGGTCATACCTGTAAACAGGAAAACACACAATTTGTAATAATCCTGCTTGTTTTTAAAAAACAGATAGACAACCACTGCAGCCACATACAAAAACCAAAGCAGGTACGGAACCACAAACAGCTCACAGAAAGGAATGTAATCATCCAAAGCAACATGAATAACCTGATAGTTTTTTACATTGGTTTTTTCCAACCAGGCAAACCATGTCAAATAAATAGTCATGTAAATAATTAACGGAATCCCGTGTCTATACTTTTCATAGAAACACTTCATTTTTTTCATAATCCATTCAAACCTCATTCAGGCAGAAAGCCTGCCTATTTCTCAGCAGACATCTTTTCGATGACAACCTTAGTATAGTCATTTGCTAAGAAAATGCAATGCCTTTTTACCGTTCTTAAGCATTCTTAAGAAAAACTTTAGGTTTGAACAGATTAACTTCAGGGCCGGATAATGCGGATAGCCTGTTGCTCACAGGTGAGAGTGATGCGGTTACTTTTTCTTGTAACTTCTCCGTCGGTATGTACCCAAAGGGGTGAGGAGGTTTCTATGGTTACTTCTTTTGCACGGTACGGTGTAACTCCGCGAAATCGGTAATGTTTTCCTTTAAATGCGGTGGGAAGTGCAAGTAATACTTTAGCCTTCGGCAGGTCACCGACAGAACATAAATTCATAATACCATCGCTGTCATTGGCATCAGGACAGAACATAAAGCCACCACCTTCAAAACGGTGAAGCATACAGGCAGTGAAAAGCATTCTGTTGATTTCGATGGGAGCGCTGTCATCCAAATATAACTTACCGGATGCGGGCTCGGCAGTCAGAAGTTGTTTTAAGGCAATTCCCAGGTAGGTCAGTTTACCAAGGCCAAGCTTGTTAAATACTCTTTTCAGTTTGGAGTGTAGAGCCTCCTCACATACTGCAGCGTCGTATCCAATGCCGCAACTTACGGCGAAACGGCGTTTCTCTCCGTCGGAGTAAGTGACCGTTCCCAAATCCATAGAGTGGACACTGCCGGAATGCAGTATCAGCTCCAGAGCTGCAGTGGGTTCGGTGGGTATATTCAAATCCCTTGCCAAATCGTTGCTGGAACCGGTAGGAATATAGCCCAGTGTTACTTTTGAGGGATCGGAAAGACCATGCAGTGCCTCGTTTACCGTGCCATCTCCACCCAGAATAATAAGCGGTACGGGAAATTCCGTAGCTTCTGAGAGAATCTGCGAAGCAATTACTGCGACATCCCCTGCCTTTTCGGAAAAGTAAGGACGGAAAGAAACATTGTCTCTCAGCAGGGCCGGTTTTATTTGTTCCTTCCATATTTTTTTGCCTTTTCCCGAACGGGAAGCCGGGTTGATAATAATGTGATACATGGATTGTACACTCCTTCTTATGTAACGGTATATATTTTTTCTCTATATGTATATATGAATGAATCTTTCATTATTGTATCAATTTTTTTGCCCTTGGTAAACCAAAATGTATTAAATAAAGTCGCCAAATTGCGAAAATGATGTAATATGATAGATTTGTCGCAATAATTGAGTGGTTAGAGAAGTAAAATAAGAGAGCTGTAAGAAAAAACCTTTGAATTAAAAAAACAGTAGGAGATATTTATGAAAAAGCAAGCGTTTAATCCTTATCTTCCCTCCTGGGAATATATCCCTGACGGAGAGCCCTATGTGTTTGACGACAGAGTCTATGTTTACGGCTCTCATGACTTTTACAATGGTTATGTATTCTGTATGGGGGATTACATGTGCTGGTCCGCACCGGTGGACGACTTGGGGAACTGGAGGTGCGAGGGTGTTATTTATCCCAGAGACGAAGACCCATTGAACAGGGATGGAAAAATGTGTCTGTATGCACCGGATGTGACGGTTGGACCGGACGGCAGATATTATCTGTACTATGTGCTGGATAAGGTATCTGTTGTATCGGTGGCAGTGTGTGACACTCCGGCGGGAAAGTATGAATTTTACGGTTATGTTCATTATCAGGACGGCACCAGACTGGGAGAAAGAGTTGATGATGAGCCCCAGTTTGACCCGGGTGTGTTGACGGAAGGGGAGAAAACCTATCTTTACACAGGCTTTTGCGGTAACGGGGACAAATCCAGGACAGGAGCAAGAGTAACCGTTTTGGATAAGGATATGCTGACGATTTTGGAGGAGCCTGTGACCATCGTTCCCGGTTGCGAATACAGTGCCGGAACCGGATACGAAGGACATGCTTTTTTCGAGGCTTCATCCATTCGAAAAAGAGAAGACACCTATTATTTTATTTATTCCTCACAGGTGATGCACGAGCTTTGCTATGCTGTCAGTAAAAATCCCACGGGAGACTTTGTATACGGCGGGGTCATTGTCAGTAATTGTGACATGCATATTGACAGCTATAAGCCGGCAGACATGCCAATGGCATACGGAGCAAACAATCACGGAAGCATTGTTCAGATAGGAGAGGACTGGTACATTTTTTACCACAGACATACCAACGGCACCTGGTACAGCAGGCAGGGCTGTGCGGAAAAAATCAACTTTCGGGAGGATGGAAGTATCCCACAGGCAGAGATAACCTCCTGCGGATTAAACAGCGGTCCTCTACGGGGAAAAGGAATTTACCCCGCCTACATTGCCTGTCATTTGTTTACAAGGGAATCGTCGGCTTATGTGGGAGGTGACAGATTCCCCAAGGTGATGCAGGACGGGAAAGACGGTGACGAGGAAACCGGTTATGTAGGAAATATTCAGGATTCTGCAACGGTAGGGTTCAAGTACTTTGACGTGAAGGGAGTGAGCAGAATTACGATTACCGTCAGAGGCTATGCCAAAGGGGTGTTTCAGGTAAAGACAGCCCGGAACGGAGAAGTGTTGGCTGAAATTCCGGTAGACTATACCAATGTATGGGAGGATTACACGGTACCTGTATCTATCGAAGATGGAATACATGCTCTCTACCTTACATTCTGCGGACAGGGCAATGCCATGTTAAAGTCCTTTGAGTTGAGGTAATTCAATATAGCTTTTATACTGCCTGCTTAAAAAATACCTGACCATTATGTGATATGGCCAGGTACTTTCTTGACAAAAACTAATTAATGTCATTACTGCAAAGCAACCTCTTTTACTTTATTCCGTACCCACGGGAGCAAGGATGAAGTCATCCAGGTTGCCCCAGGAACTGGGGCTGCTCTTGATATGTGCGCCCACGGTGATGGTGCCGTCTGTTGTGGTAATGGCTTCAATGCGGGGAGAACGGTAATTTGTCCAGCCGTCCACATCTGTAGGAGCTGTATAGGTTTCTCCGTCGGCGATTGCGTAAATATACATATCCTGTTCCGGTGCATCTCCGCCGTGGAGCGTTATCTGAAAGTAATATGTTCCCGGCTCAAGTCCTGTAACGGTTTGTTCTACAGTGAATTCCACTTCTTTGGTTGAGTAGAAGTGCATGGATTTTGTGCCGGTTACAGCGTCGGTGCCTTTGTCAATAATATATGCTTCGTCTGTGGTGCCGCTGACATCGGTGATTACCCACATGGAGGTATCATCTCCTTCAAAACTGTAATTTTCCACAAAGTTTAAATCCAATACATGAATCAGGCAATTACAGGAAAACTTAACACCGTCAGTTTCCACAGTGCCGTTTAATACATAATCCCCCACACCTGCGGCAGCAATATCCTCAGCTTTGGCACCGGACCAGGTGACGGGAAGTTCTCCGGTGGAACCATCGTTGTAGATTACGGTTGCCTTCTCGGGCAGAGTAATCTCTTCGCCGATTCGGAAGGTCAGTTCCGTATCTTGAGCAGCGTCCGGGCGAAGAGTTGTTTCTGCCCCGGTGGCGAGATAGCGGAAGACACTGAGAGAGGCAAGGGGATGTCCTTCAAAATCAAAGAGTGCTTGATTGTCCCATGAAGCGCCGCCGTAATATTTGCCGGCATCCTTAGGGTCATAAGAAGCGGAATAGCTGGAGGCCCATCCGGAACCGTAGGTTTCCCAGAGCTCTTCACGGACAGCATAGCTGTTGCCGGGAACGGGAATCCATGCGGGCTCCCAGTAGAAGATACCGACTCCGGCGTCACCGCAGGAGGCCACCGCGGCAGTCACATCACGGATACAGTCAGCCTGTCCCTGGACCGATACAGCGTAAGGAAATTCGCATATACTTCCCTCGCCGACACTGTTGCCGAAACCGTCTCCGTCTTCGAACGTATAGCAGTAGGAAACCTCTGCGACCATCACTTTTTTATTGTATGTTGTGGCAATGGTATTCAGAGTCTTGGTCAGATTCTCTAATGTACCGTGCCAATAAGGGTAGTAGGAACTTGCAAAAATATCATAGTCCACACCGGCGGCATCCAGACTTTTCGCATAACTTAAGTATTGAGCGCTGTTTTCCGGGTTCGTAAAATGCAGGGCGATTTGAATGGGGTGTTCTTTCTCTTGGGAAATTTCCCGAACGGCGTTGCATCCGGAAGAGAAGAGCTGTGTCACCTGATTCCAGGCCGTAACACCGGACATGGCTGAGGTGGTCTCGTTGCCGATCTGGACAGCGGTTACATTAACCCCTGCATCCAGAAGGGCATTCAGGGATTCTTTTGTATATGAAGCAAGGGCTTCACATCTTTCCTCAATGGACATGCCCTCCCATGCTTTGGGAGACATCTGCTTACTGGGATCGGCCCAAAAGTCGGAATAGTGGAAATCTATGAGGACATTCATGCCATAATCCGTAGCTCTCTGTCCGATGGTGATTGCGGTTTCCAAATCGTTGTGACCGCCACCGTAGCTGTTTCCGTTTTCGTCCTTGGGATTATTCCAGACCCGGACGCGGACAGCGTTGACACCGTTTTCTTTCAGAGTTTTAAATATATCCTGCTGTTCACCGTCCTCATTATAGTACACAACACCGCTCTCTTCTTCAGAGATTACGGAGGACACATCGACACCGAGCCAAAAATCCTCGCTCAACCCTTCGACCTGTTTGACAAAAATCTCCGAGGGACGGTCTAAGGCGGTAACATCGGTATGCTGAGGAATAAAAGCATTTGCATCGGTAGCGGGATTTTCGCCGCAGCCGGACAACAGTGCTGTGGCTGTCAGGGCACAACACATACAAGCTAAAATGCCTGTTTTCTTTTTCATTACATTAATACCTCCCAAGTTAAATTGCACTCGCAAACCCGCATCTTCGATGCTTTATTGTCTGCTAAGCTCACGAATACGCGCTAACGCGCTCTGCATCCTGCTTCGCAGGATATTCGTTCGCTAATGGCGCAAGAAAAACAAATGTCTGCTTCGCAGCCGCTTGTTTTTCTTTTGCGCTCATTATATCATAAAAGTCGAATAAAAGGAAATCTTGAAAAAATAGCCAAAAAAGACTTGTGCTTTCTATGCACATATGCTAGAATATCCCTCGGCGGCAAACAAGTGTCCGCGACACGAGAACGTTTGCCGGGAAGAGGATAAGGTATGAACGAGGCAGCCAAATACTATGTGGTAACCAAGAAGGCGGTACCGGATGTATTGTTGCGGGTGGTCGAAGCAAAGAGGCTTTTGGAGTCGGAGAAAGTACCGACAATTCAGGAAGCGGTTGATGCTGTCGGCATCAGCCGCAGTTCTTTTTATAAATATAAGGATGACATTTTCCAATTTCATGACAACACGCAGGGGACCATATTAACGCTGACCTTTCAGATGGACGATGAGCCCGGGCTTTTGTCGGACGTGCTGAAGATTATTGCGGAGTACCATGCAAACATTCTGACGATACATCAGAGTATTCCAATAAACGGGATTGCATCCTTAAGCCTGAGTGTACAGATACTACAGAATACCGGTGATATTTCCAAGATGCTGGAGCAGTTGGAGGAACAAAAAGGTGTTCATCATGTAAAAATACTTGCAAGAGAGTAGAGGAGAGAATATTATGATTCATGTAGCAGTTCTTGGATACGGTACCGTCGGAAGCGGTGTGGTTGAAGTAATTGAAAGCAATAATGAGGCAGTCAGTGCCAAAGCCGGTGAGGAGATGCACGTTAAGTACATTTTGGACCTGAGAGATTTCCCGGGGGATCCTTACGAAGATAAGGTGGTGCATGATTTTAACGTCATTTTGAACGATCCGGATATCAGTGTGGTTTGTGAGGTGATGGGCGGTGTAGGTGCGGCTTACCAGTTTACAAAACAGTGTCTGGAGGCGGGAAAGAGTGTCTGTACTTCCAACAAGGAGCTGGTTGCAAAGCACGGCGCTGAACTTCTGGAGATTGCAAAGAACAAAAACTGCAGCTATATGTTTGAGGCCAGTGTGGGTGGCGGTATCCCCATCATCCGTCCGATTAATAAGGCGCTGACGGCGGAAAAACTGGAGACCATATCTGCTATTTTGAACGGAACCACCAACTATATCTTAACCAAGATGGAGAAGGAGGGCGCCGATTACAGCGAGACACTGAAGAAAGCGCAGGAATTGGGTTATGCCGAGCGCAATCCCGAGGCGGATGTAGAAGGACATGATGCCTGCCGGAAGATTGCGATTCTCTCTTCTTTGATGGTGGGGAAGAATGTGGATTCCGAAAAGATTTATACGGAAGGAATTACAAAAATTACACCTGCTGATTTTGCATACGCCAAGGCAGCGGGTATGACCATTAAGCTTCTGGCAACCAGTCAGGCCAGCGATGACGGAAGTGTGATGGCAATGGTAGCACCTGCATTGATTTCCAGAGAGCATCCTCTTGCAGTGGTAAATGATGTGTTCAACGGAGTCTTTGTAACCGGAAATATGCTGGGAGATGTTATGTTTTACGGGCGAGGGGCAGGTAAGCTTCCCACCGCAAGTGCTGTAGTATCCGATGTCATCGATTGTGCAAGGCATATCGGCAGAAGCAGCATTGTCTGTATCTGGGACAGGGAGGAAGCGAAGCTGGTGGATATCTCCGAGACGGAGAAGGTTTTCTTTGTCCGTGCCGAAGCCTCTGCAAAGGCGGAGGTTGAAGCTGCATTTCCCGGAGGAAAATATTTGACGGCAGAAGGAAGAACGGAAGACTTTGGCTATTTTACCGCAGTGATGAAGGAAAGAGAATTTGAAGAAAAATGTGCCGCACTGGGCGAAAAAATTCTGAACAGGATTCGTGTGGCTTAGTGCGAAAAAATATATTAATTATGAGGAGTAGGAAAAATGTCCAAGGTAGTGAAATTCGGTGGGAGCTCTCTTGCAAGCGCCGAGCAGTTTAAAAAGGTGGGGGATATTGTCAGAGCGGATGCATCCCGAAAATATGTGGTTCCCTCTGCTCCCGGTAAGCGCTTTAAGGAGGATACCAAAGTAACGGATATGCTTTACGGCTGCTATGAGCTGGCTGAGCAGGGAAAAGACTTTAAGAAGGCATTGGGAGAGATTAAGGAAAGATATCAGGAAATCATTGACGGATTGGACCTGGACTTGAGCCTGGATGATGAATTTGCCGTAATCGGAAAAAATTTTCGTGAGAAAGCCGGCAGCAACTATGCGGCTTCCAGAGGGGAATATCTGAATGGCATTATTATGGCGAAATACTTGGGTTTTGCGTTTGTTGACGCAGCAACGGTAATCTTTTTTAATGAGGACGGTACGCTGGACGAGGAGAAAACAAACGAAGTTCTCTCCGTAAAACTGGCAGAGTGTGACAAAGCGGTTGTGCCCGGTTTCTACGGTTCGATGCCGGATGGCAGTGTGAGAACCTTTTCCAGAGGAGGTTCAGACATTACCGGTTCTATTGTGGCAAAAGCTGCCAAGGTGGATGTATATGAAAATTGGACGGATGTTTCCGGATTTTTGATTGCTGACCCGAGGATTATCGAGAATCCTCAGGGTATTGATGTCATTACTTACAAGGAACTGCGGGAACTTTCCTATATGGGAGCTACGGTGCTTCACGAGGATGCTATCTTCCCCGTTCGCCAGCAGGGAATTCCAATCAATATCCGCAACACCAATGCTCCGGAAGACAACGGAACCTGGATTGTGGGCAGCACTTGCCAGAAGTCCAAATATGTCATTACCGGCATTGCGGGAAAGAAAGGCTTCTGTTCCATCAATATTGAAAAGGACATGATGAACTCTGAGATTGGTTTTGGAAGAAAGGTTCTTCAGGCTTTTGAGGAAAACGGTATTTCATTTGAACATGTACCCTCAGGCATTGATACCATGACGGTCTTTGTGCATCAGGATGAATTCATGCACAAGGAGCAGAAGGTGGTAGCTGGAATTCACAGACTCGCCAAGCCCGATTCCATAGAAATTGAATCTGATTTGGCATTGATTGCCGTAGTAGGACGAGGTATGAAATCTACAAGAGGTACTGCCGGCAGAATATTTTCTGCATTGGCCCATGCCAATGTCAATGTACGCATGATTGACCAGGGTTCTTCCGAGCAGAATATCATCATCGGTGTGGCAAACGAGGACTTTGAGACAGCCATCCGGGCAATTTACGACATTTTTGTGATAACGAGACTGTAGGAAAACAGTTACCCAAATATCGGTAATTTGCTGTTTGTTGTTGACATTTGTCGATGAGGAAAATATAATGTAGATGTCAGCTTTCCGGAGAGATACAAAAGAGTGGAAGCTACAAAAGTCTCATTTTGAGATTAAGTACGGAAGATAATGTCTGCGAAAGACAGAAAAACACCAAAGAAAAAGTATTCAAAAGATAAGAAAACACAAAAGATAAAGAACACAAAAGATAAATAGATTTACAAAAGTCAAAACTGGAAGCTGTATAAGGAAACGAAGTTAATTCGTTTCCTTATCTTTTATCATGAGGAGAGCAGAATGGACGACAAGCAGCAGATACAGCAGGACAAGCGCGAGGCGAGAAGAAAAAGAAGGATAAAAAACCAGATTTTGGCATACATAGTCGTAGTCATATTTATCACGGCTCTTGCTGCGGGAATCGTTTTGGGAGTGCGTCAATTGATGGCAGAGCGTCAAGCAAAGGAGGCAGAGCAGCAGAGCAGCCAGGATGCTTTGGAAGAGCTTTTGGCATCGGAGGAGGAGCTTACGACGCCGGAACCCACACAGGAGCCTGTTGAGGAACTGACACCGGAACAGAAGTTGGATGAAATCGTAAATGCGGGAATAGAAGTGATGCCCCTTGAGGATAAAGTGGCGGGATTGTTTATCGTGACACCGGAATCTATCACAGGCGTGTCTACTGCGGTTAAGGCGGGTGAAGGAACGCAGAAAGCACTGGCTCAATATGCGGTGGGCGGCATAATATACGACACAAAGAATATTCGTTCCGAAGAACAGTTCCGGGAGATGCTGGACAATACGGAACTGTACACCAAGTATCCTATTTTCCTTGCGGTCAGCGAGGAAGGAGGAAATGCTTCCGTAGTTGCAAAGTCCGGTATCGGTACAAACATTGAATCAGCAAAGGTACTGGGGCAGTCGGGAGATACGGATATTGCATATCAGGCAGGTGTAAACGTCGGCAGCAATCTGGCCGGTCTGGGTATTAATCTGAATCTGGCACCGGTTGCGGATATTACGACGTTAGACAACAGCTTTATGGAAGAACGCTCTTTCGGCTCCGGAGCTTGGTTGGCGGGTAGTATGGCAGGCTCTTTCATTCAGGGAATGAAGAGCGTGGGCGTGGTTTCCTGTGTAAAGCATTTCCCCGGACAGGGAAGTACGGCAGACAATCCCGATAAAGGACGTTCTGTTACGGACAGGACAGAGGAACAATTCAGAAGTGAGGAATTTATTGCCTTTCAGGCAGCAATCGATGCAGGAGTCGATATGGTTATGATAAGTAATATTCAGGCACCGGCTCTTACAGGCGACAATGAACCCTGTGTCTTCTCCGAAAAATTGGTAACAGATATCCTTCGGGGAGAGATGGGGTATGATGGGGTGATTATTTCGGATGCTCTGAACATGCCTGCAGTGTCTGATTATTATTCATCTGATGATGCAGTAATACGGACCTTAAAGGCAGGCTGTGATATGATTCTTGCACCGGAGGATTTTGAGACGGCTTACAAGGGTGTGCTTCAGGCGGTTCATGATGGAGTAATTTCCGAGGAGCGCATTGATGATGCACTTCGCAGAATTTACAGAATCAAATATGCCGACAGAATAAATGAAGTAAACGGAGGAAGAGAATGAGCACAGAGTATACTTACAACAAGCTGTACCTGATGAGGGACGGTAAGCCCTGGTTCCCGGTGATGGGAGAAATGCATTATACCAGATACCGGGATGACCTTTGGGAAGAATCCCTGCGCAAAATAAAGGCAGGGGGCGTAACGATTGTATCCACCTACCAGATTTGGATTCACCATGAAGAGGAAAAGGGAGTATTTGATTTTTCCGGCTGTAGGAATCTTCGGAAGTTTGTGGAGATGTGCGGCAAGGTAGGCTTGAAGGTATTTCTGCGTCTTGGTCCCTGGGTACACGGTGAAGTCAGAAACGGCGGCTTCCCCGACTGGGTGATTGAAATGGGAAAAGAAGGCGTTGAATTACGCAGCAATGATGAAACATATATGTTTTATGTGCGTCGCTACTGGCAGCAGATTTACAATCAGGTGGAGGGACTGTTTGAAAAGGATGGAGGTCCTGTCATCGGTGTGCAGATAGAGAACGAATACGGACATGTGGGCGGATTTACGGGTGAAAAGGGAGAAGCCCATATGAGAAGTCTGACAGCGTTGGCAAAGGAGCTGGGCTTTGTGGTTCCCCTGTATACGGCCACGGGCTGGGGCGGTGCCTGTATCGGAGATTGTCTGCCGGTTATGGGCGGATACTGCGAGGCACCCTGGGATCAGAGCGTGGAGGCACTGTCCGCCAACACCAATTATGTCATCAGCCATGAGAGAAACGATGCCCTGATTGCCTGCGACCATCATGTGGAGGATGCTGTAACCTTTGATGAGGCAAGCTTCCCTTATCTGACAGCAGAACTGGGAGGCGGACTTCAGGTGACAAGCCACAGAAGACCTGTGGCAACAGGACCGGATATCGGTGCAATGTCGGTGACCAAGCTGGCAAGCGGAGTGGGATTGTTGGGCTATTATATGTATCATGGCGGCAGCAATCCGGAGGGGAAACTGTCAACTCTGCAGGAGAGCCGCGCTACCGGTTATGCCAACGATTTGCCGGAAATCAATTATGATTTCAACGCACCTGTGAGACAGTACGGAACCATCTCGGACAACTACAGGGAAATCAAATGTCTGGCACTGTTTTTAAAGGATTTCGGAGAGGATATGGCGGCTTTGCCCACAGAAATTTTTGATGAGACGATTAAGCCGGAAGATATGCACAGCTTAAGAAGTGCATGCCGTCATGATGACAGCCACGGATATGTGTTCTTTAACAATTATCAGAGACAGCGTACCATGGATGCACATCCCGGAACTGTTTTTGAAGGACTTACAAAAGACGGAAATGTGGTTTTCCCCGCTGTTGATTTGGCAGACGGCGACTTCGGATTTTTCCCTTATAATATGAGACTGGGAAATGCAGTACTTCGTTCTGCCCTTGCCACACCTCTTTGCAGACTGAAGGGTCAGGAAGGGGAAGAAACCTTTGTGTTCTACGGCAATTTTGAACCGAAATTTACCTGGAAGGACGGGAATGAAGCGAAGGTGTTACATCTGACGAAACAGCAGGCATTGAATGCATGGAAGGTGACACTGGATCAGGATTATCTGGTGCTTTGTGATAATTATGTCTGGGAGGAGAACGGAAAGCTTACCGTAACCGGAGGAATAGATACGAAAATTTTGGTATATCCGAAGTTAAGTAAGACTCCCGAGGGCTTTGAGGAAGGAAAGGCGGAAGGTTCCTTCACCGCATACGAGCGCAGACAGGAGCAAAGTCCTGCCCGGGCTTCCTTTGAGAAGGTTTCCGAAGACAGCGACAGTGCCGTCTATGAAATCAAAATCAGTTATTCTGCAGTACCGGCAAAAAATGCCAGACAGAGCGGAAGAGATACCCTGCTTTGGCTGGATTATGCCGGCTTTGGTATGGAGATTTATCTGGACGGAAAGAAAATCAATGACCATTTTTATACCGGTCAGCAGGTTCCTATCAGCCTGGGATATTTTGATTTCCCTGAGAAACTGACTGTAAAGGTCAATGCTCTCAAATCGGATGAACAAGTATATATTGAAAAATGGCCCGAGCTGACGAACGGAAAAGCCTGCAGCCTGAATGATGTGTCTGTAACGGAAGAGTACAGATAAATGGCGGACTCTGTCTGCTTCGGGGCAGTGAACTGGCACCCGGGGATTACGTCTGGACGTAAATAAGGGATTGTGATATAATTAATGAAATAAAAACCAAGCAACGCTGAAGGCGGCCTTAGGTTTAATGTGCTGTTCACGAGCTTTAGCGTCGGAGGCACGAGGAGTACATCATTGGTTAAGCGCAGGTTTTTAAGTACAAGAATGCTTGAGAACGGTATGGTGATAGACCAGTCTATTATTGATAAGTCTGGCCGTATTCTTGTTGCCCGAAAAACAGTTCTTGACGACTATATGATTGATGCACTTCGCAAAATGAAGATATCCGGAGTATATATTCGGGAGGGCGAAGAGGAAATCGTTGAGTCCGGCGTGGAGGCATCGCCCGAAACACTGCAAAAGATTGAAAAGCTGACAAAACAGGACCGTTCCAAGGTAAAACTGACAGAGAGCGTGAAGGCCCGTGTAGCTGAGGGAATGCAGTTTATGTTCAGCAATCCCCGTGCAGAAGGATTTATGGATGCTGCCAATAGTATCTCGGAAGAACTGATGAAGGCGATTACGGAGAATGATGCAATTGCTGTGGATATCGATATACTGAAGGTCAGTGATGAGTATACGTTTAAGCACAGTGTTGATGTGGCCTCCATGGCAATGATTATCGGGAAGCAGTACGGTCTGTCCGACAAGGATGTATATCAAATCGGTGTAGCGGGATTACTTCATGATTTGGGGAAGGCAGAAATTCCAAATGAGGTATTGAATAAGCCGTCAAAACTGACGGAAGAAGAATTTGCTTTGATGAAGAAACATCCTGTACTCGGCTACAACCTTTTGAAGGAAAAACCGAATATGGTGCCGGAAATTTTGCTGGGAGTGCTCCAACATCATGAAAAGATGGATGGAGGGGGGTATCCGTTGGGACTGGGAGCTTCACGCATATGTCCTTATGCCAGAATCATTGCAGTGGCGGATATCTACGATGCCCTTGTCACAGAGCGTCCATATAAAAAAGGCTTTTCACCCCGTGATGCGGTGGAAATGATTATGGCTATGACCGCGGAGCTGGATATGAAGGTAATTCAGGTGTTTTTAGGAAGTGTAATCTTGTATCCTGTTGAATCGCTGGTACAGTTAAGTAACGGGGAAACAGCCAGAGTCGTGGAGAATAATACCAACTATCCTACAAGACCCAAGGTGGTGGGTTTAAGTTCCGGAAAGATTTATGATTTAGCCGGAGATGTGAAATGTGCGAATGTGATCATTGTATAGAAGCGATTGGGAAAACGTAGTCAGGAAAATAGAAATGTTGTTTGGGGTGGATGTCAATATTCCGGGATTCCGCCCCTTTCGTTTGACGGTAATTAAAAACCGGAAAAAGGCATAAAAAAAGAGCGATAGACGGGACTCGAACCCGCGATTTCCACCTTGGCAAGGTGGCGCTCTACCAACTGAGCCACTATCGCATCATATCCGTTTCGTTACGGACAAGTGATATTTTACTATATGGATTCAGGAATGTCAACCATAATTTAAATTATTTTCCTTGAACATTCTTGCGATTCCTATCGTGTAAAGATACAATAGAATTGTACAGAAAAAGCAGTAAGGAAAGGCAGGTGACGTAAGATGCAGGCAGTAGACAGTGATTTATCCGTATGGACTGACATTTTGGAAAATCAGATTCGGGAATCCGGTGAAATACAACCTGCGGATATTGATAATGCTCTGTCCCATATCAATGAGAATAATGACAGAGGCCTTTTCGGACTGTGTTATTTCTACAAGGCATATTATAGCCTGAAGAACGGAAAACAGGACGAGAGTCTGAAATATCTGAACGAGAGTATCCGGTTCATGCTGGGAACCGGTCAGGAAGGTCAGCTGGCAAGGTGCTATAATCTTCTGGGTATTATAGCTCATGGTCAGAATAATCTTCTTTTGGCAGCGGAACAGTATGACAAGGCTTTAGCTTATGCGGGAAAGTATAAAAACAGATATATGCACTATATTGTTGTCAACAATCTTGCGGATGTCTATTATCGGATTGGTTCTTACGAGAGAGCGCTTGAATGTTATCGGGAAAGCATCTGTGAATCCGAGCAGTACGGTGATAATAGTGCAATCGGTGCATATAATTACATGGCAATGTTGTCAGGCTACGGTTATTGCCTGGTAATGGCGGGAAAGACGGAGGAAGCAAGACAGGTATCCGAGAGGCTGTATGCTATGAAAACGGAGACAAATTCGGAGCTGTTTCCCGAACTGAGTGCCTTCACCTTTTTTGCTTTGCTATGCTATAAACAGAACAGACTGGATATAGCGGAGAATTGCCTGAATGTGGCGGTGCGGTCTGTAGTGAATTTGAAAAGTGTGACGGAAGAGTTTGACAGTCTTCTGAATCTTGCCGAGCTGCTGATTATGAGAAAAAAATATGACTTTCTGGGTGAGCTGCTGGACCATGTCGGACCTTTGGCAGCGACAGAGAACGACGGCCTTTGGCTCCAATTACTGTCGTATCGTTTAAAATACTGCGGGGATGATATGCCGGATGAGCAGTATATTGAAAAAGCGGAGCATTTTATACGTATCAAGGCAGAATTTGAAAGCAGAGAGTATGGGCAGGTTGTGCATATGATGGAAATGCGCAAAAGTCTGCACAGCATTGAGGAAAGACAGATTGAACTGGAAGAACAGGGGATGAAGCTGAAATACCAGGCAGACCATGACGAATTATCCGGCTTGTACAATAAGCGCTGTCTGAATCAATATGCGGAAGAAGCATTTGAGCAGGCGATGAGAAAACAGAAAATGCTGGGTATACTGTTTGTGGATATTGATTATTTTAAGCAAATGAATGATTCCTACGGTCACGGCAAGGGTGACGAATGTATCAAGGCAGTGGCAGACAGTATACGGGAATGTATGCCCGGGGAATTCGCGGCGAGATACGGTGGTGATGAATTTGTAATAATTATTCCGGGGAAAGATGAGGATTATGTGAAAAACTGCGCAGAAAAAGTCGTTGAAAATGTGCGGAACAGGAAGATTGAAAACAAAGATTCTCAGGTATCTGATATACTTACTGTGACTGTGGGGGCGGTCTGCGCTGTACCGAAGAAACATAACAAAATCTGGGATTTCCTTGCAGCGGCCGACGAGGCGCTTTATGTACAGAAAAACGAAAAAAAAGGCGGTATGTGTTTCCGCGGCAAAGTGGGAGGAGAATGATGAAGCTTGTTTTTATCGGTGCAGATCATGAGGTGACGGGAAGCTGCCATTATCTGGAGGTGGGAGACAAACATATACTTGTGGATTATGGTATGGAGCAGGGGGTTAATGTGTTCGAAAATGAGCCGCTGCCGGTAAGTGAATCCATGATTGATTATGTGTTTTTGACCCATGCACATGTGGATCATTCCGGTTTGCTGCCGCTTCTGTTTGCAAGAGGTTTTCGGGGGCAGGTGTATACAACGGATGCCACGGCAGATCTCTGCAGTATTATGCTGCGTGACTGTGCTCATATACAGATGATGGAGTCAGAGTGGAAGAACAGAAAAGCAAAGCGCAGTCAGACAGTAGCTGTTTCGGAACCCCTCTATACTATGGAGGATGCGGAAGGTGTTATCAAAAGAATTGTTCCCTGTCATTACGGACAGGAGGTTCAGGTCTGCGACGGAGTAAAAATTCGTTTTACGGATATCGGACATCTGTTGGGCTCGGCAAGCATTGAAGTTTGGCTTACCGAAGGGGATACAGAGAAGAAGATTGTGTTTTCCGGAGATATCGGAAATAAAAATCAGCCATTGCTAAAGAATCCGAGCTATACGACGAAAGCGGATTATGTGGTGATGGAATCTACCTACGGTGACAGGCTTCACAGTTCGGAACAGCCTGATTATGTGGGAGAGCTGGTGTCCATTCTGAAGGAAACCTTTGACAGAGGCGGAAATGTGGTAATTCCTTCCTTTGCCGTAGGACGTACTCAGGAAATACTTTATTTTCTCCGAAAGATAAAAGTGGACCGGCTTGTGGAAGGACATGAAAAATTTCCGGTATATGTAGACAGTCCGCTGGCGGTTGAAGCTACAGGAATCTTTCAGGAGAACCGATGGGAATGCTTTGATGAGGAAGCCATGGAGTTGGTTCGGGAGGGAATAAATCCCATCGCCTTTTCAGGCTTGAAGCTTGCCATTACAAGCGATGAATCAAAAGAAATCAATTTTAACGATACGCCCAAGGTTATCATATCTGCATCCGGCATGTGCGATGCGGGACGTATCAGGCATCATCTAAAGCACAATTTGTGGAGACCGGAGTGTACTATCCTTTTTGTAGGTTATCAGTCGGTTGGAACCTTGGGGAGAAGTATCATCGAGGGTGCGGAGGAAGTTCGGCTGTTTGGCGAGCCCATTCAGGTCCGCGCTCAAATAAGGCAGTTGACAGGCTTAAGCGGTCATGCGGATAAAAACGGTCTGATAGAATGGATTTCCGGTTTTGAGGAAAAACCCAAAAAAGTATTTGTGGTTCATGGTGAGGACAGGGTGTGTACGGAATTTGCGGAGTGCCTGAAAATTGAGTATGGGCAGAGAGCCTGTGCACCCTACAGCGGCAGTGTATTTAATCTGGCATCCGGAAAATTTGAGTATGAAGCAGAGCCCATAACTGTTAAGAAGAAAAAGGCACCCGCAGCTACCGGTGTATATGCAAGACTTCTGGCAGCGGCACAGAGATTGCTTGCTTTGGTACAGAAGAGTGACGGTCTGGCCAATAAGGATATGGCAAAATTTGCGGATCAGATTAATTCTGTCTGTGATAAGTGGCAATAGTTGACAGAACAGTAGATATGAGAGCCGTTATTAACGGCAGAATGAGAGGAAATATGGGTAAAATAATCATTCAGAGTGAGACGACCTCCGATCCAATCAGTTTGATTGGAAGAGAGGCAGGTGTCTGTTGGGGGGCAGATATTACTAATGAAGAGAAAAACTATAAGAGAGGAATGGATTGTCTGGCATCCGGACATGGAAGAACCTGGGAATATCCTCAGGTATATATGATTCTTGACGGTTATTCAGCCAGAGTAATCAGGGAATTTTATACACATATCGGCGGCAGCCCTACCAGATTGCAGGCATCTACCAGATATATCAATTATCAGAAGGGCTTTCCTTTTGTCACTCCGCCCAAAATTGCGGACAATCGGGAAGCAGAGACAATTTACAGGCATGCCATGGATGAAATACTGACTGCAATGCAAAAGCTGGAAGCAATGGAACTTCCCAGGGAGGATATCGGCATGTTGCTTCCCCTGGGGATGGAGACGAAGGTGGTATTTCGCACAAATCTGCGTAATCTCATTGATATGGCTCATCAGAGAATGTGTACCAGAGCTTACTGGGAATACAGAAAGCTGATGAATGATATGGTGAATGCACTGAGTGCGTATTCGGAGGAATGGAAGTATCTGACAGATACCTATTTTGTACCGAAATGTGAAGTGGCCGGCTTCTGCACAGAGGCAAAATGCTGTGGAAGAAAGCCCAAAAAGGATATGTGAGGATTAAGATAAGATGAATATCATTGTAGCGGCAGACGAGAATTGGGCAATCGGAAATAAGGACAAGCTTCTTGTCAGCATTCCCAATGACCAAAAGCATTTCAGGGAGGAGACCACGGGAAAGGTAGTGGTGTTGGGGCGGAAGACCCTGCAGACCTTTCCCCAGGGACAGCCTCTGAAAAACAGGACGAACATCATTCTTTCCAGAGATAAAAATTACGAGGTGAAGGATGCTACGGTGGTTCATTCGGTGGAGGAGCTTCTGGAGGAATTGAAGAAGTTTGACACCGAGGATGTCTACATTATCGGCGGTGAGAGTATCTACAGGCAGATGCTGCCCTACTGTGATGTGGCACATGTGACAAAAATTGACCATAAATATGAAGCGGACACCTATTTTCCTAATCTGGACAATGATCCGGAATGGGAGATAACGGCGGACAGCGACGAGCAGACTTACTTTGACATTGCATATACCTTTTTGAAATACCAGCGAAAGAAGTAGATTTTATGCTTTGACGATTTAAATGGGAAAAGCGTATTGACTTTTGCCCGCAAAAGTATAATAATGATTACCAACAAAATATTTATCCGAGGAAAGAAGGCAGACCAATGGAGAAGAAAAATATTGATTGGAGTAATCTTGGTTTCGGATACGTTCAGACAGATTTCAGATACGTGTCCAATTTTAAAGGCGGCGCATGGGATGAGGGTATCCTGACAGAAGATGCAAATATCGTTCTGAATGAATGTGCCGGTGTCCTGCAGTATGCACAGACAGTATTTGAAGGCCTGAAGGCTTATACCACGGAGGACGGACATATCGTTACCTTCCGCCCCGATTTGAATGCAGAACGAATGGAATCTTCAGCGGCAAGACTGGAGATGCCTGTTTTCCCCAAGGAGCGCTTCATAGATGCAGTTACGAAGGTTGTAGCTGCCAATGCGGCTTTTGTACCGCCTTACGGCAGCGGCGCCACGCTGTATCTGCGTCCCTATATGTTTGGCACCAATCCTGTCATCGGTGTAAAGCCTGCCGATGAATATCAGTTCAGAATTTTCTGTACACCCGTAGGACCTTACTTTAAGGGTGGCGTAAAGCCTTTGACAATCAGAGTCAGTGACTTTGACCGTGCGGCACCGCACGGAACGGGCAACATCAAGGCCGGTTTGAACTATGCCATGAGTCTGCATGCTATCGTTACTGCGCATAAGGAAGGCTTTGACGAGAATATGTATCTGGATCCCGGAACACGTACAAAGGTGGAGGAGACGGGCGGAGCAAACTTCCTGTTTGTCACCAAGGACGGTAAGGTTGTAACGCCTAAGTCTGACAGCATTCTTCCTTCCATCACACGTCGCTCCCTTGTCTATGTGGCGAAGGAGTATCTGGGACTGGAGGTTGAAGAGAGAGAAGTATTCATGGACGAGGTAAAGGATTTCGCGGAATGCGGACTTTGCGGAACCGCCGCAGTTATCTCTCCCGTCGGGAAAATTGTGGATCACGGTACGGAAATCTGTCTGCCCAGCGGCATGACGGAGATGGGACCTACCACGAAGAAGTTATATGAGACATTGACCGGAATTCAGATGGGTAGAATTGAAGCTCCCAAGGGATGGATTCATGTGATTCAGTAATCACAATTCATTTGTATGTAAATCCGGTATATTCAGGATAAATGCCCAAACTCTAAAATGAGTCTGGGCATTTTTGGGTGTTTGACAGGAGGGGAAAAGGGCTGTATATTAAAAGAATGAATGTGAATAAAAATTGTGTAAAAGAAAAAATGAACAGAAAATCACAGATATACAAAAGATGCCGACCGGGAAGGTATATAAGCTGCTTTATTGTGCTTTGTATGTGCCTGGTCTGCGTAACGTGTAGCTTATCCGCCTGCGGAACGGACGGAACCAGAGTCGTATTTACCACCGGATTCGGTAAAGACGAGGTGTTTCGTATCGGAGATGCAAAGTGTACGGTTCCTGAACTGATGGTCTATCTGACTACGACTCAAAACCGATACGAGAGTGTGTACGGGATTGAGGTTTGGAATGTGGCCAAGGACGACATGACTCTGGAGGACAATGTGAAGGAAACGGTTCTGGCAAGGATCGCACAGGTTAAGACCATGTGTCTTTTGGCAAAAAGCAAAGATGTGGAATTGGATGAGGAGGAAACACAACTTGTCAAGCAGGCTGCGGCGGAATACTTTGCCTCTTTGAACGAAACAGAGATTCAGATGATGGGTGTGGATGAGAGTGTGATTGAACAGCTTTATTCCGAGTATGCATTGGCCAATAAGATATATCAGTATATCATCCGGGATATTAATCCGGAAATCAGTGATGACGAAGCCAGAACCATAACAATCCAGCATATTTTATTGCGCACTTGGACCACGGACGGCAGCGGTACCAGGATAGCTTATACAGAGGATGTAAAGCAATCCGTCTATGAGAAGGCGTGTGAAATTCGAAATATGGCGGTGGCGGAAGAAAAGGATTTTCTGGAGCTTGCTTCCAAGTACAGTGAAGATGCCGAGATTACATTGTCCTTCGGAAAAGGGGAGATGGACAAAGTTTTTGAAGATACAGCTTTTTCCCTGGAGACAAATGAAATCAGTCCTGTTATCGAGACGGAAACAGGTTATCACATAATTAAATGTATCAGCACCTTTGACAGAGAACAGACGGAATTGAGCAAATTGGAAATTGTGGAAGAAAGACGCAGAGAGGTGTTCGGAGAGGAGTATAATGCTTTTGCCGATAAGCTGGTCCGGCAGCTGAATACAAAACTCTGGGATGGAATTACATTGATTCATGACGAGCAGGTGAACACCACGACTTTTTTTGAAATCTATTCCAAGTATTTCCCGGAAGATTTCTAGGGCTGAACGGTGCTTTAGAAAAATTTTAGAAATAGGGAAATGCCCATTTTATAGGCATTTCAGAGGATTTGTTAGCACTCATTTTAAATGAGTGCTAATTTTATGTTGACTTTTGGAAAGGGCAGATTTAAACTCTTATTTAACGGGTGACATTATCATCTATCGAAAAAAAGAAAGAAGAAAGGGATGTTGTAAAATGGCAACAAAGAGCGGAAGCTTATCAATTAACAGCGAAAATATTTTTCCCATTATCAAGAAATGGTTGTATTCCGACCACGATATTTTTTATCGTGAGCTGATTTCCAACGGTTGTGATGCAGTCACTAAGTTGAAAAAGCTGGATATGATGGGAGAATACACACTTCCGGAGAATTATAAGGCAAGAGTGGATGTCATTGTAAATCCGGAGAAGAAAACACTGACATTTACAGATAACGGTCTGGGAATGACTGCCGATGAGGTGGAGGAGTATATCAATCAGATTGCTTTCTCCGGTGCAACTGACTTTATTGAGAAGTACAAAGACAAGAGTAATGCAGACCAGATTATCGGTCACTTCGGACTGGGCTTTTATTCTGCATTTATGGTTGCGGACGAGGTGCATATTGATACTTTGTCTTACAAAGCTGATGCAAAGCCTGTACATTGGGAGTGCGACGGCGGAACGGAATTCTCCATGGAGGAAGGCGACAAGAAAGAGGTCGGTACAACGATTACCCTTTTCCTGAATGAGGATTGCCTGGAGTTCTGTAACGAGTACAAAGCCCGTGAAGTAATCAAGAAATATTGTTCCTTCATGCCTACGGAAATTTATCTCTCCAAGGCAGATACTAAGGAAACTCAGATCATCAAGCCGGATGAACTGAAAGAGGGAGATGTGGTTTTGGAGGAGATTCATCCTACCGTGAAGGAGGATGGAACAACCGAGGGTGAGGAAAAACTGAAGATTCAGAAGCGCCCTGAACTGATGAATGAGACAACACCTCTTTGGACAAAGCATCCCAATGAGTGTACAAGGGAGGAGTATCTGGAGTTTTACCGCAAGGTATTCCAGGACTACAAGGAGCCTTTGTTCTGGATTCATCTGAATATGGATTATCCTTTCAACTTAAAGGGTATTCTGTACTTCCCCAAGATTAACATGGAGTACGAATCCATCGAGGGAACCATCAAATTATACAACAACCAGGTATTCATTGCTGACAATATCAAAGAGGTGATTCCTGAGTTTTTGATGCTGTTAAAGGGTGTTATCGACTGTCCCGACCTGCCTCTGAATGTTTCCAGAAGCGCATTGCAGAATGACGGCTTTGTAAAGAAGATTTCCGAGTATATTACCAAGAAGGTAGCAGACAAACTGTCCGGTATGTGCAAGACCGAAAAGGAGGAGTACGAAAAGTACTGGGATGACATCAGTCCCTTCATCAAGTTTGGCTGCCTGAAGGATGACAAATTCTGCGAAAAGATGAATGATTACATTCTGTTCAAGAACCTGGACGGAAAGTATCTGACCCTACCTGAGTGCCTTGAGACAAAGCCTATTGATACCGAGGAGGAAGCCGGAAATGCGGTAGACGAGAACGGCGAGAAGGTTGAAGCTGAGGTTGTCAAGGAAGACAAAGCAGAGGAAAATCCTGCCGGTACAGATGGCGAAGCAGAAGACGGTGAAGAGAAGAAGGAAAAGACTGTTTATTATGTCACCGATGAACAGCAACAGAGCCAGTACATTAATATGTTCAAGGCAGCAAAGATGGACGCTGTCATCCTGAACCACAATATCGACCAGCCATTCATCTCCCAGTTGGAGTCTAAGAACGAGGGTATCAAGTTCCAGAGAATTGATGCAGATGTGACGGATGCCATGAAAGCAAAGACCTCCAAGAAGGCACAGGAGGAGTTTGAGGAGCAGGCCAAGACCATTGCCGAAGTCATGAAGAAGGCACTGAAGAATGATAAGATTACCATTAAGGTGGATAAGCTGAAGAACAAGAAGATATCCTCCATGATAACGCTGTCCGAGGAGACGAGACGTATGCAGGATATGATGAAGATGTACTCCATGCCCGGTATGGATATGGGGGCCTTCGGAGGAGAGGGCGAAACTCTGATTCTGAATGCTAATCATCCTTTGGTACAGTATGTCATCGAGCATAAGGACGGTGAGAACGTGGAGATGATTTGTGAACAGCTTTACGACCTGGCAAAGCTCCAGCATGCACCTTTAGCTCCTGAAGCCATGACGAAGTTTGTGGCAAGAAGCAACGAGATTATGATGCTTTTGACAAAATAAAATCAATATTGATTTGAATGAAATCTCCGCCGGATTGGAATGAATCTGGCGGAGATTCTGCTTTAGGGTATATGAAAGAAAGGAAAAATACTTGAATTTCCGTTAAATGTATTTCTTCTTTTGCGGAATTGTGTTCCCGTTGAATAAGGGGATATGGATGGGTGAAAGATATAGAAAACTTTGAATTTCCCAGGTAAATCCGGCACCAAAATACCCCAAGAATCAAAGTAATTTGAAATTTTGGGGTAAATACGGCACAAAATTACCCTAAGAATCAAGGAAGGTTGAAATTTTGGGGTAAATACGGCACCAGATTACCCCAAGAATCAAAGTAATTTGAAATTTTGGGGTAAATACGGCACAAAATTACCCCAAGAATCAAAGTAATTTGAAATTTTGGGGTAAATCCGGCACCAGATTACCCCAAGAATCAAGGAAGGTTGAAATTTTGGGGTAAATCCGGCACAAAATTACCCTAAGAATCAAGAAAGGTTGAAATTTTGGGGTAAATCCGGCACAAAATTACCCCAAGAATCAAAGTAATTTGAAATTTTGGGGTAAAACAGGCATGGTATTACACAAAGAACCATAGAATTAGAATTTGGCGAGGATAATGATATGATAAAATCTGCGGTAAAAAGCGATGCAAGGATATTAGCTGAGTTAGCAATCCAAATGTGGAACGATCACACAGTACTGGATTTAGAAAAAGAGTTTGAGAACCTTATCCAAAGTGACAAAGCGGTTTGCTTTATTAAGTATGTGGATAATACGGCAGTAGGATTTGCACAATGTCAGATTAGAACAGATTATGTTGAAGGTACTGAAACTTCTCCTGTCGGTTATTTAGAAGGCATATTTGTTGTTGAAACATATAGACATAACGGATATGCAAAAGAACTGCTTCAGGAGTGCGAGAAATGGGCAAAAGAAAAGAAGTGTTCTGAATTTGCCAGTGACTGTGCATTGGACAATATTGATAGTTTTAAATTTCATATGGCTATGGGATTTGAGGAAGCAAATCGGATTATTTGTTTCAAAAAGAATATATAAAGCATGGCAAACAATAGATAGTTGCCGACAGTAATCTATGGTCTCAGATGTTTTATGGCATGCTTGCCGGAATTGTTAATGAAAAAGGAATAGCTTTGCGATGGATACAGATATGGATTGCAGAGCATTTTCAAAATTTTATTAGTGTGCAATATAAATTTAGAGAAATAAGAAGGAACTATTACCCTGAGAAAAATCCCGGGGCAATAGTTCCTTTGTTTGCATTATTTTACATATTTCCGGAGGGTTGCTTCCACGGCACCTATGCCACCGGAAAGTTCGGCAAAGTAATTTTTCACGGTGCCGGCCATACCGATGGAAACCAAATCAACACCGAAGACCTTCTCGTTGGAGAGCAACTTGTCCAGTTTACTCAAATCCTTGGGAGCATCAGACAGCTCATAGTCCTTTACATAAGCGCTTGCAGCTTCCAATAGAGGATCTGCGCTGGGAGTGAAGGCATTGCCATTATCATCCACAGCCATCAGATATCTCAGCCAACCGGCGAATACCAGAGGAATCAGCTTTAAGTCCGTTACGTTCAAAGCGGGATTTTTCTGATATGCCTTGATAGTCTCGCCAAAACGGATAGCAAGCTTCTGGGAGGTATCGGTAGCAATCCGTTGAGGAGTGTCAGGCATAAAGGGATTGGGAATGCGGACATTTACCACCTGGTCGATAAATTCCTTTGGATCAAGGATACCGGGATTGACGACAACAGGCAGACCTTCCACATAACCGATGGTTTCTACCATTTTCTTTAACAAAGGATTCTTCATTTCCTCGGAAATCAGAGTATAGCCCAACAGACAGCCGTAAATTGCCAGAGTAGTATGCAGAGGATTTAAGCAGGTACATACTTTCATTTTTTCTACCTTGTCCACGGTTTCGCGGTCCGTGAAGATGATGCCGCCCTTGTCCAGTGCAGGCTTTCCGTTGGGGAAGGAATCCTCGATAACCAGATATTCGCATTCCTCCGCATTGACGAAGGGAGCGATGTAGGTGTTCTTGGAGGTAACAACAGGGTCAAGCTCCTCAATACCATCAGTCGCCAGCATTGCTTCCACTTTTGTATCCGGTCTGGGAGTAATTTTATCAATCATGGACCAGGGGAAGGAAACAAGGGACTTGTCTTCCACATAAGCAAGGAAGTCCTTGTCTGCCAGACCCTTTTCGCACCAAGCCTTAGCAAATGCAATTACTGCTGCGTAGAGCTTGTCGCCGTTGTGGGAGCAGTTGTCCATGCTGACCATGGCGATGGGAAGCTTACCGCAGGTAAATCTGTAATACAAAAGGGAAACAACCTTGCCGAGATAACTGTCAGGGGATTCCGGTCCCTTTTCAAAGTCTGCGGCGATGGCGGGGAGAACATTTCCCTTTGCATCAGTGACGGCATAGCCCTTTTCGGTAATGGTGAAGCTGGCCATCTGCAGAGAAGGTTTTGCAAAGATTTCTTTCAGCCTGGAGTACTCCGCCTGATTTTTACTGTCTAATATAAGAGATTCCATAATACTGCCCACCACAGTCTTTTCCACAGTGTTATCGGCCTTTAATGTAGCCAGAATGGTCAGATTGTCGTGAGGACGGTTGCTCTTTTCGATAATCTCGTAGTCATAACCTTCGGCGGCAATGAGTCCGGTATTCAGGACGCCGCGGTTTAAGAGATTCTGAACCACATTTGCCTGAAAGGCACGGAAAATATTGCCTGCGCCGAAGTGAATCCAGATAGGATTCTCATAAGTATTTTTCTTTACTGCTTCGTAGTCGAAGGTGGGGAGAGAGTAGCCTGCGGCTTCAAAGGCTGCACGGTCTGCTTCCAGTCCTGCTCTTGTCAGTTTCATGATATGCCTCGTTTCTGCGCGGCTTTCTTTTGATGCTGTCCCTATGCCGCGCCGGACAAGGACAGCGGGTATGAATATGCATATTCCACAGAGTCTGCTGTTATGGTATTGCAGGAAATGCTGTAAAATAGTATGAAATAAAAATCGGAAAATTATGCCTTTTTATGTTGCTTTTCAATGGCTTCCCAAAGTCCGTTTAAATAAGTTGCGCCCAAAGCTCTGTCATAAAGACCGTAGCCGGGCATAGCTACTTCGTCCCAAATCATGCGTCCGTGGTCGGGACGGATGGGGCCGTCGAAACCGATGTCGTAGAGAGCCAGCATGATTTCGTACATGTCAAAGGTTCCGTCGCTGGAAAGGTGTGCGGATTCCTCAAAATCGGTGGGAGAATTGAATTTCAGGTTGCGCACATGTGCGAAATGTATTCTGCCCTTCAGGGAACGAATCATATCGGGCAGATCATTCTCCAGGTTAGTCCCGTAGGAGCCGGAGCAGAAGGTAACGCCGTTGTGTGGGTTGTCCACCATCTTCATCATGCGCAGAATATTGGCCTTGTTGATGATGATACGGGGAAGACCGAACACGCTCCAGGCAGGGTCATCTGGATGAATTGCCATATTAATATCATACTTGTCACAGGTAGGCATGATGCGCTCCAAGAAATACTTTAGGTTAGCAAAAAGCTTTTCATCGTCCACGTCCTTGTACATCTCGAAGAGCTCTTTGATGTGAGCCATACGCTCGGGCTCCCATCCGGGCAGGATTGCGCCGTTGGAGTCTCCGCTGATGGAGGCAAACATATCTTCGGGATTTAATGCATCTACAGCCTCCTGGGTGTAAGCCAAAACGGTGGAACCGTCAGGGCGGACTCTTGCAAGCTCTGTTCTGGTCCAGTCAAAGACAGGCATAAAGTTATAGCATACCATGTGGACACCGGCCTGACCGAGGCGTTCCAGGGTGGTAATATAGTTGTCAATATACATGTCTCGGTCGGGAGTTCCGACTTTGATGGCATCATGGATGTTGACACTTTCGATACCGGCCAGCTCCAGACCGGCATCTTCGATTTCCTTCTTTAATGCCAGAATGTCCTCCATCTCCCAGACTTCGCCGGGCTTGGTGCCGTAGAGTGTGGAAATCACTCCGGTTACGCCGGGAATCTGACGAATTTGTTTCAAAGTTACGGTGTCGTATTTGCTGCCGTACCAGCGCAGTGTCATCTGCATAGTATAACCCTCCGTTCATTTTCGCTCGGGCTGGTGTGCCCGGTAACTGTTTTCATCGGAAAAACTTTCCAACTGCTATATCTGTAGTATACTTTAAAATAAAATGCATGAAAAGAACATATATTGCTTGAAATAGTGCAAAAATTGCTCTAAACTGTTAAGGCGAGGTGAAGGGGCTTTGAATGGGCGAAAAATATGAGAAGATCATGTTTACGGAGAAGCAGGGAAGGCTGTGAGTAAGACAGAGGAAGGACGAGAATATCAATATGGCAAACGATAAACATATCAGAAAGTTGGAAGCTACGGATGAACGTCAATATATGATAAATGAAGATTATGAAGTATATGAAAAGCAAGGTGCACCCATGGGGGCAATCTCATTCCATTATCATAATTTTTACGAGATTATCTACGTGCTGGAGGGAGAGTATTCTTCTCTGATAGAAGACAGAACTTATCAGATGAAAAAGGGGGATTTCCTTCTCATAGACCAGAATGTGTTGCACAAGTATCATTATGTGGAAAAAAAGCATGATTCCTCCAAGCGAATTATTCTCTGGGTGACACCGCAGATGTTGGCCTCATTGTCGGAAGGAGACATGGATTTTACTGCTTGTTTTCGCGGCAAGGAATCCTGTGCTTATCATTTTCCGATTTATTATGAGGAATTGCTGCAGGGGTATCTGCTGAAACTTGCTATGACACAGATGCAGGAGTCTTCCGATCCGGGGGCAAAGAAAGTGTTGGACCGGGGATGCCTGACCCTGTTTTTTGTCTATCTGAACATACTTTGTTCCAAGGAAGAGTATTTGTTTGCCCAGAAGGAACTGGTTAGTCATCCTATGGTGGAACAGGTGTCTGCGTACATTGAAACCCATTTGGGAGAGCGGATTACAGTAGATGACCTGGCGGAGCAGGTACATATGAGTAAATACTATTTTTTACGGAAATTTAAGGAACTGACAGGAGTTACCGTCCATAATTATATTATAGATAAACGGTTGATAAAGGCTTGCGAAGCCTTACATTCCGGCGTTAATGTAACGGAATGCTGGCGGATGACGGGGTTTTCCGATTATACTTCTTTTCTGCGCAATTTCAGGGAAAAATTCGGCGTTTCTCCCGGAAAATACAGAGAGTATTATCCGGGAAATTCCGATACTGATATGACTCCCTGGAAAAACTGAAGTATTTACGACATATTTGCCCGCGTATTCTTTTTGGTGGATTTATCTGCATACATTTTTTGGTCAGCCTGCTGCATACATCCGATAATGCCGCCCTTTTCCGTAAATTGGGCGTAGCCTATACTTACGGACAGCAAATAAGGTTTCCGGCTTGTTTGGTTGTACGCGTCAACCAGACTTAAAATATCTGCCTGAATATGGCATGGTATTTCTTCGTCACCGGCCGAAATGCAGAGCATAAATTCATCACCGCCTGTTCTGGCGGCACTGATGTTGTCGTCGGATACTTTTTTCAGTATTTCGCCCAATGCTTTCAGGGCGTTATCGCCTTCGATATGACCATATGTGTCGTTGATCATTTTCAGCCCATCCATATCCAGGCTCATAATATAAAATGGGTTATTCTTTAACGCATCATATTTTTTGCGGCGAAGGATATTCTCTATCTCACGTCTGTTGAACAGCCCTGTCAACTCATCAAGCCTGCTTTGTTGCATGAACTGGAAGTATGCTTTGTTTTTATACTGTATGTCAATTTTGTCCATTCCTCCGGACAATTCCTGAAGCCAGAGGATAAAGAAACGGGCAAGTTTATCCACATTTTGTGTTTTGAGTGCAATATATCCGAAATAGTGGTTTTTATAATGGAGCGGAAAAACAAAAATAGCTTCGTCGTCATTCCTGTATTCGTCAGGAAGTATTTTACAGCGGGGAAATACTTTATTATAAAACCTATAGCTGTTATCCTCACGTGAAAATATGCTGTACAAAATCATGTTTTCCGTATATTGCTCCAAGGTGTCTGCCATATTGTCCGAATCGTCGCTTATCTCTTCCGTATGCTCGCAGAGACAAATATATATTTCCTGATAGTCAAAATTTAAAGAGTATCTGAAAGCATTGTAAAAAAGTTCTTCATATGTAATACAGCTTTCATAATCCCAATTCATGTACGTAACTTGCATAAGAGTCTTGTTCAGGTAGTTAATCTGTTTGAGCAGTTGGATATTATGGTTGGGGGAGGGGATGCTTTCACAGCCGCAGCTTCCCTCAAAACAGGGTACAACCGGAACATAAGTATTTTTTGCCACCGTTTTTCCGGTGCTCAGACGCTCCAGAATATCAATCGCAGCAGCGCCCATTTTTTCGGCGGGGACATTCATGCTGGCTGTACGGGGAACGGAAAACCGAGCTTCGTCAATATTATCAAAACCGGAGACACAGATATCTTCGGGAACCCGGATACCTCTTTTCCGAAGAGCATCAATCACCGATAGAGCCATGTAATCATTTGCACAAACAATAGCTTCCGGCATACTGTCTCCTTCATTACCAAGGAACCAGTCTACAGCAGCCTCTCCTCTGTCTGTCCAGTAATTTCCTTCAAATATCATGTGTTCTGTAACAGGCAGATTGTACTTTGCCATAGTATTCAGGTAACTGTCCAGTCTTTGTCTGGCATCTAAAAGCTCAAGGCGACCTGTCATATGACAGATTTTTTTAAATTTGTGAACTTCAATAAAGTGTTTTACCATACACTCCATGGCACCGTAATCATCAACCAGAACGTTATAAAAACGATCATCTCTATAACGTAGGGATACCACAGGGCAGGTTGCTTCTTCTTCGATTTTTTTGACCAGTTCCTCGTATACGGTTTGCCCACAGAAGGAATCCGGTTCTATGATAATGCCCGTGTAATTTTTCAGATGCGGAATGTGAATTACTTTTTTGTCGCTTTCACCGTGAAAGTAACTTTCGCCGTTTGCACCAATGCTGGAGAAAACATCCAGATTGAATTTCCCCTTTGCATTTTCAAATATTGCACGTGTTGTCTTTGCAGGATAATCCGATATGATAGAACCTACGAAAAAAGCGATTTTTCCCAGCATATTTTCTTCTACCAACCAATCATTTGTATTATCAGGTTATAATAGTGACCTTATTACAATTATAGCAGTATTTTCGAAAAATAAAAATAATATTTTGCAGACTGATGTACGATAAGCGTCCGGCAGGATTTCATTCCGTGCCGGACTTGTTAAGGGCGCCCGATACACATTCTTCAACCCGGCTCCGCTATTCTGGTAACACCTACATAGATATCGGATATTTCGTACCATGTGGGATAGTCGGTAACGCCGGTTTGGGGCAAATCGAAGATGCCCTGGAAGGTACGAACCGCTTCCGCAGTGGCGGGACCGTAGATTCCGTCTGCCGTAACGGTTGGAATTGCAGGATAGTTACGTGCAATACGATTCAGTTGGTTCTGTAACTGACGTACCTTTTCCCCGGAGGCTCCTATCCCTAAGTCATAGCCGGGCCAGGAAGATGGTACGCCGGAAATGAAATCCGCGGAATTGATATACATATCGTTTCCGTAATAATAATGAATGATGTCGATGGCGGAATAGCCTTGGTCACCTAAATACTTGGAACCCCACTGACTTAATCCGTCACAGGTCACTCTTTTACCGTCGCAGTAGGAGGTAAAGATAGGCTGCCGTACACCGGGGCGGGAGAGATAGTTGGCAAAGATGGTATCCACAAGGTAATCTATATTTTCGTAGATGTTTCTGCCGTATACCCATTTCTGGTCGTATGCGGTGGAGGAGGTAATGGTAAAGTCGTACCCTTGGTTGCGGTACCACTCCGTATACACTCTGTTTAAAGTGAAGGACTGAATGACCAGAAGGTTGGCATAGAGGGAGCTTTCCGGCCAGGTGGTGTAGATTTCGCAGGATGCTACGTTTTTAATGTAATCCTTGTATCGCACCCAGTAATTCGGAGCGGTGGAGTCCTCGGGGACACCGTCATGTACAATAACATATTCCGGAATCACAACCCGGCTCAGGACGATTTCGCCTGTTTCCGCCATAGGCTTGATTTCGTCCTCCGGTATTTTGGGAGGATACTCGGCAAACAGAGTATGGGCGGGAATAATCACTATTTTTTCTTCCTCCGGAATGGCAAGAGGATTCATTCGGATAGGCTGCAATGAAAGCTCATCCGCAAAAACCTCAGAACCGGAAACCAGGACCGGTTCATAGCCTTCTGCCGTGACGGTGATATTGTATTCGGCGTAAGGCTGTTCCTCGGCTTCAGGATTCAGAGACAGTTCCAAAGGCGGCGCCGGGAGAGTAACGGTAGGAGTCTGACCGGAGCTGTCTGTGGTCAGAACCTCAAGCGGGCTTTCCGGATCTCCGGTATAGGAGATTGTAACTGTGGCATTCTCTACGGGAATCAGACCGATGGAGGATACCACACTTATCTGCATGGTCCCGGCATATCTGCTGTCAATTGTTTCCGGCTCCTGAGCTGCGGACAGATCATGTTTGGCTAAAATATCTTCAGACATAAGTTTCCTCGCAGGATTAGTTATAGTATCTATATGCGACTTCTCAAAAAAAGTGAAAAAAACTGTTGACAAATCATGTATCAGTATGTACTATTGTATTATAAAGATAATACAGCAATACAAAACAGATGAAAGGGAGGTGCAGGCAATATTCACATATTTAGTGGGAACAGGCGGCTTGGCGGTAGATAATAAAGCATAAATAATTTATAGAAAGGATGAGAGAGATGGCATGGGATTTGGATGCTGACAGACCCATTTATGCACAGCTTGTTGAACGAATTCAAATGCAGATTGTCTCCGGACAGTATTTGCCCGGAGGTAAATTGCCAAGTGTCAGGGATTTGGCGGCGGTAGCTGCGGTGAACCCGAATACGATGCAGAAAGCATTTGCGGAGCTGGAAAGAAGCGGGCTGATTATCACACAGAGAACCAATGGCAGAACTGTTACCGAGGATGAAGAGATGATTCGAAAAATCAGGGCGGAACTGGCAAGGGAACATGTAGATATGTTCTTTGCGAAGATGAAGGAGCTTGGTTATTCGGAACAGGATGCAGTTGATTTGGTTAAGAAAAAATATGAGGGAGAAAAGGAATGAACGAACTAGTTGAAATTGTGGGATTGACAAAGTCCTACGATGCCAGAAATGTGGCAGTAAATAATATTACGTTGACATTACCCAAGGGAAAAATCATCGGACTTTTGGGACCAAACGGAAGCGGAAAGACCACATTAATCAAAATGATGAACGGTCTGTTAACCCCGGATCAGGGGAGCATTAAAATCAAAGGGCAGTATGTGGGTGTGGATACAAAGGCACATGTAGCTTATCTCCCGGATAGAACTTATCTGTCCGGCGGACAGAAAATCAGCCAGATTTTAGACTATTTCAGCGATTTTTATGCAGACTTTTCCAAGGAAAAAGCATTGGAAATGCTACACAGCCTGAACATTGATCCCAGTGTGAAGTTAAAGACGCTGTCGAAGGGAAACAAGGAAAAGGTACAACTGATTCTTGTGATGAGCCGTCAGGCGGACTTGTATATCCTGGATGAGCCTATTGCCGGCGTTGACCCTGCAGCAAGAGATTATATCCTTCGTACGATTATCAATAATTACAACCCTGATGCTACGGTTATTATCTCAACGCACTTAATCGGGGATATTGAGCAGGTTTTGGATGAGGTTATTTTTATGCGCTACGGACATCTGGTACTGTATACTTCTGTGGACAATATCAGAGAGCAACACGGTAAGTCTGTGGATGCTTATTTCAGGGAGGTGTTCGCATGTTAGGAAAATTGATAAAGCATGAGTGGAAAGGTACTTATAAGACAGGATGTCTGTTCCTGATTGCACTTCTGAGTGTTACATTCTTAAGCTGGCTGGCGTTCCAGTCTCCTATGTGGAGGAGCCTTGCGGAAGAGAATGCCTATGAGAGCGGTTTGTTCAGCCTGCTTGACATTGCAAGTGCATTTACATTGTTCTTTTATGCGATTATGCTTGCGGTGGTTTCTGTAGGCATTATGGTATATCTTGCAGTTCATTTTTACAAAACGATGTATACAGACGAAGGCTATTTGACACATACCCTTCCCGTTTCAACGAATCAGTTGATGGTTTCCAAAATACTGATTAGTGGCATTTGGGTTATGATTGTAATGATAGCGGTATTCTTGTCATTGTTTGCCTTGATTAATTTTCTGGTCGGTGCAGCAACGCCTGAGGGTTACAGCCTGATAGAGATTTGGAGTATGTTCTTCGACGAGTTCGGAGATGTGCTCGTGAAGCTGTTACGGGAAGAACTGGGTATCAATCCGGTTGTTTACCTTGTTTTCTTTATCTTAAACATTTTGGTCAGTCCCTTTGCATCCATGGCAATTATTTTTGGTGCTATTTCTATGGGGCAACTCTTTACAAAGCACAGAGTTCTGATGGCAATTGTAAGTTACTTTGGGCTTATAATTATCAATGGAATTTTGGCTTCCGTAACGGAGGGGATTATCTCAGCTGTCCATATCAATGTCGATTCTGCGGAAATGTTTGGACGTTATATGAACATTAATCTATCGGCATCTTCGATTTTGAGCATTGTTATGGCGGTGGCAATGTATTTGGTATCTTATCTTGTAAACACAAAGAAACTGAATATGGAGTAAAGGTTAGGGCGGGCCGCCTCCCAGGGGGAGGCGGCCCGAAACAGTGAGGAAAATAATGAAGAGTGTTATGAAAAAAGCAGGTTGGACAGTTGTATCTTTATTGCCGGTTTTTATGTTTTTACTGATACAGATAGGCTGTTCCGTGGTGGCAATGGTAGTGATAACAATTCTTGAAACAGTTCATATGACGGTCAGCGGGCAGGGAGGAGCAGAAGTGGCGAACATTGCCATGCAGAGATACCTGGATAATGTCATTCCGATTCTCGTTGTCAGTCAGGTGATTGCTGTGCTGGTGTTTGGCTTGTGGTATTATTTTGCCTATGGAAAGAAAAAGAGGCCGGAGGGAACGCCGAAACCATTGCCGGTTCACTACCTTTTGATTGTGGCAGTAGGTATTTCAGCGCAGTTTTTTATCAGCAGTATCCTGAATATTATACAAAGCTTTATACCGCAGCTTTTGGAACAGTACAATGAGTTGATGGAACAGGTTGGTATTACAGATGGGGCGGTACTGACCATTCTCTCCACGGTTATACTTGCTCCCTTAAGTGAGGAGCTGGTCTGCAGGGGAGTTGGATTGAAGCTGGCGGGCAAGGTGAGCACACGGTTCTGGGTTGCAAATGTGATCCAGGCGCTTGCTTTCGGAATTTTACATGTCAATTTGGTGCAGGGAATATATGCTTTTGGATTGGGACTGATTTTGGGAGCTCTTTACGGCAGATTTCAAAATATCTGGCTTTGCATGTTGTTACATGCGGTTATGAACGCCTCTTCATTTTTGGTGGAACCTGTCTACAGCCTACTGACGCCCGCAAGCGGGGAAGTGACCCCGGTTACTTTCTTGGCTGTGTTGGTCCTTTCCACAGTTATGTTGGCTCTTTGCACAATTGCGTTACTGAAAAGAAAAACTCACCAAATATAAATATAAATTGCCCTGTGGCGGAGACTTATGATATAATAGGCGCATGAGAAAATCAAGCGACGCCGAAGGCGGCATTTGGTTTTCGTGCGCCATTAACAAGCAAACAGTCTGTGAAGCGACAACAGAGCATCGCAGATGCGTGTTTGCGAGTTAAAACCAAGCGATGCAAGGGGAAAATTTGGTTTTTCGGCGACAGACTGCCACAGCGTGAGGTGAGTATAAATGCAGAAGATAATCAATCAGATTTTAGAGGGAAACTTCGATTATGAGAATGGTTCTCTTGATTTCTCCTGCGCAAAAATCGAACTTTCCCTGAAAAAGGGAGAAGTTTATGAGGGCTCTTTTCATATCTACGCGCCTCAGGGACGTTTTTCAAGCGGAACAGTACTTTCATCGGATTTGAGGATGGAGTGTGTTACAAAGGAGTTTGTAGGCGACGGGGAGGAAATCTTCTTTTGCTTTCACGGTGAAAAGCTGGAAGAGGGAGATGTAGTCAAAGGCAACTTTTATATTATCAGTAATCAGGGAGAATATTATCTCCCTTTTGTTGTTTCGATAGAACATACGGTATTGGAATCTTCTGTCGGTCCCATTCGAAATCTGTTTCATTTTGCAAATCTTGCCAAAAGCAATTGGCAGGAAGCAGTTACACTTTTTTATTCTTCTGATTTCCCTATTGTTTTTTCGGGCAGTGATGTACAGTTTGCGGACGATTACCGTGCGTTGTCTGTGTATGAGGGCTCTGAACAGAATATGGAGGAATTCCTGATTCGCATCAACAAGAAGCAGAAGGTGGAGTTTCTTGTACAGGAGGAACAGCTGTTGTTGGAGGTGGCGAAAGCTGCCGGTGAATATGGAGTGACGGAAAAGGAGCTGACTGTGGTGAGAAACGGCTGGGGGTATACCAGCCTTTGTGTGGAGTGCAGCGGGGATTTCCTGTTTACGGAGAAGGAAGTACTTACAGATGATGATTTTTTGGGAAATTATTGTGCTCTGCCGGTATTTATAGACAGCAGTCTTTGCCGGGAGGGAAAGAACTTCGGACAGATATATCTGTATAACTCTTATGTGTCGCTCACTGTACCTGTGACGGTGAAGGTAGGGGAAGGTGCCGCCGTCCACGCACAGAATATGACAAGAAAGCGCAGTACGGTACAGCTGATGGAATTTTATCAGGCATTTCGTACCAGAAAAATCAGTACGGCAACTTGGCTGAAGGAAACCGGGAAGCTGGTGGAAAAGTTGGTTGCGCTGGATGAGAATGATATATCAGCAAGGCTGTTTCAGGCGCAACTTTTGATAACGGAGGAGAGCTATAACGAGGCAGGCTGGATATTGGATCATGTTGCCGAACTCCTGGAAAGAGGGGCCGGAAACGATACGTTATATGCCTATTATCTGTACCTGACAACTCTGATTCACAGGGAAGAGGACTATGTTGACAAGGTGACATCGGAAGTAGAGCATATTTACCGCCAGGATAACTCTGACTGGAGAGTGGCGTGGCTGCTTTTATATCTGTCTGAGGATTATCACAAATCTGCAACCGGTAAGTGGGTTTTTCTGGAAAAACAGTATCAGATAGGCTGCAGCAGTCCGGTGCTGTATATTGAAGCGGTTGCACTTGTCAACAGCAATCCTGCATTACTGAGGCACTTGGGCAGCTTTGAACAGCAGGTCCTTTGGTATGGTGCAAGGCAGGAACTGCTGAAACAGGAAGTGGTGGAACAACTGATATATCTTGTCGACAGAAAGAAAGAGTATACGGATGTTCTGTATAAAATCCTGAGAAAATTGTACGGGAAAAAGAATGATGTCCGTATTCTGCAGCAGATATGTTCTCTGTTGATTAAGGGCGGAAAGGTCGGAGAACCGTATTTTGACTGGTATCGGTCCGGAGTGGAAAATAATCTGCGTATCACGAATCTGTATGAGTATTTTATGATGTCGCTGAATCCTGAGAAACAGCCGGATATTCCGAAGATTGTGCTAATGTACTTTTCCTATCAGAGTAATTTGGATTATGAACGCACGGCATATCTCTACGATTACATATTGCGGAATGAGTCACAGCTTGGGGATATTTACGAGACATATCGGCTTCGGATTGAACATTTTTGCCTGGAACAAATTTCAAAACAGCATATTAACAGGCAACTGGCAGACATTTATAATCGAATACTTCAACCGGGTATGATTACGGAGCAAACCTGCGAGCCACTGTCAAAGCTGCTGTTTGCACATCTGATTCAGGTGGAGGACTCTCGCCTGCAGAAGGTTTATGTTTATCAGCCCGGGAACCTGTATCCGGACGAATATATATTGAATGACGGAAAAACGTGGGTTTCTTTGTATGGCAACAGCTATACAATTGTATTTGAGGATGCCTGGAACAACCGATTTATCCGCAATGTGGAATATACCATGGAAAAGCTGATGATTCCCGGAAAGTATTTGCGTCTGATTGCACCTTATTCCGTGTGTAATCCTGAGCTTGAACTCTACCTTTGCTATGGAGAAAGAGGAGAGTCGGTCGATTCTGCGGAAAATGTGGAACGTGCACTCAGAGTGGCTGATTCCGAATATGTGGATGACAAGGTGAAGAAGGAAATCAGGCTGAAGCTTTTGCAGTATTACTATGATACGGACGATATGCGGGCGCTGGATGATTATTTAACAAAAATATCTCCTGAAATGCTGAACGAGGAAGAGAGAAGAGTTGTGATGCGCTTCCTGGTACTCAGAGGTAATTATGATTTAGCTTCCGAATGGTTGCGGGAATATGGTCCGTATTTTATGGATGCAAAGCTGTTGGTAAGATTAATCAGCCCGCTGATGGAGCGCAGCAACATGATGGAGGATGAGGTGCTGACTGCCGCCGCAATCTATGCATTTGGCAAAGGAAAATATAACAGCACGGTTCTGCGCTATTTGTCAGCTTATTACAGAGGAATGACGAAAGATATGAGAGATGTCTGGAAAGCAGCAAAATCCTTCGAGGTGGACTGTTACAGTTTATGTGAGGCGATTTTGGTGCAGATGATGTATTCAGGTGCTTTCATTGGGGAAAAAATGGATATTTTCCGTTACTATGTTTCCCAGGGGCCTAAGCCCGAGGTGGAGGAAGCTTTTTTGGGGCAGTGTGCTTACGAGTATTTTGTAAAGGACAGAGTAACTGAAAAGGATGTCTTTGAAGAGATTCAACGGATGTATTTAAGAGGAGAACCGGTTCAGAAGGTATGTAAATTGGCTTTCCTAAAATATTATGCGGAAAATCACAGTGAAATGTCCTCCACGGTCTCTGATTTGACCACAGAATTTTTGGAGGAATTCATGAATATGGGAATTCATCTGGAATTCTTCAGAGAGTACCGGGAGAATGAGCGGGTGGTTCTGGAAATGGCAGATAAGACGATTATCGAATATCACGCGAACCCTTTTTCCAAAGCATGTCTGCACTATGTAATTCTCCATGAAAACGGGGAATCGGATGAGTATATTTCCGAATATATGAAGGAAGTATACAGCGGTGTGTTTTTCAAAGAGTTTATTCTGTTTTTCGGAGAAAGCCTCCAATATTATATTACGGAGGAAAAGAACGGTGAAGAACAGCTGACAGAGAGCGGGACGCTGCAAAAGAGTGATATCAGGGGAAAAGAAAATGACAGCCGATATCAGCTTGTGAATGATATAGTAATCAGTAAAACGCTTCAGGATTATGATACAATGGACAAGCTTCTGGAGGAGTATTACAGGAAGGAGTTCCTGAACAGCAGATTGTTTGAATTGAAGTAAGGAGGAAAGGAGTCGGCATGGGATTTTTGAACAGTGAAAAAATCATTGTGGGATATGATTTGGGAAATGAGTACTCCCAGATTAGTTTCAGCCGCTCCGAAGCAGGGGAGGTAGAAACGATTTCCCAGGTGGCCGGGACCGAAATCTATAATATTCCCACGGTATTGTGTAAAAGAAACGGTGTAAATCAGTGGTACTATGGGAAAGAGGCAGTGCGCTACGGGGAAGAACAGCAGGGAATCCTGGTGGACAATCTGTTGGAGCTTGCTCTGGATGGAGAACCGGTGCTTATAGACGGAGAGAGTTTTGAACCGATAGCTCTTCTGACACTGTTTTTCAAGAGAAGTCTGGGTTTGTTGTCCCAGGTGGCGCCTTCCGATAAAATAGAAGCGTTGATGATTACCTGTGATGTGCTCGATCACCGAATTCTGGACATTTTGAACCAAATTGTGGCGGGAATCCACATGAAGGGAATTACGATAGCTTTTCAAAACCACACGGAAAGCTATTACTGCTATATGATACATCAGCCCAAAGAGCTATGGACTTATCAGTCTGTACTTTTCGATTACAGGGGCAGCTGTATCAAGGCATACCGCATGGAATGCAATAAACGGACCACACCGATAGTTGCCTTTATAGAGGAAAGAGATTTCCCTTTTCCGCAAAGAGAATCAACAAAGGATACAGAGGAGTTGGATAACCGGTTCCTGCAGATTGCAGGGGAAGTATGTGAGGGAAAACTGATAGGAAGTGTGTTCCTGATAGGGGATGGCTTTGAGCAGGAGTGGATGAAAGAATCCCTTCGTTTTCTATGCAAGAACAGAAGGGTATTTCAGGGAAATAATCTGTTCAGCAAAGGTGCCTGTTTCGGAATGCAGGAGCGGTTGAACGCCAGCGAGGTCGGAAAAGAATATGTATTTCTGGGAAATGAAAAGCTCAAAGCAAATATCGGCATGAAAATAATGCGGCAGGGAGAGGAATCCTATTATGCGATTTTGGACGCCGGTGTGAATTGGTATGAGGCGGAGCACGAGATGGAATTCTATATCAGTGACGGTAATGAGATGAACCTGCAGATTACCCCGCTTATCGGAAAAAACGGAAAACTGGCTCAGATTGTCTTAGAAGATTTTCCGGGACCTATCGCCAGATTGAAAGCCAGATTTTATTTGGAAGCAGAAAATTTACTCGTGGTGGAGATTGAAGACTTGGGCTTTGGAGAAATCCGGCCGGCGGCCGGACGGAGTTGGAAGGAAAAAATAGAGTTATATTAGGAGGACATTATGCGCGTTTGCGTGTGTGTGGGAAAATATGCAGAAACTCCATATTGTATACCGGGGCTGGAAATTCGTGTTTTCTCTGTGGAAGAGCTGTGTTATTGCCTGAAGGAAAATGCTTTTCTTCTGGATTTATCCATGATGAATGATACTCTCCTGGATTGGCTTGACAGAGAGTGCGGATTACGGGAAATGGCAAAAATTCTTTATCCGTTTGTTCACAGAAAGGGTTCGCTCAGCGCTTTTGTGGTGAAACTGTTGAATTACGTAGGATTATACGATGAGCAGCAGATAGCGGAAGTTGAGCAGGTCCTGAAGCAGGGAGCGGGATTGAGCAGCATAGAAAAGAAAAAGAGCCAGATAGATTATCTGGTGAAAAAAAAGAAGTATGCCGCTGCGGTTCGCGGATATGATGCTCTGATTGAAAAATGGCAGGAACAGTCGGAGGAAGGAAAGCCAATGCCGGCGGAAGAGTGTCTGGCAACGATTTGGCATAACAGGGGAGTGGCGCTTACAGGGCTGATGATGTACGGAAAAGCAGCGGAAAATTTTCTTAAGGCTTTTGAAATCCATGAGAGCAGGGAATTTTACCGTGATTATATGGCAGCCAGAAGAATGGAGCTGACGGAGAGCGAATATGTATCTTTTGCAGCGGAGGCTTTGGACAAATACGAGCTTACTCTTGAATTGGAGAAGGATGTGGAGCAGCTGGTCCGGGATTGGGAACAGTCGCCGGAATACCTGCGGTTAAATGCAATGAAGGAGCTTCAGAACGGAGAAAACAGACAACGTTATTACGATGAAAGTGAGCGGATTACCCAGATATTGAAGGAAAGTTACAGACGGAGTGCCGCTGACTGATACGGGAGTTTTACGAATGGTATTTTGGAAAAATTTATTCAGAAAGAAAAAGAAATATGAGCAGTCGCCGGAGGACTGGGAGAATATTGTTTACGACAGGGACGACGTGGATTTTGAGGACGAGGAACAGAGAAGCCGCTATATTACAAATTGTCTTGAGCAGATAGCAGATGCTTCCAAGGAAATGAATCTGTTGACCGGGGAATATTCCCTGGTGACTTCTTATCTGACGGATATGGAGGAAATCGAAGCACTTCCCAAAGAGGAGAAGGAGGAGCTTGACGATATTGCAAGAAGGCTTCTGACTTTGGAACAGGAGTGTGAGAAATACCGGGGCAAAAAGAATCGTATGCGCGACAGCGATTATTACTATATGCGCAAGAAGGAGAATGAAATTCAGGAGGGAATCAGTAAGCTGACGGAATGCGAAAGCTACGGCGAACTGGTCAGACAGGATTTGAAGCGTCTGGATATGGAAAAACATGCCTATGAGTATCGGCGCTCCGAACTTGAGATAATGATGAATAATTTTCGTGGCATGTCCGTCATTTTTTTGACTGCTTTTGCAATGTGTATGATTCTTTTGCTGATCCTTCAGTTTGTGTTCGAAATGAATACACGGGTGGGTGCTCTTCTGGCAGTAGGTGCCGTTGCAGTCGCCGTAACGGTGTTGTTGGTCAAATATATGGACAGTGAAAAGGAATTACGTCGTGTCGAGGGAGCGGTTTCCAGACTGATTCAGTTACAGAATAAAGTAAAAATCAGATATGTAAACAACAACAATCTTCAGGATTATCTTCGCATAAAGTACAACACGGACAATGCCGCAACCCTGCAGAAACGCTGGCAGCAGTATCAACAGGAGAAGGAAGAGCGAAAGGAGTTTGCGGAGGCGGAGGCAAAGGCAGAGTATTATCAGAAGCAGCTGGTGTCCAAAATGAGCAATTACCACATTGCTAATCCCGACAGATGGACCGGACAACCGGGTGCACTGCTGGATAAGCGGGAAATGGTAGAGATTCGGCATGAACTGATTTTGCGGAGGCAGGCTATGCGCAAACAAATGGATTATAACAATATGGTTGCGGAGAATGCCCGAAAGGAAATTATGGATATCGTAAACAGGTATCCGGCTTACGGACCGGAAATTCTTGCCATGGTAGATAAATATGAGAGCGAAACATGACGCTTTTTCGGAGCTCTCACTATTGACTTATAAAATTGTGTAGGATATGATTATTCCGATAATATAATATATGTTTTAACAAATGAAAGGTCAGCAAATCAGTGACGGACAACATTTTTATTCAGGCAGAAAACAGTGATAAGCTTAAGGAAGAATGTGGTGTCTTCGGTGTCTACGATTTTGACGGACATGATGTGGCATCTACAATTTACTATGGTCTGTTGGCGCTCCAGCACCGCGGACAAGAGAGTTGCGGTATCGCAGTCAGTGATACAAGCGGTCCTAAGGGGAAGGTACTCTCCAGCAAGGATATGGGGCTTGTGAATGAGGCGTTTACCCCGGAGCAGCTGGAAAAACTGAAAGGTGACATCGGTGTGGGACATGTTCGCTATTCAACGGCGGGAAGTTCCACCCGGGAAAATGCACAGCCTCTGGTTCTCAATTATGTAAAGGGAACACTGGGTCTGGCGCATAACGGCAATCTGATTAATACTCCTGAGCTCAGACAGGAGCTCGCTTATACAGGAGCAATTTTTCAGACAACCATCGATTCGGAGATAATCGCGTACTATATTGCAAGGGAACGTTTGAATTCCAAGACAGTGGAAGAAGCGGTGGGACGCGCCATGAACAAAATAAAAGGTGCGTATTCGTTGGTTATCATGTCTCCGAGAAAGCTGATTGGTGCAAGAGATCCTTTTGGCTTTAAGCCGCTCTGTATCGGCAAACGAGACAATGCTTACCTGCTTGCAAGCGAAAGCTGTGCATTGGATACTGTGGGAGCAGAGTTTATCAGAGATGTGCTGCCCGGTGAGATTGTCACGATTTCTCCCGAAGGCGGTATTCAGTCGGATTTAAGCCATGCTTTGCCCAAGGAAGAGCATGCACGGTGTGTGTTTGAATATATTTATTTCGCAAGACCCGACAGTGTGATTGACGGCACCAGTGTTTACCATTCCCGCATTATGGCAGGAAAATATCTTGCCATGGATTCTCCTGTAGATGCAGATTTGGTGGTGGGCGTGCCGGAGTCCGGAAATGTGGCAGCGCTGGGTTATTCTCTGCAGTCCGGAATTCCTTACGGAACTGCGTTTGTAAAAAATGCTTATGTGGGTCGGACCTTTATCAAGCCCAAACAGAAAAGCCGCGAAAGCAGTGTACAGGTGAAACTGAATCCCATCCGTGAAGCAGTGGAAGGGAAAAGAATTATTATGATAGATGATTCCATTGTTCGGGGAACTACTTCGGATCGGATTGTCCGTATGTTGCGGGAAGCCGGTGCAAAGGAAGTACACATGAGAGTCAGTTCGCCTCCTTTCCTCTGGCCCTGTTATTTTGGCACGGATGTACCGGCAAGAGACCAGCTGATTGCATGCAATCGGACCATAGAGGAAATCAGGCAGATTATCGGTACAGACAGTCTTGGCTATCTGAGACTGGAACGTCTGGAGGAGATAGTGGACGGACTGGGTATCTGCAAGGGATGCTTCACGGGGAAATATCCCATGGATCCCCCCGGGGAAGACATCCGAGGAGAATTTGAGCGATAACGAACGCTGCGTGGACGGGAAGAAAAGCGTGCGATGCGAGCTTGCTCGCAAGAGAACGCGAAATCTGCCCCGGCCACATAGAGTGACAACGGACAGCGAGATGAAGCGAAGCGGAATCGAGCAGCTCAGCGTTCGGGGGAACGCAGAACAGCGTTCGGGGGAATGCTGAATACCGTGAATATTCATGATAAATACAAGGAGAGCAAAAATGAGCACAGACAGATATGAAAGCCCGCTTTCGGAGCGTTATGCAAGTAAGGAAATGCAGTATATCTTTTCTCCGGATATGAAATTCCGTACCTGGAGAAGACTTTGGATTGCCTTAGCAGAGACAGAGAAGGAACTTGGCCTTTCCCAGAACGGCAAGCCGGTTATCACCGATGAACAGATTGAGGAACTGAAGGCTCACGCTGACGATATCAACTATGATGTCGCAAAGGCTCGTGAGAAGGAAGTGCGCCATGATGTAATGAGCCATGTATATGCTTATGGTCAGCAGTGCCCCAAAGCGGCAGGCATTATTCATCTGGGAGCGACCTCCTGCTATGTGGGTGACAATACCGATATTATTGTTATGACAGAGGCGTTGAAGCTGGTAAAGAAGAAACTTGTAAACGTCATTGCCGAACTGGCAGATTTTGCAGAGAAATATAAAGCACAGCCTACACTGGCCTTTACACATTTCCAGCCCGCACAGCCCACAACAGTGGGAAAGCGTGCTACGCTTTGGCTACAGGAGTTCTACCTTGATTTGGAGGACTTGAATTATGTGCTTGGAACCATGAAACTCTTGGGCTCCAAGGGAACTACAGGCACACAGGCGTCCTTCCTGGAACTGTTTGACGGAGACCAGGAGACCATCGACAAGATTGACCCCATGATTGCGGCGAAGATGGGCTTTAAGGAATGCTTCCCAGTGTCAGGACAGACTTATTCCAGAAAGATGGACACGAGAGTTGTCAATGTACTGGCGGGTATAGCGGCTTCCGCCCACAAGATGAGCAACGATATCCGGCTTCTTCAGCATTTGAAGGAGGTGGAGGAGCCTTTTGAGAAGAGTCAGATTGGTTCTTCCGCTATGGCATATAAGAGAAATCCTATGAGAAGCGAGAGAATTGCTTCCCTTTCCAGATATGTAATGATTGATGCGTTGAATCCGGCAATTACCTCCGCTACCCAGTGGTTTGAAAGAACACTGGATGATTCCGCCAACAAGCGGTTGTCCATTCCGGAGGCTTTTCTGGCAGTTGACGGAATTCTTGATTTGTGTCTGAATGTGGTGGATGGCTTGGTGGTGTATCCCAAGGTCATTGAGAAGAGATTGCGCAGTGAACTGCCTTTCATGGCAACGGAGAATATTATGATGGATGCAGTGAAGGCCGGCGGAAACCGTCAGGAGCTGCATGAGCGCATCCGTGAACTTTCTATGGAAGCAGGGCGAAATGTGAAGGTGGAAGGTAAAGAAAACAATCTGCTGGAACTGATTGCCGCAGATCCGGCTTTCAACATGAGTCTGGAAGATTTACAAAAAACTATGGACCCGGCAAAGTATGTGGGCCGTTCCAAGGAACAGGTTGATGCATTCTTAAAGAATGTTATCCGTCCTGTATTGGAGGAAAATAAAGAATTGTTGGGCGTTAAGGCCGAGATTAACGTTTAGGAGAAAGAAAATGGGTGGATTTTTTGGAGTGGCAGCCAAGGAGGACTGTGTCTTTGATTTGTTCTTCGGAACAGATTATCATTCCCATCTGGGAACAAGGCGTGCCGGAATGACGGTATATGACAGGGAGAATGGTTTTGACAGGGCAATTCATAACATCGAGAATGCACCCTTTCGTACAAAGTTTGATAAGGATGTGAATGAGCTGCACGGTCAGCTTGGCATCGGCTGTATTTCCGATTATGAGCCGCAGCCGCTGTTGGTTCGTTCCCATCACGGAACTTATGCAATAAGCACGGTAGGTAAAATCAACAATGCGGACAAGCTGGTGAAGGATATCCTTTTCAAAGGACATGCGCAGTTTATGGAGATGAGCGGCGGCGAAGTGAACGCTACGGAGCTGGTGGCGGCACTCATCAACCAACAGGATAATCTTGTAGAGGGAATCCGTTATGCGCAGGAAGTCATTGACGGCTCCATGACCATTCTGATTATGACTCCCAAGGGAATTTACGCAGCCAGAGACCGGCTTGGAAGAACACCGGTATCTCTGGGCAGGAAGGAAGGTGCTCACTGTGTTTCCTTTGAGAGCTTTGCGTATTTGAATCTGGGATATACGGCAGACAGAGAATTAGGTCCCGGAGAGATTGTGGTAGTGACTCCGGACGGTGTAAAAACACTGGTACAGCCCGGGAAAAATATGAAAATATGTACTTTCCTTTGGATTTATTACGGTTATCCTTCTTCATCTTACGAAGGAATCAGTGTGGAACAGATGCGTTACAATTGTGGCGCAAAGCTGGCAGAGAGAGATAATGTACAGCCTGATATTGTGGCAGGTGTACCGGATTCCGGTACTGCCCATGCCATCGGCTACGCAAACCGTTCGGGAATTCCCTTCTCCAGGCCTTTCATCAAATATACGCCAACCTGGCCCCGCTCCTTTATGCCGACCATTCAAACCCAGAGGAATCTGATTGCAAAGATGAAATTGATTCCTGTACAGGAATTGATTGAAAATAAGAGTTTGCTACTGATAGACGATTCTATTGTAAGAGGTACTCAGCTTCGTGAGACAACAGAATTTTTATATCAGAGCGGTGCGAGAGAAGTACACATCCGGCCGGCGTGTCCGCCTTTGCTGTTCGGATGCAAGTATTTGAATTTTTCCCGTTCCACGTCGGAGATGGATTTAATTGCCAGAAGAGTGTTAAAGGAAATGGAGCAGGAAGGAAGAGAAATTGATTTAAAACTATATGTGGATCCGAATACGGCAGAGTACAGTGAGATGGTAGAAAGAATCGGCAGACAGCTGAATTTTACCTCACTGCGATACCACAGACTGGACGACATGATTGCGTCTGTAGGTATTGACAGGGAAAAACTTTGTACCTACTGCTGGGATGGCAGAGAGTAAGATTATGTTAAGATTATGTTATGTGGTGGTAGTTTCACTGCCGTTTATTATTTATTATGTTTGTAAAGCACATATTATTGAGCACCGAGGAGGAAGCTTTTCCGAGGAACGTCGTTATCGGATGGCCCGCAGATGTATCCGAATCATGATGCGGCACGGAAGGATTGAGACGGAGAGTACCGGCCAGGAATTTCTGCCGAAAGAAGGCGGATACGTCATGTATTCCAACCATCAGGGAAAATTTGACACTTTGGGCATAATGATTTCGCATCCCAAGCCCTGTACCATCGTGATGGATTACAACCGCTCACAGCTTCCCATTGTGGACGCGTTTATTGATTTGGTAAGTGGAAAACGACTGGACAAATCCAATATGAAAAGCCAGGTTAAGACAATTCTGGAAATTGCTGAGGAAGTCAAAAAGGGGAGAAGATATATTGTTTTCCCTGAGGGTGGCTATGATCATAATAAAAATGATTTGCAGAAATTTTTACCCGGCTCCTTTAAGTGTGCGACCAGAGTGAAGGCTCCTATTGTTCCGGTTGCAATTATTGATTCTTATAAACCTTTCGGAATGAATTCCCTGAGAAAGGTAAAGACACAGGTGCATTTTCTGCCGCCGATTTGTTTCGAGGAGTACAGCGGTATGACAACAGCGGAGATTGCGGAGATGGTGAAGAACAGAATTGCAGAGGAAATACGTGCAAGACTGTCCCATTGTCCGGCGTAAGCGCGCTATAAAATTACTTCAAACATGATTCTTCCGTGTTCCAGAACTTTAGCACGAATGGTTCCCTTATGCAGCTCTACAATGGACTTGGCAATGGAAAGACCGAGTCCGTAACTGCCATCGGAAGTACGTGCCTTGTCGGCACGGAAGAAGCGTTCAAATACCTTGTCTGCTTCAAAATTTTCTGTATCTGCATAGTCGTTGATGACTTGTAGTCTGATTTGCCTGTCGCCTGTGAGCTTTACGGCGACTTTTCCTTTTTCGTCACAGTATTTCACTGCATTATCCATCAGAATGGATACCATTTGACGGAGTTTGGATTCATCTCCGTTGTAGGTAATGTTTTCCGCAATATCGAGGGTGAGCAGTTTCCCCTGGGAATGCAGAAGACTTTCAAAAGACTTTGCCGTGTCAAAAACAGCATCGCTGAAATGAAAGGGAGTAAAAACGGGCTTCTGCTCTTCATCCATTTTTGCGAGGGTAATCAAACTGCGCACAAGATGATTCAGTTTGTTTACCTGCCTGTCAATGCTGTCAAACCATTCACTGTCACCGTAAATCATGCGCGCCAGTTCATTGTTGGCAGAAATGACGGTCAGGGGGGTTTTCAGTTCGTGCCCGGCATCTGTTACAAACTGCTTTTGCTTTGCATAGCTCTCGGCTATCGGTTTCACGGCATGTTTGGAGGCGAGAACAATAATCAGCAGTATGGACAGAAAGCTGATGAGCCCGATACACAAGGAAATCAGCAGCATAGTGAATACGGAATACAGGCTGGAGGAGGCATTGATTAAACCGATGACGGTAACAGACTGATTCTTAGAATCTGTCTGTGATACCATGCGGAACTTATAATATTGATACCAGCCGTCGGAATCCGATTCTGCAGTCAGTTCCGAAACGATGGATTCCAATTCCTCTTCGGAATAGTTACCGGCACCATCCTGACGGATTTCGGTTATATTTCCGGAAGTATCCAGATATACAACGCAGCCGTCGGAGCGAATACGGAGTTTGTCTTCAAAGCGCGGAAAAAGCTGTTCAGGTTCTTTTTCACCCGGTGGCGGGGTGTTCCCCTGTAACCGTACCGAGTTTTGCTCTCTGAATAGCATGTCCAAGCGTATGTCCAACTGCCTGTCGGTCTGAAGAAAAAAAACACAGTTGATTGCTGCCATGACAAGAAAAATCATGATAAAAAGAGCGATGGCTGTGATGGATATAAATTTTTTTTGCAGCTTTTTAATCATTGAACATAAGCTCCTTCTTCTATTTTTTCTCCAGGCAGTATCCGACACCCCGAACTGCTTTGATATTGACCGGTGCGCCAAGCTTTTCAAATTTTTTTCTCAAATTAGAAATATATACCCAGACAATACTGACTTCTACATCCGAATCCCAGCCCCAGATGCGTTCCATGAACTGTTCTGTGGAGATAACGACACCGGGGGATTGCATTAAAAGTTGGAGCATTTGGAACTCTCGGCTGACCAGACGAATGCTTTGAGGACCAAAGCCAAGTTCAAAGGTTGAGAGGTCCAGGGAAAGTCCCTCAAATTCCAGAGTATCGTTCTGATAATTTTCTTTTCTGCGGAGCATGGCCCGGACTCTTGCAAGAAGCTCGCTGGCAGCAAAGGGCTTGGGAAGATAATCGTCCGCTCCTGCATCCAGCCCGTTTACCCTGTCCTCAATTTCGCCCTTGGCGGTCAAAAGCAGTACGGGGGTTTTGAGACCTAAGCTGCGCAGTTTCTTTAATACTTCCAGACCGTCCATGCCCGGCATCATAATATCCAGTATTATGCCGTCATACGCTCCCTCTGTGGCATAATCGTAAGCGTCATTTCCATTAAAGACAGCATCAACACTGTAATGATTGTGCTCAAAGAGAGCTGTGAGTGCCTTCACAATATCTTTGTCATCTTCTGCAATCAAAAGGCGCATATGTTTCTCCTCCACGCTGTATTCCCGGTCTGCATATTTATTTGTATTTCATCATAACGCACATGAAAAAAATGGCAAGGGTGCCTGACGGTTCAAGCATGTAATCACATTTTTTTCACATTTCATTTAGGTTCTGTTTAGGTTGGGCTGATAAGATAAATCCGGATGAAGGAACAAGAGAATAAGGAGGTGTCTGCATGGGTTCACAGATGGTCTTTAAGAGATATGAGATAAAGTACCTGTTGACAAGAAAACAGAAGGAGACGGTTCTTGCGGCTATGAAGCCATATATGGAATTGGATGCATACGGCAGAAGTACCATACGGAATATTTATTATGATACGGACAATTACAGATTGGCCCGCAAATCTCTTGAAAAACCGATTTATAAGGAGAAACTGAGAGCCAGAAGTTATGCACAGGTTCAACCTGATGACAAGGTTTTTGTGGAGCTGAAAAAGAAGTATGACGGTGTAGTATACAAGCGTCGAATCGAAATTCCGGAAAAGGCGGCAATGGATTATCTGGCGGGAAAGGCTCCGGCTCCCGAAGAAAATCAAATCACAGAGGAAATTGACTATTTCCTGTATTTTTACGGGAAATTGGTTCCGAAAGTCTTTCTGTCTTACGAGAGAGAAGCTTATTATACAAAAGAACCAAGCGAGTTCAGGGTCACCTTTGACGAAAACATACTTTGGCGGGAAACGGATTTATCTCTGGAAAAAGGAGTTTATGGTACACCGATTCTGTTGCCGGGACAAACCTTGATGGAGATTAAAACGCCGGGAAATATACCTCTTTGGATGGTGAAGGTACTGTCAGAGGAAAAAATCAGGAAAACAACTTTTTCCAAGTACGGAAATGCATACACGGAAATCTATCACAGAGAAAAAGGAGAAATGATTTATGCTTAACAATATTTTTCAGGGAATTTTTGACGCACAGACTACGGTGGTTATCTCGGTTTGGAATTTTATATTATGTGTGGGTGTGGCACTGGTAATCGGTTTGATATTGGCAGGGGTGTATACTTACAGGAACCGCTATACCAAGAGTTTTCTGGTAACATTGGCAATGCTTCCGGCTGTTGTGTGTGTGGTAATAATGATGGTAAACGGCAATGTGGGAGCAGGAGTGGCAGTGGCGGGAGCCTTCAGTCTGGTGCGCTTTCGGTCCGTACCGGGGACAGCAAAGGAAATCGGTGCTATTTTTCTTGCCATGTGCGCGGGATTGATTTGCGGCATGGGATATCTTGGATATGCACTGTTGTTTACCCTGGTAATGAGTGGTATTACACTGCTCTACAGCAGATTTGAATTCGGCAGCAGAAAGAACCGGGAACGATATAAGGTACTGCATATTACGATACCCGAGGATTTGGATTACACAGGTGTTTTTGACGAAATATTGGATAAGTATACTTCCTCCCACGAGCTGGTGCAGGTAAAGACAACCAATATGGGAAGCCTGTTTAGACTGACCTACAATTTGGTATTGAACGGCAATGAAGCTGAAAAGGAACTGATTGATAAGCTGAGATGCAGAAACGGGAATCTGGAGATTTCCATATCATGCAAGGAGACAGTCAACTGCGAGCTGTAACCGGAATGGAGGTAGCGATGAAAAGAAGATTCTTATATAAATTATATGCGCTGATGACAGCGGGATGCCTGGTAATCGCAGCAACAGGCTGCGGACAGACCAATGAGGTAATTCAGGAAACCTTTGCGGAAGGAGAAACAACTTCCAAAGAAGGAGAGACAGCGGGGACGTCCGGGCAGGAGACTGCGGCTGAGAGTATTGTGAATGCGGAAGAAATGTTCACAGAGCGGGATTTGGACGGTACTTATGAGGAGGCTGACTGCCGGAGTATAGAGCTGGGAGACGGTAATGTGACGATAACGGAGGAAGGAATATATCTGTTAAGCGGTACATTGGAGGAAGGCATGGTAACTGTTGATGCTTCGGACAGCGCAAAAGTACAGCTGGTATTGAACGGAGTCACAATTTCCAACAGCGAGGGTGCCGCGATTTATGTGAAAGAAGCGGACAAAGTTTTTATTACCCTGGCGGAAGGAACATCCAATATACTTATCAACGGAGGAAGCTATACAGCCTTAGATGACAACAATATTGATGCAGTCATTTTCGCTAAAAGCGACCTGACGATAAACGGTATGGGCAGTCTTTATATTACAGCCGAAGCAGGACACGGCGTTGTATCCAAGGATGACCTGAAGATAACAGGCGGCTCGATAAACATAACAGCAGCAAGCCACGGACTCTCGGGAAAGGACAGTGTCCGCATTGGCGGAGGCAGTCTTACTCTGACTGCGGGCAAGGACGGTATTCATTCGGAAAATGCGGATGATACGGACAAGGGATTTGTGTATATTGCAGACGGAAAGATGAATGTTGATTCCAAGGGGGATTGTATCAGTGCGGGAGCATATCTGCAGATTGACGGAGGCATCTTCGATTTGACAGCCGCAGAGGGCGCTGCCAACAAGACGGTGGAAACCGGAGAGGACGGGGAGGCTGTCAGCACAAAAGGAATCAAAGCTGTCGGACAGTTGATAATTAACGGAGGCAGCTACCTAATTGATTCGCAGGATGACGCGGTACATTCCAACAGCAGTCTGACGGTAAATGACGGTGAATTTTCCATAGAAACGGGAGATGATGGGCTTCATTCCGATGAGACTACTGCCGTAACCGGAGGAACACTGGAAATCATAACATGCTATGAAGGCGTGGAAGGGAAGGATGTGATAATTTCCGGCGGATATTTGAAAATTACAGCTTCCGATGACGGACTGAACGCTGCGGGTGGCAAGGACGCAAGCGGATTGGGCGGTATGTTTGGAAATCGCGGAGGAAACGGATTTGGCGGCAGCGGTGGTTCCGTCCTGATTTCGGGAGGGAAGATTTATATCAATGCGGACGGCGACGGAATAGATTCCAACGGAACATTGACGGTTACCGGCGGAGAAATTTACGTATCGGGTCCGGTATCCGCAGGAAACGGTGCACTGGATTATGACGGAGAAGGACAGATTACCGGAGGTACGGTAATCGCGGTAGGCAGTATAGGAATGGCCATGAATTTCGGAGATACCTCCACACAGGGATCCATTTTGATAAATAGCGTAACGGGAGAAGCGGGAACGGAAATTGCGCTGAAGGATGCGGTGGGAGCGGTATTAGCTTCCTATACGGCAGAAAAGAGCTTTGGCTCAGTGGTTGTCAGCTGTCCGGAATTGGTGCCGGGTGGCACCTATATTCTCAGCGTCGGAAACAATGAAACAGAAATTGTCCTTGACAGCCTGATTTACGGAAGCGGCTCAGGCATGGGAGGCTTCGGCGGCGGAAGAGGCGGCTTCGGAGGAGACAAGAGCGGTATGGGCGGCTTCGGAGGAGATATGGGAGGTCAGGACGGCAGAGGAAACAAACAGGACGGAAGCAGGGGTGCCGGGCCGGGGGAAGCACCGGAACTGCCGTCCGGAGAAGCGCCTGAGATGCCGGAAGGATTGGAAGTGCCACAGGGCGGCGATATGCCGGCAGACGGTGAAAGACCGGATATGCCACAGGGAGGCGGGATGCCTGAGATGTCGGAAGGAGGAGAGCAGCCTGCAGCACCTAAGAACAACGGTAACTAGAAAGTAATATGTACAATGCATAAGGAAAAACTATAATAAGTATAAAATATATTGATTTTACTTATGAAATTAGCTATGCTATAATTACTTCGTTAAAAAAAGTTGTCAGCCTGCCGGTTCAAGGGCAGGGAATGGAGGAAAAACATGGTTAAGGCAATAGTAGGCGCCAACTGGGGCGACGAGGGAAAAGGAAAGATTACCGATATGATGGCACAGGAGGCGGACATCATTGTGCGCTTTCAGGGCGGAGCAAATGCGGGACATACCATTGTGAACAACTACGGTAAGTTCGCGCTTCACACGCTTCCCTCCGGTGTGTTTTACAATCATACCACCAGTGTAATCGGAAACGGAGTGGCATTGAACATTCCCCTTTTGTTCAAGGAGATTCAGTCTATCGTGGACAGAAATGTACCTATGCCCAAAATTCTGGTATCCAACAGAGCGCAGATTGTAATGCCTTATCACATTTTATTTGACCAGTACGAGGAGGAAAGACTGGGTGGTAAGTCCTTTGGCTCCACAAAGTCCGGCATTGCTCCCTTCTACTCCGACAAATATGCAAAAATCGGTTTCCAGGTCAGCGAGCTCTTTGACGAGGAACTGCTGCAGGAAAAAGTTGAGAGAATCTGTGAATTGAAGAATGTTCTGCTGGAGCATTTGTATCATAAGCCTTTGATTGATGCCAAGGAACTTTTAAACACACTGCATGAATACAGAGATATGGTAGCACCCTATGTGTGCGATGTTTCCGCATTTTTGGATAAGGCACTGAAGGAGGGCAAGACCGTTCTGCTGGAGGGACAGCTGGGTACTTTAAAGGACCCCGACCACGGTATCTACCCCATGGTGACTTCCTCCTCCACATTGGCTGCTTACGGCGCCATCGGCGCAGGACTTCCTCCTTATGAAATCAAGCAGATTGTAACAGTCTGCAAAGCTTATTCCTCTGCCGTAGGTGCAGGCGCTTTCGTGTCCGAACTGTTCGGAGATGAGGCCGAGGAACTGAGACGCAGAGGCGGCGACGGCGGAGAGTACGGTGCGACTACCGGACGCCCCAGACGTGTGGGATGGTTTGACTGTGTCGCTTCCAAGTACGGCTGCAGACTTCAGGGAACCACGGATGTGGCATTTACTGTACTGGATGTGCTTGGTTATCTGGATGAGATTCCCGTATGCGTGGGCTATGATATTGACGGTGAGGTGACTACCGAGTTCCCTGTTACGGCAAAGCTGGAGAAGGCGAAGCCTGTACTCAAGACTCTGCCCGGTTGGAAGTGTGAAATCCGGGGTATCAGAAAGTATGAGGAACTGCCTGAGAACTGCAGAAATTATATTGAGTTTATTGAGAGCCAGATCGGATATCCCATCACCATGGTCAGCAACGGCCCCGGAAGAGACGACATCATCTACAGAGAAAGCGCATTAAAGAAATAATATGATTAGTAATCTTGAGTATTTTAAAGTGTTTTATTATACGGCAAAAAGCGGCAGCGTCACGGGTGCTGCCGCTTTGCTGTCTATTTCCCAGCCTGCGGTAAGCCAATCCCTGAAGCAGTTGGAAAAAAATCTGGGCGTTTCACTGTTTTGCCGGGCAGCCAGGGGGGTGAAGCTCACCGCAGAGGGTGAGCTTTTGTATTCCTATGTGTCAAAGGGCTATGAGCAGATTGAACTTGGCGTGGAAAAGGTGTGTCAGATGCAGAATCTGGAGCATGGAGAGGTACACATTGGCGCCAGCGATATGACACTGCAGTTTTATCTGCTTCCCTTTTTGGAAAAGTTTCATGAGCACTATCCTGATATCAAAGTTATTGTATCCAACGGTCCCACCCCGGAAACACTGACTGCGCTCAGGGAGGGAAAAATCGATTTCGGGGTGGTGAGCACTCCTTTTGAGGTTTCGGAGGACATGTCGGCGGTTCCGGTGCGGAAAATTGAAGATGTGTTCGTGGCGGGGAGAAGATTTATTTCCTATAAAAATAAAATGCTTGATTTTCAGGATTTGGAGAAGCTGCCCACGATTTTTCTGGAGAACAATACCAGTACCAGAAGTTATATGGATGAGTATCTGGCAGAGAACGGAGTTGTTCTGCGGCCGGAATTTGAACTTGCAACAAGTGATATGATTGTCCAGTTTGCCCTGAGAAATCTTGGAATAGGTTGTGTTGTCCGGGATTTCGCAAAGGAAGCACTGGAGTCGGGACTCTTGTTTGAACTTCGTTTTAACAAGATGATACCCAAGAGGGCTTTCAGTGTGGTAAAGAGCAGGAAAAGTGCGCTTCCGGCGGCGTCGGGCAAACTTTTGGAGATAATGGGAATTTGACGAAACAAAGAGGAGAGACAGAATGATTCGCAACATTATTTTTGATATCGGAAATGTGCTGGCAGATTATCGATGGAAGGATTTTTTGCGGGATAAGGGATTTGATGATGCTATGGTAGACAGAATCGCAAAGGCATCCGTTTTAAGCCCTTACTGGAATGAATTTGACAGAGGAGAGTGGGACCAGGACAAGATTATGGCGGAGTTTGTCAAAGCAGACCCGGGAATTGAGAAGGAACTGCATCAGGCTTATGACAATATCAAGGGACTGGTGACACCCAGAAGTTATGCAATACCCTGGATACAGGAGCTGAAAGCAAAGGGGTATGGGGTATATTATCTTTCCAATTTTTCTTATAAGGCTTATGTGGAGTGTGCGGAGGCGCTGGATTTTCTGCCCTACACCGACGGCGGTATTCTTTCCTACCTCGATAAGGTGATTAAGCCTGAAAAGGAAATATATGATTTGCTGCTTTCCAGATATGAATTGAAAGCGGAAGAGTGCGTCTTTTTGGACGATACTTTAAAAAATGTGGAAGCAGCGAGAAAGTACGGTTTTTATGGAATTTGCTTTAAGACAAAGGAACAGGCGGAGGAAGAACTGAAGGTCTTGGGAGTGGAATAAAGCAACATTATTCTTCCGGAGCTTCGGTGGTGTCCGCAGTGGAATCTGAGGAATGGTCCCGGACCTCGTCCGAAGTGTGTTCGGGTCTGCCGCCCAAATCAAAATCAGCGATGGTCTGCTTTTTTGTCAGTACACCGTACATCCAGGTATAAATCCAAATCAGGATGGGAATGGCTACCGTGGAAAAAAGACACATCCAGAACAGTCTTCCCGATGCGGAACTGTCAAAGACAGCTGCAAACAGTGTCACAATATACATGAGAACAAGAAGGACTACGCCGATGATGGCAACCACCTGTTTGGAGGTAATCTTTTTACCGGGAACCTGATTTTGTCCTTTTGAGTTTTCTTTATTTGTGCTTCCGTTATTCCTATTCACATTTTCCTGCATGTCGTGTTTTCTCACCTTTCGTTGCAGTCGGACTGACAGATCCTGCAATGTTTATTGAACTGTTTTTCATCATAGCATGACACCGTGAAAATGTCAAAGCCACCGGAACCGATGAAAATAAGCCAAACTATACAAGCTTTCTGACAGACTCGCGAGAGATTAGTTTCACATCCATAATTACATTTTGAGTGGGCAGGGTATCGTTCTGTAGATGCTGGAATAAAATGTCCGATGCATACTGTGCTTTTTGCCGGATATCCTGCGAAATAGTAGTCAGTCTCGGAGTGGTGTACTGACAGATGGGAAGATTGTCAAAACCAATAATTGAAAAATCTTCAGGAACCTGATAGTTTTTCTGACGCAGAAGATCTATAAGTGTAACGGCACAGCAGTCTGTCGCAGCAAAAATTGCAGTAATCGGTTGCTGAGAGGAACATAGTATTTCAAGGTTTGTTTCTAAATCGTGCATATCAATAATATGTGAAGGAAGCAGGGTGAACCCTGCTTCTTTTATTGTATCGGAATACCCCTTTAATCGTTGCTGAATCAACTGACTGGTGTTGAGATGAGGAGCAACAAAGGCAAAATGACGATGACCGTTCTCAATCAGATGCCGGGCTGCCAGTACACCGCCTTTATAATCATCAATGCCAATATTGGTAATCTGGCGGATGCTGCTGTAGCTGTCCGTAAATACTAACGGAATTTGATTATCTGCCTGAATTTGCTGAATATCCTTATCAAAAGTTCCCAGAAAAATAGCTCCTTCCGCCTTCCAGGACTTTAAATGCTGTGTCACCTCCGAATATTTGTCTATTACAAAATGAACCATGGAGTTATATCCTCTTCCCTGTATTTCCTGGATAATTTGCCCCAGCATTGCAGCATTATAGGGAGATTCAAGAGGATTTTCGCTCCCTTGGATGATAATGGAGATAATTCTGGAGGATTTTGAGGACAGACTCCGAGCGGAAGAGTTTGGAACATAACCAAGTCTTGTGCTGATTTCCTGTATCTTTGCTATGTTTTCTTCAGAAACCTCGGAAAAACGTTTGTTTATTACACGAGACACCATCATGACGCTGACACCGGCTTCTTTTGCAATATCTTTTAGGGTGACCATAAAAACTCCTTCATAAGTAAAACGAGAATACTCATTAATGATTTGGATATGAGTTATTATATCCAAATTAAAGTGCATACGCAATAGGTATTTAGCGATTCCTATCTCATAATGATAACGATAACGTCTAAAGAGAGATAAAAATTTGACAGGATAAAGGAATAACTATACAAAAAGCACAAAATCAAGAAATGGAAAATATATAATACTGACAAACATGTATAATAAATATTGACATATCTGCAGCTGAATGCTAACATAACAATAGTTAACGTTAACAGTAATGGCAAGAGGAGAAGATATGAAAAAAGATTGGTGGAAAGAAGCGGTTGTGTACGAAATTTATCCAAGGAGCTTTATGGATAGCAATGGGGACGGAATCGGTGATTTACAGGGAATTATTTCAAAACTGGACTATCTGAAGGAACTTGGCGTTGATGCTTTGTGGATTACACCGGTATATAAATCCCCTCAAGATGACAATGGTTATGATATTGCAGATTATATGAGCATTGATCCTATGTTTGGCGGTTTGTCAGATATGGAGGAATTGATTGCGAAAGCGAAGGAAAGAGGAATCTGTGTTTTAATGGACCTTGTATTGAATCATTCTTCCGATGAACATATTTGGTTTCAGGAAGCAAAAAAGAGCAGGGATAACCGTTACCATGACTATTATGTGTGGGTAGATGGTGAAGAGGGACATCCACCCAATGAATTATGTTCCTGCTTTGGAGGATCAGCATGGGAGTGGGTACCGGAATTAAAGCAGTATTATCTGCATCAGTTTTCTGTTAAACAGCCAGATCTTAACTGGGAAAACAAGAATATGAGATATGAAATTTATCGGATGATTAATTGGTGGATAGACAAAGGAGTAGGAGGCTTCCGGCTGGATGTTATTGATTTAATCGGGAAAGAACCACTTAAAGGAATCACCGGAAATGGCCCTCATCTGCACGAGTATATCAGAGAAATGAATGCCCGGACGTTCGGCGGAAAAAATCTGTTGACTGTTGGTGAAACCTGGGGAGCAACCCCTGAAACAGCAAAAATTTTCAGCAACTTGGACGGCGATGAATTTTCCATGGTATTTCAATTTGAACATAGTTTGCTGGACCAGCAGGAAGGTAAGGAAAAATGGGATTTAAAACCTCTTGATTTTGTAAAATTGAAAAAGATTCTCTCAAAATGGCAGACAGAACTTTCGGATAATGGTTGGAACAGCCTGTTTTGGAATAATCACGATTTGCCAAGAATAGTTTCGCGTTGGGGAAATGATGATACATATCGTGAGGAATCGGCAAAAATGCTGGCAACGCTTCTTTATTTCATGAAGGGAACCCCGTTCATTTATCAGGGAGAAGAACTTGCAATGACGAATGTAAAGTATCCGATTGAGGAATACCGGGATATAGAATTACTGAATTTGTATAGGGAAAGGCTGGAAAAGGGATATCCGAAGGAGGAAATAATGCAATCCATTTATACAAAAGGTCGAGACAATGCCAGAACACCAATGCAATGGAATGCTTCCCCAAATGGTGGATTTACAACAGGAACACCATGGATAAAGGTGAATCCTAACTATACAGAAATAAATGCAGAAGAACAGCTACAGAGGAGTGGTTCGGTTTTGAACTACTATAAGGCACTAATCCACTTGAGAAAACAGCTTAAGTCTATCTGCCGCGGAGATTATGAACTGCTTCTGCCGGAGCACAAACAGTTGTTTGCTTATGTAAGGTGCAGTGAAGGTGAAAAAGTCATTGTGATTTGCAATTTCACGGCTTCTGAGATTGATGATGACTGGTATTGTAAGGTTTTCCGCGAAGAAAAAGAAGGAGAATATGAGTTGCTTCTTTCTAATTACGAAAAAGGGAACGTGGAATTAAAGCCATATGAGGCAAGAGTATATAGGAAAAGGACAGCAGACTGATAGTTTCAGTCGGCACATGGGGAGGTTTGTTTCGAAATGGATAAATGCAAGAAAATCAGAAAAGGAAATCTTTGTTTACGAATTCAACGAAATTTGGGTTTGTATCTGATGTTGTTACCGGCGGTGTTTTTGTTAATATGTTTTTCCTATCGGCCTATGTACGGTGTGCTGATTGCGTTTAAGGATTATCGGGCCAGTGAGGGGATTCTGGGGAGCGCATGGGCGGAACCCTGGTATAAATATTTTCAAAAGTTTTTTGTCTCCTATCAGTTTAAAACCACGATAATCAATACGCTGACAATTACATTGTATAGCCTTTTGGTTTTCCCGGTCCCCATTGTTTTGGCACTGGGAATCAATCAGATGAAGAACGGCAAGTACAAAAAGTTTTTTCAGACAGTGACCTATATGCCGCACTTTATTTCCACTGTGGTCATGGTAGGATTGCTGACATTGCTTTTGTCACCGGGGAGTGGTATCTTCGGGGCAATTTGTAACGCACTTGGGTTTGAAGCACCTAATTTAATGGGAAAGGCTACAGCATTTAAGCATCTATATGTATGGTCGGATATATGGCAGCATGCAGGGTGGGACAGCATTATTTATCTGGCGGCACTCTCGGGAATTGACCCAAGCCTGTACGAAGCGGCTACCGTAGATGGTGCATCCAGTTTACAAAAAATCCGGTATGTAGACATTCCGATGCTGATGCCGACTGCGGTCATTATGCTGATTATGCGTGCGGGCGGATTGATGAGCCTTGGCTTTGAAAAGGTATACCTCATGCAGAACGATTTGAATATTTCTGCTAGCGAAGTGATTTCCACCTATGTCTATAAGATTGGCGTGGTAAATACACAGTACAGCTACTCGGCTGCAATCAATCTTTTTAGCACGATTGTCAATTTTATGCTACTGATTTTAGTAAACCGGATTTCGAAGAGCGTAGGCGAAAATAGTCTGTGGTAAGGGAGACGGGAAAATGCAAAAAAAGCTTAATAATAAGAACATAGTTAAAAAGAGCGGCGGTGAAAAAGTATTTCATTTCATTTTGTATCTGTTGTCCGGTGTAATCCTTCTGATTGTGGTGTATCCCCTATGGTTTGTGGTGATAGCATCATTTAGTGACCCCTCTGCTGTGGCAAGCGGTAAAGTATGGCTTTGGCCGCAGGGGTTTACGTTAGACGGGTATCGGGAACTTTTGAGGCATGATGAAATTTGGATTGGCTATTGGAACACAATACTGTACACGATAGTAGGGACTTTGATAGGGGTAGCTGTCAATGTACTTGCTGCTTATGCACTCTCTCGCAAGGACTTGGTAGGACGTAGGTTTATTTCGCTGATGTTTATTTTTACCATGTTTTTTAACGGAGGACTGGTGCCGACTTTCCTGACCATTAAGGATTTCCATTTGTATAACACTTTTTGGGTGATGGTTCTACCGTTTTCCGTTTCGGTTTACAACATCATTGTGGCGCGAACTTTTTTTGAAAATTCTATACCAAGTGACTTAAATGATGCAGCGAAAATAGATGGATGTGGAAATCTGCGTTATTTTTTCAGCATCGTAATGCCTCTGTCAAAAGCAGTATTAGCTGTTATTGGATTGTGGACTGCTGTGGGAATGTGGAACTCTTATTTCAATGCACTGGTATATCTGAAGGATGCAGACAGATACCCGCTACAGCTGGTTTTGAGAAATATACTGATAACGAATAATTTGCAAATGACTTTCGGAAGCGGAGAGGCGATGCAAATTGCATTGAGATTGTCAAACTTAATGCGTTATTCGGTCATCATTGTATCTACATTACCGATTATGTGTCTGTATCCATTTGCACAGAAGTATTTTAACAAAGGTGTTATGATTGGTGCGGTGAAAGGCTAAGCACTGATTGTACATAGAAAAAGGAGGGAAAAGTATGAGAAAAGTAACAAAAAAAGCGCTCAGTCTGGTTCTGGCTACAGCAATGACAATTTCCATGGCGGGCTGTGGAAAAGACGAGACAGAGCAGACCCAAAACACGCCGTCCGGCGAAAAAACGGAGCAGGCAGGGCAGAACAATGAGAACTTCAATGAAACAGGTATGCCCATTGTAAATGAACCGATTACGCTGACGGTATTGACAACCCGTTGGGGCAACATGGGGGACAGCTTTAAAAACAATGAGTTTTTAAAGCAGCTTGAGGAAGAGAGCAATGTAAAAATTGAGTGGCAGGTACAGTCCTTAAATGATTGGAGCGAGCAGAAGGGAATCATGCTTGCAGGTGGAGAACTGCCTGACATCATTATGGGCTTTCAAACCTTTAATGATGCAGATATCATGAATAATCTGGATTTGTTCATACCCTTGGATGATTTGGTGGAGAATTATATGCCAAACTACAAGCAGGCTTTGGAAGAAATGCCTGATCTTAAAAACATTGCAACTTTCCCGGACGGGCATATGTATTCCATGAGTAAGAATTTGCCCTTAAGACCGGTATCCTGTAATCAGCCAATTATTAATAAACAATGGCTGGACAATCTGGGATTGCAGGAGCCTACCAATATTGAGGAATTGTATAATGTGCTGAAAGCTTTCAAGGAGCAGGATGCAAACGGAAACGGCGATCCGAATGATGAAATTCCGATTTCAGGTGCGAAGGGGTTGAGTATGGACTTATTGAATCCATTTGGAATTACGGATATCACCGGTTACAAACTCCTGGTAAATGATGACGGTACACTTACCTATTATCCTACTTCCGAGCAATACAAGGAAGGAATTAAGTGGCTTCATAAGCTGTATGAGGAAGGAATAATTGACGCGGAAGCTTTCACCCAGGATGATACCATGTTATCCGCAAAGAGACAGGATCCTAATGTATCGCGTGTGGGCTTTGAATATGCATGGACACCGGATTCCAATTTTGGTCAGTGGTCTTCGGAATATGAAGTAATAGCGCCTATTAAGGGGCCGGACGGCAAAGCATATACAGGCGGTGATCCCAATGGTGTATCCAGTATTATGAGAAACGAAGTTTTAATCACTAAATTCTGTGAGCATCCGGAAGTGGCCGCACGATGGATTGATGCTTTTTATACCGGCGAAGCAAGTATTCAGAACTTCTGGGGTGGTATCGGTACAGTTATTACAAAGCATGATGACGGTACATATACATTGAATGATCCACCCGAGGGAACCAGTGCAGACTCTTGGTACTGGGATTCCAGTTTGCGTGACTTCGGACCGAAATATATCAGTAAGGAATTTGAGAAAAATGTGATTCTTTCTCCTAGCAGCGGTGATGGCTTGAAAGTGGAATTGAGTAAGATTGCCGAAGACACGGTTACGACTCCTTATCCGAACGTTATGTTTACTGTGGAGGAGAATGAAGAGCGCCCGACTCTGACCACCGATATTGATAAGTATGTGGAGAGTACAAGGGCACTCTGGATTACAGAAGGTGGTATTGATGAGGGCTGGGACGAGTACATCCAGCAGTTAAATGCAATGGGACTGGAAAGATTGATGCAGATTTATACAGATGCATATGAAAGGTATATTCAATAACGGGATATAGGATTATCCGGGAAAGATGAATCCTGCACCGGATGCGGTCTTCAACAGACATCAAAGGTGCAGGATTACTCTTAAGTGCAAGTAATTCTAAAAGGCAAGTGGAGGACATATGGCAGTAATATATAAATGGGATTTGAATCTGGGGATAGAAGAAATTGAAGCCCAAATTGCAGGAAAGAAGGAATGCTTTACGGTTTTGAGTATGCAGACAAAGGATTCGGGAGAATGCCATATTGAGATTGCTCACGACTGTAAGGCTGTATACGGAATGGGTGAAAGATTCAATCTGGTGAATCAAAAAGGGCTTGAGATTGAAACGGAGGTTGTGGAAAAATTCTGCAATCAGGGAAGTGTGAGTTATTGTCCTGTTCCGTTCTTTTTTACTGATAAACAATTTGGTGTATTTGTAGATACACTTGCCGTGACGAGGTTTAAGTTTGAAAATAAGATAAAGATCGATATAAAGAAAGACAGCAACAAAAAGCTCCCTTGCATTTACTTTTTTAAGGGAAGTCCTACAGAAATTCTGGCAGATTTCACGGAAATCACCGGCAAACCTGCATTGATACCAAAATGGTGTTTTACTCCATGGATGTCTGCAAATCGCTGGAATACGCAGGAGGAGGCACTTCAGCAGGCGAGACTTGCAAAAAAATATGGTATTCCTCATGGAGTCATGGTTCTGGAGGCATGGAGCGATGAAGCAACTTTTTATCGCTTTAATGAGCATGGGGAATGGCAGAATCCGGAGGAGTTTGTTCAGATTCTCAAGAGTATGGGGATTCATCTGATATTGTGGCAAATCCCTGTTTTGAAAAAAATGGAGCAGGGGGAAAACCATGATATTCTGGACTTAGATTGGGAATATGCCATAAGGAAGAATTTGTGTATAAAAAATACAGACGGAACAGTATACAGAATTCCGGAAGGACATTGGTTTGCGGGTTCATTGTTGCCGGATTTTACAAATCCGGAGACGATTGAATGGTGGTTCGGCAAACGGGATTATCTTCTTGCTATGGGAGTTTCCGGTTTTAAAACGGATGGCGGGGAATTTGTGCTGACGGATGATGTGACGGCATTTAACGGAATGACGGGAATTGAGCTTCGGAATTACTATGCAAAGAGCTATGTGAAGGCTTATACGGAATTTGTCGGAAAGGATAGGGTATTGTTCAGCCGTGCAGGGTATACGGGCCAACAGAACTATCCGATACAGTGGGCGGGAGACCAGATTTCCTCGTGGGAAGAATTCCGGCATGTAATAATTGCGGGCCTGAGCGCAGGACTCAGCGGGATTCCGTTTTGGGGATTCGATATTGGGGGATTTGCCGGCGAAATGCCGACAAAGGAATTGTATGAGAGAGCGGTTCAATGTGCCGTTTTTGCACCTATCATGCAGTGGCATTCGGAACCGGTAGGTGGACAGTTCTCAGAAGTGCTTGCGGTGACCTGGGGAGTAAATGACAGGAGTCCTTGGAATGTCAGCAAGATGTATGGTGACGAACAACTGCTTAAAAGGTTACGTTTTCATTTTAATCTGCGCATGAATTTATTGCCTTACCTGTACCAGCAGGCTGTTATTTCGTCAAAAACCGGAACTCCCATGATGAAGCATTTGGCGGTGGAATATCCGGAAGACGAACGGGTATATGATGTGGTAGACTGTTTTATGCTTGGAGAGCTGTTGATTGCTCCGATTATGGAAGAGGGGCAATCCGGGCGGAATGTTTATTTGCCGGATGGAGAATGGAACTGTCTGTGGCCGCTTCGGGTGTGGAACGAAGAATTGGGAGAATGGACGGAAGGAGAAGTACTGCGAGGGCGGCGTGATTATTTTGTAAATTGCGGTAGCGACAGGATACCGGTATTTATTAGGAGCGGAAGCTGTATAGCCCTGAATTTGGGTGCCACATTGGAACTGGGGAGCTTTGTGGGAAACCGGACTGACAAATATGTACAGCTGACATTTTGGGCTGTTGGTGAGAGGGGCAGATACCATTTCTTTGATGATATGGATAATGAACTTATTATTTCTTGGGAAAAGGGAAAGAATGAGGTTGAGCGGCTGTCGGGAGAAGAGAAGTTTGTGCTTTTTTCAAATGGTCAGAGAATATTTGACACAGAGATGACATGGCAGAAAGGTTAATTATGGATAAAATACATAGTTTTTTAATGAATCCGGTGGCAAAACATGAATGTATGGTACAGGGTGACACGTATCGGATTAGTATCCTGACTGATAGATTGATTCGGCTGGAATATAGCATCAGCGGTCAATTTGAAGACTGTGCAACCCAGACAGTTTTGAACCGTAATTTTGATATTCCGAACTTCCGTGTATGGGAGAAGAAGGATAAACTGGAAATTATTACAGAGGAGCTTCAGATAGTTTATGATAGAAAAGCTTTTTCTGCAAACGGACTGAGCATTCGGCTTATCAAAGGAATATACTCAAATTGCTCTATCTGGAGATATGGAGATAAAGGGGGCAATTTGAAGGGAACAGCAAGAACACTGGATGCCTGTGACGGTGAAACCGGTTTGGAAGACGGTGTACTGGGTAGAACCGGATATGCTGTGCTGGATGACAGTGCGTCATTAGCTCTTACGGCAGACGGATGGGTTCGGCCTGCACTGTCTGGACATACGGATTTGTACTTTTTCGGTTATGGGCATAATTACCGGGAGTGTATGAAGGATTTTTTTCGGCTGTGCGGAGCGACACCGCTTCTGCCAAGATATGTGCTAGGCAACTGGTGGAGCAGATATCATGCCTATACACAGGACGAGTATATGCAGTTGATGGATAGATTTCAAGATGAAAATATACCTTTTTCCGTTGCTGTGCTGGATATGGACTGGCATCATGTGAAGCTGGATGAAAAATATGGAAACGGATGGACGGGATATACGTGGAATGAGGAATTGTTTCCAAACCATGAGGAAATGTTGAAGGAACTGCATCATCGGGGACTTCATGTGACATTAAATGTCCATCCGGCAGATGGTGTCAGAGGACATGAAAAGGCATATCGGGAAATGGCAGAAGCACTTGGGGTAGAATTTGAAAAAGAGGTTCCGATTCCCTTTAATATTTCGGATCCTGAGTTCCTGAAGGCGTATTTCCGATATTTACATCACCCGCTTGAAAATGAGGGGGTCGACTTCTGGTGGATTGACTGGCAGCAGGGTACCGCTTCCGGTATACCGGGCCTGGACCCTCTTTGGATGTTGAACCATTATCATTTCCGGGATAGCGAGAAAGAAAACAGGAGACCTCTGATTTTTTCCAGATATGCGGGAATAGGAAGCCATCGCTATCCTATCGGCTTTTCGGGTGATACTGTGATTACCTGGAAGTCATTAGCGTTTCAGCCCTACTTTACGTCGACAGCTTCCAATATTGGATATGGGTGGTGGAGTCATGATATAGGAGGCCACATGGATGGATACAGAGATGATGAACTGGCTGTTCGCTGGGTGCAGTTTGGAGTCTTTTCACCAATTATGCGGCTTCACAGCTCTTCCAGCCGATTCACCGGAAAAGAACCGTGGAATTTCGGAGAATGGGAATGTGGGATTATCAAGAAGTTTTTACGGCTGCGCCATGCAATGATACCGTATCTTTATACAATGAATGCAAGAGCACATTTTGAAGGTGAAGCATTGGTGCAACCCATGTATTACCGCTATTCGGATGATAACAGGGCATATGATGTCAGAAATCAATATTTTTTCGGAACGGAAATGATGGTTCATCCCATTACCTCTAAAATGGATATGACAACGAAAATGGGAAAGGTGACAACCTGGCTTCCACAGGGGATGTGGTATGACTTATTTACCGGGTTGATATATCAGGGTGATAAAATGGTCTGCATGTATCGTCCTCTGGAAACAATCCCGGTCTTGGCAAAAGCCGGTGCAATTATCCCACTGCAGAGGGAAGAGATAACGAAAAACAGCACAGAGAATCCGAAAGATATGGTCATCATCATCTGTACCGGCGAGAATGGTGAATTTGTTCTATATGAAGATGACGGAATTTCGATGGATTTTAAAAGTGGCAGATGGGTGGAAACAAGATATCAGCTGAGGTGGGGCAGTCAAAAAAGGTTTACAATTAGTCCGGCATGCGGATTACAGGAATTAATTCCCGCATATCGAAATTATCAATTAAAATTTATGGGAATTTCTGCTGAAGCTGTTTTGGGTGTTCGGATAGACGGCAGAATTGTTAGCTGTGAGACCAATTATGATGATAGAAGAAATATACAGACAATAGAATTGACGGAAGTATCTGTTAATAGTGAGATCTGTATTGAAATTGATGAGGAAGCAAGGGGGGCATCGAACAAAATAGAATGGCGTGTGTCGGATTGCCTCAACAAATCCCAGATTGAGTATAGGTTAAAGGATGAAATTTATGATATGGTTACGGGAATGCAATCTTTGAACGAATGCATATGCAATTTGAATGCGTTGGAAATACCGAAGTCAGTAAAAGAAATGATTCAGGAAATCATATTAGCATAAAACAGCATGATACCGTGAAAATGTCAAAGTCCCCGGGCCTGAGATATCTCTAAGTCCGGGGGCCTTGTCTAAGGGGAGGATTAAGTATTATTTTTATCTTTGGTAAGTTCAAAGGAGGGGGTTCCTTGACATTGAATAGTCTGACCCGAAAAAAGGATTTTATACAAATGATTCAAATTTTTATCACAAAATTTTTATTGTCTTTCATGCTATTCTGTTATATACTTAAGGGCGTAAATATTTGAATACCGAATAACAATAAAGGTGGTACATTTCTATGGCATTATTGGATCAATGGAAAAAGATAGCATATGACGAGTCTGTGGGACAAGCCCAGCTTCAGAAAATCTGGGGCGCTTATTTTCAGACCGAGAAGGAAATTTATGCACAGCTGTTAAAGAATCCCGACGAGGTGGTAAAGGGAACCGTTAAGGAACTGGCTGAGAAGTTTAATGTTCCCGTGCTGACCATGACGGGCTTTCTGGACGGCATCAATGACAGCCTTGTGGAAAAGAATCCCATCGAGGAGATGGAGGAAGATACAGAGGTAAATCTTGGATTTGACAAGGCACTGCTTTACAAAAACATGGTGGCAGCCGAGGCTGACTGGCTGTATAACCTGGAAGAGTGGAACGATATTTTTGATGAGGAGACAAGAAAGGCTCTTTATAAGGAGCAGAAGTCTTCCACAACAATCGTAAAGGAAGCCAAGATATATCCCAACGACCCCTGCCCCTGCGGCAGCGGCAAAAAGTACAAGAAGTGCTGCGGCAGAAAGTAAACAATCGTTATCTTCAGGGACTCTTTTTCACAAAGGAGTCCTGTTTTCTTTCAACGAAAAAGGAGGTACATACATATGAAAATTTTTAAGCAAATGAAATGGGATGCATTGCTGACGGGGATCCTCTATATTCTTTTGGGTATTGTTGCGCTTGTCATTCCGGAGACCATGGAGAGAGCACTGGGATATCTGATCGGAGGAACATTGATTGTAGGCGGTGCAGTGTCTATGATATGTTACCTGCTGCGTGATGCACATCAGAATTATTTTCATAACGATTTTCTGCACGGCTTGATTGGAATTGTAGCAGGTATACTCGTACTCAATAAGGTGAATCTGATTATTGCACTGATTCCTTTCCTGTTGGGAATTATGATTTTAATCAGCGGCTGCAGTAAGCTTCAGGATGTCATTGACATGAAGCGGATGGGGTACGGCAACTGGATTGTCATGCTGGCATTTGCGGTGATTAATGTATGTTTTGGTATTCTGCTTGTGTGCAATCCTTTTGAGTCCGCAATCCTGTTGTTCAGACTTCTGGGAATCGGACTGATTTTCAGCGGCGTGACGGACTGTATGACAACGATTTACTTTGCCGGAAAAATCAGGAAATATTTCGATAAAATGCAGGCTGTGGACAGCAGCTTTGTGGAAGTGACGGGAACAGATGAGAGAGGGGCGGAAGAAAACAAAAGCGAAGGAGAAAAACAGTGAATATTGCATCATTTTTACTGCCTAAGGCGGAGGTGGCATATCTGAGGGATGATATGACGCTCAGACAGGGGCTGGAAAAGCTACGCCGAAGCGGGTATACAGCCATTCCCGTAATTGATGCCGAGGACAGATATGTGGGAGTCATCAGTGAAGGAGATTTCTTATGGAATATTCTGGCCCATAATCAAAAGCTGGATGACATAACTTTTAAGAGCCTGGAACATTTATCGGTCAGGGACATGCTGCAAAGCGGAAAGGTGCGGCCGGTCTGCATTGATACCGCGATGGAGGCACTTTTGGATTGTGCCAGAAGTCAGAACTTTGTACCGGTTGTGGATGACAGAAACGTGTTTATCGGAATCATTACAAGAAGCGATATCATTAAATACTTTACAAAGCAGTTGTCCTGACAGTGTGTTTTTTGACATTCCGTGTAAAACACTATATAATAAAAACATTATTATCAAATATACGAGAGAGGGATGCGGCAATGAAAAAATTGGAAGAATATGTATTGAGCATACCGGATTTTCCGGAGGAGGGTATCATCTTCCGTGATGTAACCAGCGTATTGCAGGATGCGGAAGGACTGCAGCTGGCAATTGACACCATGCAGGAGAAAATTCAGGATTTGGATTATGATGTGGTGGTTGGCCCGGAATCCCGGGGATTCATATTCGGGACTCCTATTGCTTATAATAACAAAAAGCCTTTTGTATTGATTCGAAAAGCGGGGAAGCTTCCCAGGGAAACTGTCTCCGTATCCTATGATTTGGAGTATGGTCAGGCTACCATCGAGATGCATAAGGACAGTATCAAACCGGGTCAGAAGGTTCTGATTGTGGATGATCTGATTGCTACCGGGGGAACCACGGAGGCCATGATAAAGCTGATTGAGAGCCTTGGCGGTAAGGTGGTTGGAATTGTGGTGTTGATTGAACTGGCCGGATTAAAGGGAAGAGAAAAACTGGAAGGTTATCGTCTTGAATCAGCTATCTGTTATCCCGGCAAGTAGATGAGTTGCCCGTAGTGGCGTTTATACTTGAAAGATACGGCAGGAAAGCGTGGAACAGCTATGGCAGAAGAAAAAAATGAAGTCATTTTTGATGACGGAAAGATAAGTGAATCTCAGGAGTTTAAGAATCCCGATGATTTATATCGGGAGCTTATTGAACGTGTGCAAAAATATCATCCCAGTGATGATATTACCATGATAGAAAAGGCTTATCGGGTAGCAACTGAGGCACATAAAAATCAATTCCGCAAGTCAGGTGAGCCATATATCATTCATCCGCTTAATGTTGCTATTATTTTGGCAGACCTGGAGCTTGATAAGGAGACAATTGTGGCGGGGCTGCTTCATGATGTGGTAGAGGACACTGTCATGACAGACGACGACCTTAAGAGGGAGTTCGGAGATGACGTGGCGCTTTTGGTGGACGGAGTGACAAAGCTGGAAAAAATTCCTCTGACTTCCGGAACTCCACAGCCGGATGATAAGCTTGAGATGCAGGCAGAAAATCTGAGAAAGATGTTTCTGGCTATGGCGAAGGACATTCGCGTCATCATGATTAAACTGGCGGACAGACTGCACAATATGCGGACGCTGAAATACAAGACACCGGAAAGCCAGCAGAGAATTGCCAGAGAAACACTGGAAATCTATTGTCCTATCGCACAAAGACTGGGTATCAGTAAGATAAAAATTGAGCTGGATGACCTATCGCTAAAATATCTGGAGCCGGAGGTTTATTATGACCTGGTAAACCAGATTGCCATGCGAAAGAGTGTTAGGGAAAAATATATACAGGGTATAGTAGATGAGGTCAGTGAGCACATAGCCAACGCCGGAATCAAAGCAAAGGTGGATGGACGTGTCAAACACTTTTTCAGTATCTATAAGAAAATGAAGAATCAGAATAAGACACTGGATCAGATATATGATCTGTTTGCAGTGCGTATTATCGTGGATTCCGTGAAGGATTGTTATGCTGCGCTTGGTGTTATTCATGAGATGTATAAGCCCATACCGGGGCGGTTTAAGGATTATATTGCCATGCCCAAGGCCAATATGTACCAATCTCTGCATACCACACTGATTGGAAGTAACGGGCAGCCTTTTGAGATACAGATTCGTACCTTTGAGATGCATAAAGCGGCTGAGTACGGTATTGCCGCGCATTGGAAATACAAAGAAGCCTCGGACGGCAAAAAGGTGGAGGCGCAGGAGGAAGAAAAGCTGGTATGGCTGCGCCAGATACTGGAGTGGCAGCGTGATATGTCGGATAACAGGGAGTTCATGAATCTGTTGAAGAACGACCTGGATTTGTTCTCCGACAATGTGTATTGCTTTACCCCGTCGGGAGAGGTTAAGAATCTGCCCGCAGGTTCCACCCCAATTGATTTCGCATACAGCATTCACTCAGCTGTGGGCAATAAAATGGTGGGAGCAAGGGTCAACGGCAAACTGGTGACCATTGATTATGAAATCAAGAACGGTGACCGTATAGAAATCATTACCTCCCAGAATTCCAAGGGACCCAGCCGGGACTGGCTGAATGTGGTAAAGAGCACGCAAGCTAAAAATAAGATTAACCAGTGGTTTAAAGCAGAACTGAAGGATGACAACATTGTCAAGGGGAAGGAACTGCTGTCCACCTACTGTAAGACCAAATCCATCAATCTGTCTGAGCTGTTGAAGCAGGAATATATGGATGCCATCATGCGGAAATACGGTTTTCGGGATTGGGATGCGGTTTTGGCAGCCATCGGTCACGGCGCGCTGAAGGAAGGTCAGATTGTCAATAAGTTGCAGGAACTGTATGACAGGGACCATAAGAAGGAACTGACAAATGAGGAAGTATTGGCGAGCATTGCGGAGGCGGGAGCTTCTGCAGCGGCAAAACCGACTCATATGAAGCCGAAGAGCGGAATTGTGGTAAAGGGAATCGCTGATTTGTCTGTCCGTTTTTCCAAGTGCTGTTCGCCTGTGCCGGGTGATGAAATTGTTGGTTTTGTCACAAGGGGTCGCGGTATTTCCATTCACAGAACGGATTGTGTGAATATGATGAATCTGCCTGAGATAGAGCGGGCAAGATTGATTGATGCGGAGTGGCAGGTACCGGAGAATACCACAGCGGAGAAGTATGTGGCGGAAATCAAGATTTTTGCCAACAACAGAAACGGTCTTTTGGCGGATATCTCAAAGGCGATGACGGAGAAGAATATCAATATTTTGTCCATGAATACCAGAACCAGTAAACAGGGGCTGGCCACTCTTCAGACTACTTTTGAGATTGAGAGCAGGGAAGAGCTGAACCGGGTGATTGACAAGATACGTGGCATTGAGAGTGTCATTGATATTGAGAGAACCACAGGGTAAAGCTGTACCGGTTGGTACGTTACCTGCGTCAGTGGATATACAAATATGATGCAAATGTATAGTATGGTTGATGAAAGGAAGCAGCACATGTCTGAGATTAAAATCGGAAGAATGGTGATGGGAGTATGCAGCACAAACTGTTACTTTTTGTATCGGGACGGAGAAAAGGAATGTATTGTGGTGGACCCTGCGGACCAGGGAAGAAGCATATACGGTGCCCTGAACAGAAACGGATTTCGTGTTGCCGCAATCTTGTTGACTCACGGTCATTTTGACCATATCTGGGGCCTGGATGAACTTAAGAATGCCGTAAATGCAGCTGCGGAAGCTGACGGGCTGGAACCGGTGAAGGTTTACGCCATGGAAGCGGAGAAGGAACTGCTGCGTGATGCGCATAAAAATGTGTCCGAGCAGGCAGGGAGACCCTGTATAACTTCTGCCGATGTATATTTAAAGGACGGGCAGGAACTGACCCTTGCCGGAATGCAATGTAAGGTGATTGCCACACCGGGACATACGGTTGGAGGATGCTGCTATTATTTTGAGGAAGCCGGTTTTTTGGTTGCCGGGGACACGCTGTTTGCAGAATCCGTGGGAAGAACGGATTTCCCTACCGGCAGTATGAGTACTTTGGTTCGTTCCATCAAGGACAAGCTGTTTGTTCTGCCGGATGATACTAAGGTATATCCGGGGCATGGCGAGAGTACAACAATTGCCCATGAGAAGGAGTATAATTCCTTCTTAGGCTAGAAAAATGCCGGCCTTTTTAGCATGTTAGTCGGGGATTATGGCAGAGAAGGGATTTTTACAGTGGAAAAGAAAAGCATAAAGGCTCATCTGGTAATGGATGAGGTGAAGAAGGTGATTGTGGGCAAGGATGACTGTATTGAAAAGGTGATGGCTGCGATTCTTGCCCGAGGAAATGTGCTGCTTGAGGATGTACCCGGTGTAGGTAAGACGGAAATGGCAATGGCCTTTTCACGGGCCTTCGGATTGAAGTCCAACAGAATTCAGTTCACACCGGACGTGATGCCATCTGATATTACGGGCTTTTCCATGTACCGGAAAGAGACGGGAAAATTTGAATATTATCCGGGGGTGGTTATGTGCAATCTGCTGCTCGCGGATGAGATCAATCGGACTTCACCGAAAACCCAGTCAGCTCTGTTGGAGGTTATGGAGGAGGGAAATGTGACGGTGGACGGGATTACAAGACAGGTCCCGAAGCCGTTCATCGTGTTGGCAACCCAGAACCCTGTGGGCTCTTACGGTACACAGCGTCTGCCGGAGGCACAGATGGATCGATTCCTGATATGTATCACTATGGGATATCCAGCGGTAGAGGATGAGGTGGCACTGTTAAAGAGAAGGCATACGGAAAGACCGCTGGATGCTGTTACTGCCGTGGCGGACGGTGAGGAGTTACAGCAGATGCAGCGTGAATCAGAGGAAACTTTTATTCATGATTCTATCTACCGTTATATGGTCGCGCTTTCGGATGCAACCAGAAAACATCCCGCGTTGGAGCTGGGCTTAAGTCCCCGGGGAACCCTTGCCCTGGGTAAGATGGCCAGAGCGTATGCTTTTTTATGTGAACGTGAGTATGTGGTACCGCAGGATGTGCAGAAAGCCTTGATGGATGTCGGTATACATCGTATCAGACTGAATCAGAAAGCACGGTTGAACGGAAAAACGGCAGCAGATATTCTGAAAGAGATTCTGAACCGGGTTCCGGTACCCAAGCCCGGAGAAAAATATTAATGAGATGATTAGGCGAAAAATTCTTTATATTTTGATTGTGACAGCCTGTATCTGGCTTTGCATGCTGTACACTTTTCAAGGCCTTCGTTTTTTCCTTGGCATTTTGCTGGTACTGCCGGTGGTCTGCCTCTTTTCCGTATTGATACAAGCCGCATTCTGCAGGGTTGAGGCAGGCGAGATTCCTCCTTTTGCAACCAGGGGGAATTGTGTCATACTATCTTTGAAGGCAATCCATAACGGAGTATTACCGCTGGCGTCCCTGCGGGCCGACGTAAGATGGGCTTCCTACGGCGAGAAGTCTGTACGGCATAAACAAAAGATACGGGGAATGGGCGGACGAAGCGTGAAACAAATGGAATATACATTTCCGGCGGCACATTGCGGGCGTTCGGAGTTTACGGTGGCAAGGGCAAAAATATATGACTGTCTGGGCCTTTTTTCCGTGCCGATAAAAAAGTCCGGAGGGGGAACCGTCATGATAATGCCGGTTGTGGCACCTCTTGGGGAAAATGAGATGGAGATGATTTCCGGGCTTCTCAACAGAAGCAGTGCTGTGAAGGATGGTGACTATTTCATCAGGGAATATCGGCCCGGTGACAATCTGCGCAGTATCCATTGGAAGCTGACTGCCAGGGAAGAAGAGTTTCAGGTGAGGGATCGGGATGCAGATTATTCCGTGAACCTGTTTTTGAATATGACGGATGAACTGCTGGCTGACCCGGACAGAAGGGATGCTTTTTTGGACAGAGCCTGTTCTGTCATGGCTTTCTTTTCGGAAATTGCAGTGGAAGGCTACAATGTATTCTGGAGCCGGGACGGTATACTGTGCTGTTACAGAATAGAAACAGGAGAGGAACTGCAGCTTTGCATTATGGAACTGCTTGAGCTAAAGAAGATTGGAAGCGTGGGTGAAGATGAGATTGCTTCTCTGAAGCTGGGGTGTCATCTGGAACCGGATGGCAGGCTGTATATAGGGGAGCAATGTGCCTATGAAAAATAGAAAAAATCTTCTTTTTTCCATATTGCTAACAATTATCAATGCCATAGGAGCGGTTACAGCATTAAATATTGCATTACAGATGCGGGATATCTGGTATTGTCAGCCGGTGCTCTATTTTGGCGGCATCATTTTGATGAGTACACTGTCAGTCCTTTTTTGGAAAACCGGAAACAGAAAGAAAATTTTGATTCAGGGATTGTTGCTTTTATGTCTTTACGGAGTGACTATTTTTTGCTTTCGCAGGACGATGTTGAACAGCTTGGGCTGGGCACTGCAGGATACGATATTAAAGTTGAACTCCAGGTATCATATTGAGTTGATATGGACTTATATCATGGAGGCAGAAACAGCGGTTATGCAGAGGAGAGCTGCGGTAAGTATGCTGGTGGTTCTGGTTCCGTACTTCCTTTTCATCGGCTATGGCGTGATGCGTTCCAGGGTGACTGCAATTATTCTGGCAGATGCACTATGGTTTGTGGCAGCATGCGGGGTGGATTTTTTCCCCGACGGAGGAGCGATTTGCTTCTGCGTTTTGGGACTTGCCGCCGTTGTCATTAAAAAAGCCTATCGGGATGATGAAAAAGCAGGACGTTGGGCCGTTTTGATCGGATGTACGGCAATGATTGTCATTATGGAATTTGTGAGCCGGTTTCTGTTGCCGGTATTTGATGAAAAATATGAAGAGCTTCTGAATGTCAGGGTGGAATTGAACACGAAAATAAACGAAGAGTGGATTCCGAAACTGCAGTATGAACTTACACATCTTGGCAAAAAAGGTGTAGATGTGGACGGAGAACTGACAGGAAAGGGGATGCCGGAGTATGAGGATGTCCCGGTCTATCAGGTGACTGTGGACAAAGCACCGGAAACTGCAGTTTATCTGAGAGGATATATCGGAAAGGAATATTCCGGGAATGAGTGGGAACCGGCAAGAGATTCCGAGCTTGAGAAGTATTACAGGGCAAAAGGCTGGGAACTGCCCGGGAACGGTGGAGAACTGATTAATCTGACTTTTCAGGCTTTTCGGGATGGTGCTCCCGGTTTTATCCGGGTGGAAGAGCTGGGCGGAAGAGGTTCCTACAGCCTCTATCCATGTGGGGCGCAGGTGACGGAGGATTACCGGGTTCACTGGGATGGCAGTGTGGAACGCAAGGGTAGCAGCTACGAATATGCCTGCTATATGATGAACGATAGTTACGGCGCCGACGGACTGATTGGGGAGGCGGCAGAAGAAGAACAGAGATACTGCAGTTATGTGTATGATAATTACTGTGAATATCCCGCAGAACAGTTTCCGGAGCTGACTGCATTTTTGGAAAACTCGGGATTCAGGAACGGTGACGTTTACGACAGTCTGGCTGACGTGCTCTCGTATCTGCGGAAAAATGCGTCTTATAATCTTGAGGTAGGCGACACACCAAAGGGTGAAGACTTTGTGGAATATTTTCTGTTTGACAGTCATGAAGGATATTGCGCACATTTTGCATCCTCGGCAGTATTGATGCTGCGGTATTTGGGAGTGCCGGCCAGGTACGCAACCGGTTATTCTGTATCTTCAGACGCATTTTCCCGGACAAGCGACGGAGATTATACGGCAGTGATTTTGGACAGGCAGGCGCATGCATGGGCAGAGGTCTATCTGGACGGGGTGGGATGGATTCCGGTGGAAATGACGCCGGGAGCCACAGCCTTTTCGGGAGACAATACCATGGAACAACTGCAGTTTGCAGGTCAGTTGTCAGGTGCCTTTGAGGATGAGACGGTACCGAAGCCGGAGAACATCGACGCGTCGGAAGAGAACAATAATGGGGAAGATGGGGAGGAAGCGAACGGCGGAACGGTGAAGCGACAGCCGGGAAGCTCGTCGGGTAAGAAATCTACCAGACGGGGCGCATTACCCGATACAAACGCAAGCGGGCAAACAGATTCCGGCACAGACGACCGGTCGGAAGGAAATGTCGGTGCGGGGGACAGCTCGGCGATCAGTTCCGGTATCAGTGTTCAGCCGGGAGGAAATACCGGTACCGAAGATGCCGTAGGGGACAGCTCCGGCACAGATACCTCTCAGAATACAGAATTTGTTTTGCAAAAAAACAAAAAAACGGCTAAACCTAAGTGGGAGCTTCCCTCCGGTGTGAAAGCGGCATTGAAGGGAATATTCGGAGTATGCTTCGGTTTCTTTCTTTGTATCGCAACAGTATACCTGATTCACAGAAGCTGCTATTGGAGATTATGCAGGGCGGAAAACAGAGAAAAGATTTTCCTAATATATCGGAATCTGAAACTGCTGTTATGGGTTTCCGGACACAGTGACGGATTAAACGGACAGGAAGCAGATGATTTCCGTATGATTCTGGAGAAGAGCGGTTTCGGGGAAAAAGGACCTTCGAATCAGGAACTGCGCAGGGCAGTTCACTTTTACAGAAAGCTTGCCGAAGAGGAGTACGGCAGACTTCCGTTTTACAAGAAACCGGTATTTAAATGTTTCAATGTTTATTGATGAAATGAAGCAGCAGAATTTTAACTGAAAATTCGTGTTTGAACGCGGGAAAGGCATGCGTGCTAAAATGTTAGTAGTAGAGTTGAACAGAGAAAATATTGAATATGATGTACATTCGCTGGTGAAAGCTTTCTTTCCGGAGGAACAGGTGGCGGTATTGATACCGGAGAGCAGTGAAAAGAAACGGGAGGAGCTGGGGGACAAGGTTCGCATCCGGGTGGAGATGCAGGACAGCAGCGCGGTGTTTTGGATTGACGGAAGAGATTACTACTGGGATGCACAGGCGCATGATATTCTTCGGGAAAACTTTGAAGCCGGTGCAGCCGGGGACACGGAATATGCTAAGCAGGTGAAGGTTGGGTTTAAGTGCTTTCTGTATAATGTGCTTTCACAGGAAACGGGAAAGCTGCTTCCCTGGGGAAACCTGACAGGAATTCGTCCCACTAAGATTGCTTACGGTATGCTGGAGGAAGGAAAGAGTAAGCAGGAAATTCTGGAGTATTACAGAAGATTACACCAGGTCAGTACAGAGAAGGCAGAGCTGGCAGTGGAGATTGCGGAAAGAGAGAGAGAACTGCTTTCCGGCGTCCATTATGAGGGGGGCTATAGTCTCTATATCGGCATTCCCTTTTGCCCTACCACCTGTCTTTATTGTTCTTTCACGTCCTATCCCATCGGTGGCTACAGGAAAATAGTGGATTCTTATGTAAACTGTTTAATCAAAGAGATGGAATATGTGGCGGAACAGTATCGGGACAAGATACTGGACAGTGTCTATATCGGCGGCGGAACACCTACTACCCTGGAACCGGAACAGCTGGACAGACTGATTTCCAGACTCAAAGAGCTGTTTGATTTTGGTTCGGTGAAAGAGTTTACTGTGGAAGCCGGACGTGCCGACAGTATCACAGAGGAGAAACTGAGGGTATTATACCGGCATGGGGTTACCAGAATTTCCGTGAATCCACAGACCATGAAGCAGGAGACTTTGGATATCATCGGAAGAAAGGCCACGGTGGAGCAGGTGGAGAAAGCCTATGCGCTGGCAAGACAGGTGGGTTTTGACAACATCAATATGGATTTGATTCTGGGACTGCCGGGAGAACTGGAGGAAGATGTACAGCGCACCATTGACAGAGTGGTGGAGCTTGCTCCGGACAGTCTGACGGTACATTCCCTTGCCATCAAGCGTGCTTCCCGGCTGAATCTTTGGATTCAGGAGAACGGTGTGTCGATGTTACGCAACACGGACGAGACCATGAACATTGCGGCGGAGGGTGCAAGGAAGCTGGGGCTGGTACCTTATTATCTGTACAGACAAAAAAACATGTCCGGTAACTTTGAAAATGTGGGATATGCAAGGGAAGGAAAGTTGGGACTTTACAACATTCTCATCATGGAGGAGAAACAGACTATTCTTGCTTTGGGAGCAGGTTCGATTACCAAGCGAGTATTCCCGGACGGAAGGATTGAGCGTTGCGAAAATGTTAAAGATGTTTCATTATATATTGAGAAAATTGACGAGATGATTGAGCGGAAGCGGCAACTATTGGGTATTTTTTAACAGGGGGTGCAGTCGGAACATATGCAGCAATCTTGGCGTGTGTGAATGCAGTAGTAGTTTTGATATTATCATTGTACCGGACCTTTGTAAATGAAAATATGGTTACAACACTGTTTTTGGATTATAAAAGCGGTATGAAGTTTGGAATCGGTAATACTTCCGCGGTGACAGGCTGGAAAGTAATTTCCGTGAAGCCGGTTGGCACAATACTACTCTTGTTTGCGTTGGTAATTGGTCTGAATCTGATGATTTATTTTGTGATGACGGCGGCTACGAGAAAGGATGTTCAAGGAAGAATCGGTGTTCTGTTCCGGCCGTTGGAGTCCATCAGTAACAAAATGATTAGGGTTGCGGAAGGCGACTTGTCGGTGATGTTTGATGAAGAGAAGAACTCTATGGAAATCGAAAAACTGACGGATTCCATAAATGAAACCATAGAGAGTCTGAAGTTTTATATTGACAGTATCTCCGGTATGGTTACTGCGATTTCGGACAGAGACCTGACAGTTACGATTGATGGGGACTTTAAAGGAAGTTATGTGCAGATAAAAAATGCACTGGAAAGTATTGTAAGCAATCTGAACGAATTCATTCAGCAAATCAGCATGGAAGCTGTAAATGTATTGGATTTTGCAGATAAATTGGGAAGAACAACGGAAAGTGTTGCACAGAGTGCTTCCATGCAGAATGAAGCTGTTGCAAATTTGTCGGAAGATATGGCGCGGCTGACGGAGCAGACAAAGAAGATAACGGAGCGGGCAATACGTGTTCGCGATACGGCAGAGATTACCAAGAAGCATTTGGAGACAGGTAATCAGGAGATGGACGAGCTTGTAAAGGCAATGGATAGCATTGACCAGTGTTATGGTGAGATTGCGGGCTTTGTCGGAACAATCAAAGAAATTGCCGCACAGACAAATCTGCTCTCCTTAAATGCATCGATTGAAGCAGCCCGGGCAGGAGAAGCCGGAAGGGGTTTTGCTGTTGTTGCAGGTGAAATCAGTACGCTTGCCGCATCCAGTGCACAGGCAAGTGAGAATATCGATAAGCTGATTGAGGAATCTCAGGTCGCGGTTTCCAAGGGAAAAGAATTGGTAACGACAACATTTGGAACAATTCAGCAGGGAGTGAGCGATTCTGCCCAGTCCAAACAACATATTGATGAGATTGTTGAGTTTGTTGAGAAGCAGCAGACGGCAATTGAAGATGTCAATGACGAATTAAGAGAAGTCGCCGAGAGCGTAGAAAATAATGCGGCCAGCGCGGAAGAAAATACCGCTATCAGCCAGCAGTTAAATGAATGCGCCCAGAGCTTGAAGCAAATGGCAGATTCCTTTCGCTTGAGATAGTTTCCCTTTGTTTATGTATTGACACAGAACCTGAAAAAAAGTATCATGGAAACTGTTCAGACCTGACGGTAATATTTACCGGGCAGAGTTTGAACAGTTTATTAATTCGGAAGGATGTAAATGTATGGCATTATCAAAAAAGCCTGTGACAGGCATGAAGGATATTCTGCCGGAGGAGATGCAGATTCGGGATTATGTAATCGGTGTCATCAAGGAAACATACGGCAAGTTTGGATTTACCTCCATTGAGACTCCCTGTATGGAGAACATTGCCAACCTGACCAATAAGCAGGGTGGTGACAATGAAAAGCTGATTTTCAAGATTTTAAAGAGAGGGGAAAAACTGAATGTGGCAGAAGCCACAACGGAAGAGGAAGTAGTGGACGGTGGGCTGCGATATGATTTGACCGTGCCTTTGGTGCGCTATTATTCCAACAATGCAGCACAGCTTCCCTCTCCCTTTAAGGCATTGCAGATGGGCAATGTATGGCGTGCGGACAGACCCCAGAGAGGTCGTTTCCGCCAGTTTATGCAGTGTGATATCGATATTCTGGGTGAGCCTTCCAATTTGGCGGAAATCGAATTGATTCTGGCTACCACCACAACGCTGGGGAAACTGGGCTTTAAGGGTTTTGAAATTCGTATCAACGACAGACAGATTTTAAAAGCCATGGCTGCTTACAGCGGGTTCCCCGAGGATTCCTATGACAGTGTGTTTATTACACTGGATAAGATGGATAAGATTGGTCTGGAAGGTGTGGAAGCGGAACTTTTAGAGAAAGGTTTTTCCAAGGAAAGTGTAGAGAAGTATCTTTCTCTTTACAGAAATCTGGCGGAACAGGAAAACGGTGTGGCTTATCTGGCCGAGACCCTGCAGGGTGTATTGGAGCCCTCTGTGGCAGAAGGATTGCAGGAGATTATTGACAGTGTCAGTGCCACAAAGTCCTCTGATTTTAAGATGGTATTTGATGCAACGCTGGTTCGCGGAATGTCTTACTATACCGGCACCATTTTTGAAATTGCGCTTCCCGGATTTGGCGGAAGCTGCGGTGGCGGCGGCAGATATGACAAGATGGTGGGTAAGTTTACCGGACAGGATGTTCCTGCCTGCGGCTTTTCCATCGGCTTTGAAAGAATCATTATGCTGCTGATGGAGAATGGCTTCAAAGTACCCGAACAGCCGAAAAAGATTGCATATTTAATTGAGAAGGGTGTGGGCGGAGAGAAACTTTGCGGGATTATTGCAAAGGCGCAGAATACCCGTCAGGACGGTACTCAGGTGCTGGTAGCCCGCATGAACAAGAATAAAAAATTCCAGAAGGATCAGCTGACGGCGGAAGGCTACGAGGAATTCGAGGAGTTTTATAAGGAAGAGTTGAAAAGATAAGTTAAGGATAAGGAGCTAAGGCAATGATTCAGTCCAGAACACATAATTGTAACGAACTGAGAATCGGCAACGCGGGAGAGAGAGTAAAGCTTGTAGGCTGGTTCGAAAATATGCGAAAGGTCAGCAAGAATCTTGGATTTGTGATTTTGCGTGACTTTTACGGTACCACTCAGCTGGTGGTGGAGACCGAGGAAATGATGGCTGTCATGGACAGCATCAACAAGGAGTCCACGATTTCCGTGGAGGGTGTTGTCAGGGAACGTTCCAACAAAAACATGGAGCTTCCTACCGGAGAAATCGAAGTGGTTCCCGATAAGATTGAAATCCTGGGAAAATGCATTTACAATGCACTTCCTTTTGAAATCAATCAATCCAGGGAAGCAGACGAAAATGCACGTCTGAAATACCGTTATCTGGATCTGCGTAACCCCAATATGAAGAAGAATATTGTCATGAGAAGTAAGATTGTGGCTGAGCTTCGCCAGAGAATGAACGCTCTTGGATTCATGGAAATTACCACACCTATCCTTACCTGTTCTTCTCCGGAGGGTGCTAGAGATTATCTGGTTCCTGCCAGAAATCATCCGGGGAAGTTTTATGCACTGCCCCAGGCGCCCCAGCAGTTTAAGCAGATTCTCATGGCGTCAGGTTTTGACCGCTATTTCCAGATTGCTCCCTGCTTCAGAGACGAGGATGCCAGAGCAGACCGTTCACCCGGAGAATTTTATCAGCTGGATATGGAAATGGCCTTTGCCTCCCAGGAGGATGTTTTCTCGGTAGTGGAGCAGGTACTCCCTCCTGTGTTTGAAGAATACGGTATTTACAAACAGGCTTCCAAGGCTCCTTTTGTACGGATTCCTTATTTGGAAGCTATGGATAAGTATGGCTCTGACAAGCCAGATCTTCGGATAGACCTGACACTGACAGATGCTACAGATGTCATGGCCGGATGCGGTTTCGGTCCTTTTGAAGGACAGACCGTAAAGGCTGTTGTGGTTGACGAATTTGCCGCTACCCGTAAGCAGATTGATGCAATCTGTGCAGAGGTAGAGGTACAGACAGCCCGCAAGGCATTCTGGTTCAGACTGGATGAGAACGGAGAGTTTGTGGGCGGTATTTCCAAGTTTTTACAGGATCGCAAGGAGGCTGTTATCGCAGCTTTGGGTCTGAAGAAGGGTGATTTTGTTGGACTGGCAGCAGGTAAGAAGCTGGAAGCCCAGAAGACTGCCGGCGTTCTTCGTAAGTTGTTGGGCGCTGCAAGCGAGAAGCATATGAAGAAGGATTGCTATGAGTTCTGCTGGATTGTAGATTTTCCTATGTATGAAATCGGAGAGGAATCCGGAGAACTGGAATTCTGTCATAACCCTTTCTCAATGCCTCAGGGTGGCATGGATGCCCTGACCAACAAAGAGCCGCTTGAGATACTGGCATATCAATATGACCTGGTATGTAATGGTGTAGAGCTTTCTTCCGGTGCTGTCAGAAACCATGATCCGGAGATTATGATTAAGGCATTTGAACTGGTGGGCCTGGGCGAGGCAGATGTGAAGGCAAAATTCCCTGCCATGTACAATGCATTCTGTTACGGAGCACCGCCACATGCAGGTATTGCTCCCGGCGTTGACCGTATGATTATGTTAATCTGCGGCGAAGAGAGTATCCGTGAGATTATTCCCTTCCCTATGAATAAAAATGCTATGGACATCATGATGGGTGCACCGGGTACTGTGGAGCAGAAACAGCTGGACGAGTTGCATCTTGCCATTACCGCAAAACAGGAATCGTAAATAAATGGGCTGTCGCGTGTACTTTGCGGCAGCCTTAACAATATGGTAACAGTTCAGCCATGACGTAACAACAGTACTACAGAGAGCTGCACTGTTACACAATATGAGGGAATATGTATGTCTGTACGCATCTATTTGCTCAGTCTGCGGGAAATAAGCAGTCCGGGGCAGACGGAAGACTTTGTACGACAAGCTTTTCTTTTAGTAGATAAAGTACGTCGGGAAAAGGCAGAGAAAATTCGAAAACCGGGAGCGCAGGCGGTGAGCCTGGGAGCGGGGCTGCTGTTGCAGAAAATAGTGTTAGATTATCAAAACAGAACAGCAGGCTGCGAGAAGCAGGAATGTGAAGAACAGGTTTGTGAAAAGCAGGATTATGAAAAGCAGAAATGTGAAGTACAGGAATGTGAAATGCTGCAGTATGAGGCTTGGGAACTTTTGGAACTGTTGAAAACAGGACGGCAGAATGTACCGGAAAGAGTTCAAAATTCACAGCGTATCCCCTTGCCATTACAATACCGTTTCGGTCCGCACGGGAAACCGGAAATCGTGGATTTCCCGTTGTATTTCAGCCTTTCACATTCCGGGGATTATGTACTTTGCGCGATTTCTGACAGGGAAGTGGGGGCGGATATCCAAAAGCTGCAAACTGTAGATTTCTCCAAGCTGGCAAGTCGTTTTTTTGCGGAAGCGGAATATAAGGCTTTGGAAGAGTGTGACAGTGAGGCAGAGCGTCAAAAATTGTTCTTTCGGCTGTGGACGAATAAGGAAGCCTACGGGAAGATGACGGGTCAGGGAATCATGGCTGCTTTGAACAGTGATGTTTTGTATCCCCAATGGCCCGAAATTTCTGCGCCCGAAGGATATGCGATTGCCGTGTGCACAGAAAGAGATGAAATGTTAAAGAATATCTGAAATGTATTTTATGTTAATCCCATCCTATGCCATTGAAAAATAGAAAGTTGAGAGTGTAAAAGTGATGAATCATCGTATTGAGCTAACAAAGAAATTTTTATGGGAAAAACTGATGGTGACAGGATATTTTAAGGACCATCAGGCGGATGGAGAGTATCGATATGAACATTCAATATGTGTTGCAAATATTGGGAAATTCTATAACAAACTCTTGGAACAAATTAAGAATAGCAGTATAGATTAAGCTTCCGGGAACCCTTCCCCGAAAAGGAAGAAAAAGATAACAGGAGTAGAACAATGGGACGTTTGATGAAATACTTAAAGGATTTTAAAAAAGAAGCTGTTTTGGCACCGCTGTTTAAGCTTTTGGAAGCTTTCTTTGAATTGCTTGTACCACTTGTCATGGCAAATATAATTGACAGGGGTATTGAGAATGCCGATATGGGATATATCGGGAAAATGGGACTTTGTTTGCTGGCATTGGCAGCTGTCGGACTTTTGTCTTCTGTTACGGCACAGTTTTTTGCGGCAAAGGCGGCGGTTGGCTTTTCCACGAAACTGCGTCAAGCCTTGTTTGACCATATTCAAAGCCTGAGCTTTACCAACATCGATAAAGCGGGTACCTCTACCATGATTACCCGTATGACAAGTGATATCAACCAAGTGCAGTCCGGTGTGAACATGGTACTGCGTCTGTTTTTGCGTTCTCCGATTATCGTGTTCGGTGCCATGATTATGGCATTCACTATTGATGTAAAGAGCGCCCTGATTTTTGTGGTGGCTATTCCGCTTTTAGCAATCGTGGTGTTCGGTATCATGATGTGGACTATGCCCTTATATAAGAAGGTGCAGGCAAATCTGGACAGAGTATTGGGTATCACTCGTGAAAATCTGACCGGTGTCCGTGTCATTCGTGCTTTTCACAAAGAGGCGGAAGAGGAAGACAGATTTAAAGAGTATACGGAAGCTTTGGCTCATAGCCAGACCTTTGTGGGAAAAATCAGTGCGGTTATGAATCCTGTGACTTATGTTATTGTAAATGCTGCGGTTATTGCACTGATATACACAGGGGCAATTCAGGTAAATATAGGTTCGTTGACCCAGGGAGAGGTAATTGCAATCCTGAATTATATGTCTCAGATTCTGGTGGAGCTGGTGAAGCTGGCAAACCTGATTATTACCATCACAAAAGCATTGGCATGTGCTGACCGTGTGGCAAGGGTATTTGAGATACAGAATGAGGATGTTTCTGCAGAGGAGTGTGACGAAAAGGCAGGAAAGGTTTCCGAAGGAAATGTAAACCCGGAAAATCCCGGTGTTCCTTTCCTGGAGTTTGCTCATACGGGATTAACCTATGCGGGAGCGGGAGCAGAAACACTGCATGACATCAACTTTACGGTAAACAAAGGTGAGACCGTAGGCGTAATCGGCGGAACCGGATCCGGTAAATCATCTTTGGTAAATTTAATTCCCGGATTTTATCCTGTGACAGAAGGAGCTGTCCGTTTGGAAGGGGTCGATTTGAAGGATATTCCGGAAGGAAAGCTGAGAGAACGTATCGGCGTTGTTCCCCAGAAGGCAGTATTGTTCAAGGGAACCATAAGGAGTAATCTGCAGTGGGGTAAGCCGGATGCCACTGAGGAGGAGATGTGGCAGGCCATTGACATTGCTCAGGCAAGAGAAGTGGTGGAAGGGAAGGACGGAAAGCTGGATGCGAAGATTGCCCAGAACGGCAAGAATCTTTCCGGCGGACAGAGACAGCGTCTGACGATTGCAAGGGCTTTGGTGCGAAAGCCTGAGATACTGATCCTGGATGACAGCGCTTCGGCATTGGATTATGCTACCGATGCGAAGCTGAGGGCTGCACTGAGAGAATTGGAAGGAAATACTACCACATTTATCGTTTCCCAGCGAGCTTCTACCATTCGCCATGCAGATAAGATTGTTGTTTTGGATGACGGGGAGATGGCAGGCATCGGAACTCATGATGAGCTTTTGAAAAGTTGTGATGTTTACAGGGAAATATATTATTCCCAGTACCCGGAAGAGCGCCTGAAAGCGGCAAAGGCGGGAAAAGAGAATCGTTCGGCAAAAGAAAATGAACCTCAAAATGAAATAAAGCCAGAAGAGATAAAGACAAAAGAGATAAAGGCAGAAGAGATAAAGCCGGAAAAAGAGATTAAGGCAGGAACAGAGAAAGGAGGGGAGCAGAATGTCAGATAACAAGAATACAGAGAAAAGAACAGGTCAGATTGAGACGCTGAAAAAGGTTTTGAATTATATTCGAAAGTACTGGCTTTTGGTGGGACTTTCACTGATTCTGGCAGCCTTAACGGTGTTGCTTACCCTTTATGTTCCGATTCTCACCGGAGATGCGGTAGATATGATTTTGGAGAAGGGAAAGGTTGATTTTAACGGTGTTTTCTCCATTATGAAGAAAATTGCCGTAGCGGTTATGATTACCGCTGTGGCGCAGTGGGTGATGAATACCTGCAACAATCATATTACCTACCATGTGGTAAAGGATATCAGAGAAGCGGCTTTTCACAGGCTGGAGGAGCTTCCTTTAAAGTATTTGGATTCCAAAGCCTATGGCGATATTGTCAGTCGTGTGGTAGCGGATGTGGATACTTTTGCGGATGGGTTACTGATGGGCTTTACCCAGTTGTTTACAGGTGTTCTTACGATTTTCGGTACTTTGATTTTTATGATGATGACTAATGTACCGATTGCATTGGTGGTTGTGTGTATTACACCGGTATCTTTTCTGGTGGCCAGATTTATTGCTACCAGAACTTATTCCATGTTTAAACTCCAGTCTGAGACCCGAGGCGAACAAACCTCTCTGATTGAGGAGATGATTGGCAACCAGAAGATTGTAAAGACCTTTTCACGTGAGGAAGCTGTGAAAGAACAATTTTCGGAGATTAACGGAAGACTGGAAAAGTGCTCCCTGAAAGCCATTTTCTTTTCCTCCCTGACAAATCCCTGCACTCGTTTTGTTAACAGCTTGGTGTATGCCGGAGTAGGAATTTTTGGTGCCTTTCTTGCAATCAAGGGAGGCATCAGTGTTGGACGCTTATCATGCTTTTTAAGTTATGCGAACCAGTATACCAAACCTTTCAATGAAATTTCAGGGGTTGTGACAGAATTGCAGAATGCCCTTGCTTGTGCCGGACGTATTTATGAGCTGATTGACGAGGAACCTCAGATTCCCGAAGCTGAGAATGCAAAAGTACTGGAAAATGCACAGGGCAACGTAAAACTGGAGAATGTTTACTTCAGCTATGTGCCTGAGAAGAAGTTGATTGAGAATTTCAATCTGGAAGTGAAACCGGGACAGCGAGTTGCCATTGTCGGACCTACGGGCTGCGGCAAGACCACAGTCATCAATCTTTTGATGCGGTTCTATGATGTAAACAGCGGAAGTATCAAGGTGGACGGAACGGATATCCGGGATATGACAAGAGGAAGCCTGCGAACCAATTATGGTATGGTTTTACAGGAAACCTGGCTGAGAACGGGAACCATTCGCGACAATATCCGTATGGGTAAGCCGGAAGCTACGGAGGAAGAGGTGATTCAGGCTGCAAAAGCTGCCCATGCGCACAGCTTTATCAAGCGTCTCCCTCAGGGTTATGACACCGTTATTACAGAAGATGGGGGAAGCCTTTCACAGGGACAGAAACAGTTGCTTTGCATTGCCAGAGTCATGCTTTGCCTGCCGCCTATGCTGATACTGGACGAGGCGACATCCTCTATTGATACCCGTACTGAGTTGAAAATTCAAAATGCATTTGCCACCATGATGGAAGGAAGAACCAGTTTTATTGTAGCCCATCGACTTTCCACAATCCAGGAGGCAGATATTATCCTTGTAATGAAGGACGGAAATATTATCGAGCAGGGTAATCACGAGAGCCTGCTTGCCAAGGGAGGCTTCTACGCCAACCTCTATAACAGCCAATTCGCATGCTAGCCATGAGCAGAGCAACATAC